>JAJQHS010000083.1 GCA_021199635.1 Bacillota bacterium
CCACCCAGCCCGCCACGCAGAGCCGCCTGACCACCTGCGCGCCGCTGTCCGGGGAGACGGTCTGCGGCTACGCCATGGACTGCCTGAGCTATAACCCCACCACCCGGGACTGGCGGGTCCACAACGGCATTGATATTGCCGCCGAGGCAGGCACTCCGGTGTGCGCCGCAGCGGCAGGGACGGTTTACAACGTCTACACGGACGACGCCATGGGCACCACGGTGGTCATACGCCACCAGGACGGGTACGTGACCGTGTACGCCAGCCTGGCTGCGGACGTATCCGTTGAGATCGGGGACACGGTGGAAATGGGGCAAACCATCGGCGCCGTGGGCAACACCGCGCTGCTGGAAACCGCCATCGGGGACCATCTCCACTTCAGCGTCACCTGTGACGCTGAACCAATGGACCCTCTGGGATTTCTGGAAATGGAATGACCGCGCAATGCCAGGGAGCCGGCGCAATCCTCTGCACCGGCTCCCGATTTCTTTTTTTCGGCCGCTGCCGGGGCTACCCGGCGGCGGCATCCACGGCAGATTCCCCGGTGAACTGGATCACCAGCCCGTTTGGCAGGCAGACGATGGGCAGCCCGCCGCTGCAATAGCCGCGATCCATACATATGTGATCCGGGCAGGAGGCCTCGGTAACGGCGATTTCCCCCCCGGATACGGTGATCACGTTGATCCCGGCGGCGCTTTCCACAGTGAACACCTGATCCACCGTCAGGTCCACCGTCCGGATGAGCGTGCCATCCGACCAGATCTCCGCCGTGGCAGCATCCTGACCGCCCTGCACCGCCAGCGCCAGTGCCAGGCAGACTGCCAGCGCCGCCACAAGAAGGATCCCCAGCGTCCTGCTTTTCACCGCGCCGCACCTCCCGCTCCGCAAAATTTCTCGTTTCCTCCGTCAGTATACCAAAATACCGCCAAAATGGCAAGGATCCCGGCAAAATAATCCTTGACTTTTCCCCCTGCGGGTGCTAAAATGGACGAGCCGCATTGAAGGGGCTTAAGTTGGTGCGCCATGTGCCCGCCCCCAGAGCGAGACTACACAATTAAAGTAGGTGAAACAAAAATGAAAGCAGTTATCGTGACCGGCGGCAAGCAGTACACCGTCGCCGAGGGGGACGTCATCTTCGTGGAGAAGCTGGGCGCAGAGGCGGATTCCACCGTCAATTTCGACCAGGTTCTGGCCATCATGGACGGCGAGAACACCCAGATCGGTACGCCCGTGGTTGCGGGCGCCAACGTGGAGGCCAAGGTCCTCAAAAACGGCAAGGGCAAGAAGATCACCGTTCTGACCTACAAGCCCAAGAAGAACGAGAAGAAGAAGATCGGTCATCGCCAGCCTTATACCAAGGTGGAGATCACCAAGATCGCCCTGTAACCCGTTATGACAAAATGCGAATTTTTCACGGAGGAGGACAGAATCACCGGATTCTCCATCTCCGGGCACAGCGGATACGCTGAGGCCGGCGCGGACATCGTCTGCGCAGCCATTTCCGCTACCGTTACCATGGCCGAGGCCACCATCAACGAGGTGTGTGGCGCGAAGGCCAAGGTCCGGGTCAAGGAGGCGGACGCTTCCGTCACTCTGACCCTCCCCGCATCCTGCGATGAGGAGGATACCGTGCAGGCAGTGCTTGCCGGAATGATGCTGACCCTTTGCAGCCTGCGGGACGATTATCCCGACTATATCGAAGTTTTGGAGGTGTAACACCATGCTGAAAATTGGTATTCAGTTCTTCGCTCACCACAAGGGCGGCGGTTCCACCAAGAACGGCCGTGATTCCGAGTCTAAGCGTCTGGGCGTGAAGCGTGCCGACGGTCAGTACGTCCTGGCCGGCAACATCCTGGTTCGCCAGAGAGGCACCCACATCCATCCCGGCGTGAACGTGGGCATCGGCAGCGACGATACGCTGTTCGCTCTGGTTGACGGCAAGGTCAAGTTTGAGCGCAAGGGCAAGGATCGCCGGCAGTGCTCCGTGTACGCCGAGCAGTAAAAGGCAGGGAAAGCAGCCGCTTGGACGAAGCGGCTGCTTTTTTCCGGAAATTTCCGAAGATCAGGCAGTAAAGGAGGCAGCGGCAATATGCGAATCATTTTTGTGCGCCACGGGCAGGACGATGAAACCCGCCGGGGCGGCTGGAGCCGCTACGGCCTGCAGCCGGAGGGGCATGCCCAGGCCAGATGCACGGCGGAATACCTCCGGCAGCGGACTGACCTCCATATCGCGGCGATCTACGCCAGCGACCTGGTGCGCACCATGGAAACCGCGGCATATTTTGCCGATGCGCTGCACCTGCCCATCCAGCCGGACGCGGCGCTGCGGGAGGTCAACAACGGGGTTCTGGCCGGAATGCCGCTGGAGCAGGCGCAGGCCCAGTACCCGGGCCTGTACTTCCGGAAGCTGGAAATGGATGAGCCCTTCCCCGGCGGCGAAAGCCCCAGAGCATTTTTTCAGCGGATCAAGGCCTGGTTTTCCCAATTTCTGGCAGAAAATCGGGATCTTCCCGGCGATATTCTGATCGTCACCCACGGCGGCGTGATCAAGGCGCTCTACGCCCTGGTGAAGAACCAGCGCTGGAGCAACCAGAACAGCACCGTCGCCGCGGATAAATGCAGCATCCACATCCTGGACGTGGACACCATGACCATGGAAGTGGAGAACCAGACCGTCTGGCACCCGGCGGAGAGCAACGACACGCAGGAGGAATTTGACCATGTTTGTAGATAAAGTGCGCATCACCGTCTGCGGCGGCAAGGGCGGAGATGGGGCGGTGGCGTTCCACCGGGAGAAATATGTGGCATCCGGCGGGCCGGACGGCGGGGACGGCGGCCATGGCGGCAGCGTCATCCTCCGGGTGAACGACAACCTGTCCACGCTGCTGGACTTCCGCTACAAGCGGAAGTATGCCGCCCAGGGCGGCGACAACGGCCAGGGGCGGAAAATGAGCGGCAAGCGGGGCGAGCCGCTGATCGTGGAGGTGCCCCGGGGCACTGTAGTGCGGGACGCCGAAAGCAATCAGATCATCGTGGACATGTCCACCGGGGAGGATTTCGTCATCGCCCGGGGCGGACGGGGCGGCTGGGGCAACGCCCACTACGCCACCCCAACCCGGCAGGTCCCCCGTTTTGCCAAAGCGGGCACCAAGGGGCAGGAGCGGGACGTGGTCCTGGAGCTGAAGCTGCTGGCGGATGTGGGGCTGGTGGGCTTCCCCAATGTGGGAAAATCCACCCTGCTCTCCGTCACCTCCAACGCCCGCCCGAAAATCGCCAACTACCATTTTACCACGCTGTTCCCCAACCTGGGGGTCATCTACGTGGATGAAGGGGTCTCCTTCGTCATGGCGGATATCCCCGGCATCATCGAGGGCGCCGCGGAGGGCGCAGGCTTGGGGCACGATTTTCTGCGGCATATTGACCGCTGCCGCCTGCTTGTCCATGTGGTGGACGTGTCCGGCAGCGAGGGGCGGGACCCGGTGGCGGATTTTGACGCCATCTGCGCCGAGCTGGAAAGCTACAGCCCGGAGCTAAAGGATCGCCCCATGCTGGTGGCCGCCAACAAGATCGACCTTTTGCCCCCGGAATCCGACAATTTGCAGCGGCTGCGCGCCCATGTGGAGGCGCTGGGCTGCCCGCTTTACGAGATCTCCGCCGGGACCACCCAGGGCACCCGGGCGCTGATGCGGGTGGTGGCGGACAAGCTCAGCACCCTGCCCCCAGTGACGGTTTACGAGCCGGAGTACGTGGAGCCGGTGCCGCAGGCCGGGGACCCCAGCCAGCTGCAGATCGAGCATCTGGGCAGCACCTGGCTGATCACCGGGCAATGGCTGGAAAATCTGGTGCAGAACATCAATTTCGACGATTACGAATCCCGGAATTATTTCGACCAGCAGCTGCGCAAATGCGGCCTGTTCGCCCGGCTGGAGGAAATGGGCATCGCCGACGGGGACACCGTGGACATTTACGACTTCCAGTTTGAATATCAGCGGTAAGAATCGCGAAAAATATTTGCCATTTTCGACTATTTTGTTTATAATGAAGGGGTCACCGGAAGGCGACCCCATTTTTCCGTTTTTGGGGGGGATAAAAGCATTGATTCGGAATTTGAACCAACTGGATTTCAAGGACTACGGTACCGTTTCGCCTGAACGGGCGTCCCAGCCCCGGCAGCCCGGGGAGGACGGCCGGGCGCTCCATCTGCGCCTGGGCGCGCTGCCGGAGTACCGGGCGGTCTGCCCGGTGCAGCTGTGGAGCGATTCCGGCATGGCCGTGCTGTCCGTCGCCGGGGAGGGCGAGGAATACCAGCATTTTTACCTGGATAAGCCGGTGTGCATCCACGCGGGCGTCCGTTTCCGGGTCTCCCCCTTCCGGCAGGAGACTGCCACCGCCTATCTGTCGGCGGAAACCTTTCCGGAGGTCATCGGCACCTACCGGGAACAAAATGACTATCAGCTGACCCATCGCATCCAGGTCACGGAGCTTTACACCTTCTTCTACCAGGAGAAGGAGCGGGGATTCTTCTTCCCCGGGGAGTCCCACGCCATGCCGGAGCTGACCTATGTGGATCAGGGTACGCTCCACTCCGTGGTGGACGGGCAGGAGCTGGTGCTGGAGCAGGGCGATCTGGTGGTTTACGGCGCAGGCCAATGGCACATGCAGTATGCGGATGTGGAGGTCGCCCCGCGATATGTGACGCTGTCCTTCCATCTGGAGGGGAGCGACCTTGCGCCGCTGCTGAACCGGAAGCTCCGCCCCACCCAGGCCGCCGTGTCGCTGCTGCAGCAAATGCTCCGGGAGCGGGACCGGACGGACGAATACGCCCCGGATATGCTGCTGTGCCAGCTGACCATGCTGATCCTGTCGCTGCTGCGCCAGCAGGATGCTCCGGCGCAGAAGCTGCAGAGCGCCAATTCCGTCAACGCAGAGAATGAGATCATCCGCCGGGCCCAGCAATTTATCAGCACCCACATCCGGGAGCGGCTCTCCGTGCCTTATGTGGCGCGGATGGCAGACGTCAGCCCCAGCTACCTGACGGCGCTGTTCCATAAAAATCTCCAGATCTCCCCCGGCGAGTACATCCGCCGCATCAAGCTCCAGGAGAGCAAGCAGATGATCCGGGAGGGCAATATGAATTTTACCGAAATCGCCGCTGCCCTGCAATATTCCACGGTGCACCATTTTTCCCGGCAGTTCAAGGAAAAATTCGGCATCACCCCCACGGAATACGCCCGGTCTGTACGGTAGGGAGGAGAAAAAATGGATTTTCGTGTGTTGGCCGTTGGCGACGTGGTGGGCGACCCCGGTGTGGAGCGCATCCGCCGCAGCCTGCGGTACCTGAAAAGAAAAGCCCAGGCGGATTTCGTGGTCGTCAACGGGGAGAACGCCAGCGCGGTGGGCATCACCCCGGCGCAAGCGGAGGACATCCTGGACGCCGGAGCGGATGTGGTCACCCTGGGCAACCATGCGTTCCGCCGGAGGGAGATCGTGCCGTATCTGGACGATTGCCCCTGCATTCTGCGCCCGGCAAATTTCGCACCCCAGTCCCCCGGCCGGGGGTGGGGCATATTCGATTCCCTATGCGGCCCGGTGGCAGTGGTGAATCTGATCGGCCGGTGCAATCTGGACTACGGCCCGGACAATCCCTTCCTGTTGATCGAGAAAATTCTCCCGGAGCTGGGCACCCGGCTGGTGCTGGTGGAAATGCACGCCGAGGCCACCTCTGAAAAGCTGGCCATGGGCTACCTGCTGGACGGGCGGGTGAGCGCCGTGTGGGGGACCCACACCCATGTGCCCACGGCGGACGCCCAGGTACTGCCCGCCGGGACGGGATATGTGACCGACCTGGGCATGACCGGGCCGACCCGCTCGGTCCTGGGCATCCGCCCGGAGCTGTCCATCGCCAGGTTCCGCGGCGATCTGGCGGGCCGCTACCTGTGGGCCGACGGCCCCACCGGGCTCCAGGCGGCACTGTTCACCATTGACACGGAAAGCGGACTTTGCCGAAAGGCGGAAAGGATGGATCTGTATGAAAATTCTGCACAGCGCTGACTGGCACCTGGACGCGCCGCTGACCGGCAGGAGCGAAGGCCAGGCTGCCTTCCTGCGGGCACAGCTCCGGAAAATTCCGGAGCGGATCGCCGCGCTTTGCCGCCGGGAGGACTGCCGGATGCTGCTGCTGTCCGGCGATTTGTTCGACGGCGCGTACACCCGGGACAGCTTCCAGGCCGTATACGAGGCGCTGTCGTCGCTGGGCATCCCGGTATTCATCGCCCCGGGCAACCACGATTTCTGCCACCCCGCCTCCGTGTACACCGCGGAGCGTTGGCCGGAAAATGTGACCATTTTCACTCACCCCGCCATGGAGAGCCGGTACCTGCCGGAACTGGACTGCACAGTGTACGGCGCGGGCTACACCGCCATGGACTGCCCCGCGCTGCTGGACGGCTTCCGGGCGGAGGGCGCCGGGCGCTGGCAGCTGGGTGTGCTGCATGGGGACGCTACCGCCCCCTCGTCCCCCTACTGCCCGGTCAGCGCGCCCCAGGTGCGGGATTCCGGGCTGGACTATCTGGCGCTGGGGCATATCCACAAGGCCGGCAGCTTCCGCAGCGGCGGGAGCCTGTGCGCATGGCCGGGCTGCCCCATGGGGCACGGATATGACGAGCCGGGGATCAAGGGCGTGATCCTGGTCACGCTGGAGGAGCAGGCGCAGGCCCGCTTCCTGCCACTGGATACCCCCCGCTTCTACGATGAGACGGCGGATGTGGGCGAGGATGCGCTCCAGGCACTTTCCTCCCTGCTCCCGGCGGCGGAAACAGCGGATTTCTGCCGGGTGACCCTGACAGGCTACTCTGACGGGCTGGACACCGCCGCGCTGGCCGCCCAGTTCCCCCACATTCCCAATCTCGAGCTGCGGGACCGCACCATTCCGGAGAAAGCGCTGTGGAGCGCCGTGGGGGAGGACAGTCTGGAGGGCGTGTATTTCCAGGCGCTGCACGATGCCATGGATACGGACAGCCCCCGGCTCCAGCGGTGCGTAAAGCTGGCGGCGCGCATTTCCCGGCAGATTCTGGACGGTCAGGAGGTGACGCTGCCATGAAAATTCTTTCCATGACCGCCACCTTTGGAAAGCTGGAGCATGAAACCCTGCGCCTCCAGCCGGGTCTGAACATTATCGAAGCGCCCAACGAATGGGGCAAGAGCACCTGGTGCGCCTTTGTAGTGGCCATGCTCTACGGCATCGACACCCGGGCGAAAACCACAAAAACCACCCTGGCGGATAAGGAGCGCTATGCCCCCTGGTCCGGCGCGCCTATGGAAGGGCGGATGGAAATCCTGTGGAACGGCCGGAGCATCACCCTGGAGCGGCGCACCCGGGGGCGGCTGATTTTTGGGGATTTCCGCGCCTACGAAACGGAAACGGGGATGGATGTCCCCGAGCTGACCGCCGCCAACTGCGGCCTGACCCTGCTGGGCGTGGAGCGGAGCGTATTCGTCCGGGCGGGCTTCCTGAAGCTGTCCGACCTGCCCCTGACCCAGGACGATTCCCTGCGCCGCAGGCTGAACAATCTGGTCACCACCGGCGACGAGAACAGCGCCGGGGATACGCTGGGCAAGCAGCTGAAAGAACTGAAAAACAAGTGCCGCTTCAACCGCACCGGCCTGATCCCCCAGGCGGAGGCCCAGTACGCCCACCTGGAAGACCAGCTCCGCAGCCTGCAGGCACTGAACAGCCAGGCGCAGCGGCTGGAAAACCGGCAGAAGGAGCTGGAGACCTGGGTCGCCCAGCTGGAAAATCACAAAAAAGCCCTGGCCTACGCCGCCGCCCAGGCGGACGCCGTCCAGGTGGAGCAGGCGCTCCGGGCGCAGGACGCCGCCCAGGAGCAGGTGGCGGTATTGGAGCAGGCCGCGCAGGCACTGCCGCCGGAAACGGAAGCCGCCCGGAGCCTGAAGCAGGCGCGGGCATTGCAGCAGGCGCAGCTGTCGCTCCAGATGGAGGAGCAGATGTCCCCGCCAGCGCCCCAGGCGCCGGACGCGCCGGAGATGTTCCGTGGCATGACACCGGAGGCATCCCTCACCGCCGCCCAGGCGGACGGCGCGCAGCTGCGCGCCCTGGCGCAGAAGAAAAAGCACATGACGCTCCTGGCGGTTTTCGGCGCTGTTTTCCTGGCGCTGGGGCTCCTGGCCGCCGCTGCTGTGTGGGCTGCGCTGGCCTCCCCCGCCGCCGCCGGCGGTCTGGCCGCCGCGGTGCTGGGGCTGGTTTGCCTGGCCGTGGGCGGAATTGGCCGCGGCGGGGCGGAGAAAGCGCAGCGGGCGCTGGCCGAACGCTACGGCTCCCAAACGCCCTCGGATTGGCTGGACTGCGCCCAGGCGTACGCCGCGCGCCAGCAGGCCTATGCCCAGGCGCTTTCCGACCATGAGGCGCTCTGCGACCAGCGGCGGCAGCAGATGGCGGCGCTTCAGGCCGAAATCGATAATTTGACCCAGGGTCGTGCCCTGGACACCTGCGTTGCCCAATGGGAGCAGGTGCAGCAGACCTGGAGCGCCCTGGGCGATGCCCGGCGGGACCTTCAGCAGGCTGCCGCCCACGCAAAGGCGCTTCAGTCCATGGCGAAGGCTGCCCAGCCGCCGGAATTTGCGGACACGCTGACCCAGAGTGCCAGCGAAACCGATGCCCTGCTGGCCAGCGCGGCCTATGAGCAGAAGCAGAACCAGCTGCGCCTGGGGCAGTACCAGGGGCAGGCGGAGGCGCTGGGGCAGGAATCCGCCATTCTCACGGAAATGAAGCAGACCAAGGCGCGGATCGACCGGCTGGAGGACACATATCTGGCACTGGAGCTGGCGCAGAAGGCGCTGAGCGCCGCCACCAGCGAATTGCAGCGGCGGTTCGCCCCCAAAATTTCCAAGCGGGCGCAGGCCCTGTTCAGCCGGCTCACCGGCGGGCGCTACCAGCGCATCACCTTTGGGGAGGACCTGAGCCTGAGCGCCTGCACCCAGGACGAGGATACCCTCCGCGCCTCCCAGTGGCGCAGTGACGGCACGGTGGACCAGCTGTACCTGGCGCTGCGGCTGGCGGTGGCGGAGGAGCTGACACCGGACGCGCCGCTGATCCTGGATGACGTTCTGGCCCGGTTCGACGATGCCCGGCTTTCCGCGGCGCTGGATATTCTCCGCCAGGAGGCGCAAACTACCCAGGTGATCCTGTTCACCTGCCAGACCCGGGAGAACGAAGCGTTAAGGAGGCTGCCATGAGCGGATGTGAAGCGTGCGAAGGATGCTGCGGCGGATGTGGGGCGCTGGTCCTCGCTCCTGCGGAGGTGGAAATGCTGAAAATGCTGGCTCAGATCCCCTTCCTGCCCGTCGCCCGGCGGGCGGATTCCCCGGCGCCCATCTATCTGGGGGAGGAAGAACCGGAGGAGAGCAGCCTGGTGCTGGAATGCCTGGAAAAGCGGGGGCTGATCTCCATAGATTTTGACCAGCCCCTGTCCGGCTTTGCCTACGGGGACTATCCGGTGCGGGGCAGCTTCGCCCTGACCGCCCGGGGGCAGCAGGTCCTGGAGCTGCTGGAAATTCAGGGTGCAGATTGACGGAAGAAGGCATAAGGGATACGGGATGCTCCTGTGCCGGAAATAAGGAGGCGAGGCAATGGGGCCGGATCAGCTGCCATATGTCCGGAACGCGGTGAAAGCACTTTTCGCCGGGGATCCCGGCGGGCATGACGAATTCCATACAGAGCGGGTGTACCGCACTGCCATGAAGCTGGCCGACACGGAGCCGTGCGACCGGCAGATTGTGGCGCTGGCGGCGCTGCTGCACGATGTGGACGACCCGAAGCTCTTCTCCACGGAGGCAAACGAAAACGCCCGGCAGATCCTGTCGGGCGCGGGGGTGGCGCCGGAAACCGCCGGGCGGGTCATCGCGATCATCAACAAGGTCGCCTATAAGGGGACGGACACCCAGGTACCGGAAACCATCGAAGGGAAAATCGTCCAGGACGCCGACCGGCTGGATGCCATCGGCGCCATTGGCATAGCCCGGGCGTTCGCCTACGGCGGCAGCCGCGGGCGGGCGATGTACGACCCGGACATCCCGCCCCGACCGGACATGGATGAGGCCGCGTACCGCAGCCGGAACAGCACGACCATCAACCATTTCTATGAGAAGCTGCTGCTCCTGGAGGGAATGATGAACACCGACTGCGCCAAGCGCATGGCCAGGGCGAGAACGCAGGTGATGACAGATTTCCTGGCGGAATTTCTGGCGGAATGGAACGGATAAAAAGCTTCAGGGAGGGCAATGCCCTCCCTGATTTTTGCATATGACTGGGAACGGATGCGGCCTACGACCGGGCCAGGATCTCCGACAGCACCCGCTGGCGGATCTGGCTGTTCAGGGGATGGAACAGGTGGCTGTAGTATTCGCACAGCCAGATCCCGGAATAGCCCGCCGCCCGGAGAATGCCGATGGCCTCCCCCAGCGGCGCGGTCCCCCAGAAGGGCGGGATGTGGACATCGCCCTGGCCGAAGGGGAAACGGGTGCTTTTGCTCAGCGTATTGTACAGGTGCTTATTCTCCACCCGCATAGGCTCGAAGCGCCCCTGATTGTCGTTCAGGTGGACATGGCGCACATAGCGCGCGCATTCTCCCACCGCCTCCAAATAGTCAAAATGGAAGTGGTTGGCGGCAATCCACAAATGCCCCAGGTCCAGCGTCATGCCGCAGTTGGGGTGCCCCAGCGCCGCCACGGTATCCAGCGCGTAGCGGTAATCCTCCACCTCGATATTCTCCACGTTCACCGCCACGCCCAGCGTCTGCCCCAGCGCCGCCGCCTCCCCGATCCGCTCCCGGAACTGGCGCTCCATCTGGCGGTCATGGGAATATTCCTCGTAGTGGCAGTTGAAGCGGTCAATGCCCAGCGTGCCGCACACCGCGATGGAGCTGAGCAGGACCTGCCGATGGAGCTGGGCATCCTCCCGCCGCTTCAGGTCCAGGCCATAGCTGGCATGGGCGGTGTAGTGCAGAGGGAAGGCATCCAGCACGCTTTTCACATACTCCACCACCGGCGTCTGGACTACACCGCCCAGGATCAGCGGGCAGCAGTCCAGATTCAGCTCCGCCGCCTGCCAGCCGTCCTGGGTGATCTGGCGCAGCGCGTCCTCCAGGCCGCCCATGCTCACGCCGCCGGGCACGTTGACCCCGATGACCGGAGCCTCCATGGCCGCGCTCACAGGTAGAATTCTCGGATGTAGGCCTCTACATCCGCCCGGGTGCCCCGGAAGATCCCCGGCGTCTCCATTTTCAGGGATACGCAGGCGGTGGCATAGCGCAGCGCCTCGGGGATCCCTGCGCCGGTCACCCGCATAGCCAGGTACGCGCCGAAGGTGGTATCCCCCCGTCCGGTGCGGCCGGACAGGTTCCGCGCCTTCACCGGGCAGGTGTAAAAATCTCTGCCGTCATAAACCAGCATCTCGCTGTTGTGGGAGATCAAAATCTCCTTCGCGCCCCAGTCGTACAGCTGCTTTGCCGCCGCCCGGCGGTCCGACAGCCCCGTGAGGATCTCCGCCTCCGCCGCGTCGGTCTTCAGAAAATCCAGGTAGGGCAGGTATTTCCCCTTGTCCGCCCAGTCGTGGAATACCATTTTCCCGCCCTCGTTATGCCGCAGGAAGCCCTGGGCATCGGCGGACAGCAGCCCCTTGGCATGCAGGGATTCCAGCAGCGCATTGGGGAAATCCCCATATAGCAGCCCGGCCAGGTGGTACAGCTTGCACGGGACCGGCGGGACCTCCTCCGGCGTGATGGGGTCGGACTGGGCCGGGCAGCTGGAATTGCGCCGCTCCCGGTCCGCGGTAAAATATTCGTTGCGCATCAGCGTAGTGCGGGCGGAGGGCAGCAGTGCCGCGTCCTCCGGGTCGCCGGGAATCCTGCTGAGAATGTCCCGGTCCTCCGGGGCGATCTTCACGGCGGCAAACACCCTGGCGCCTGCCGCCCGCGCCGCCGGGGTGCAGAAGGTCACGGCGCCGCCCACGTCCCGCACGACCTGCCCGGTGTAATCGATATTCTCGTCCCAGGTGGACGGGCCAAGGATCATCATGTCATAGGATCTCATAATCTTGCGCTCCTTATTCATATGTATGGCTGTGATATCGGGTAATGCCGGGGATGGGCGCGCAGTTACATCCGGCTTCTTTCCGATTTCATCGCGATGGTCAGCGGATCGCTGCTCAGGTCCGCCAGGAATTTATGCATCCGCTCCTCAGAGTGGCGCACGGCAAACTCCGCCTTGAAGGAAATATCCACCGTGCCGTCGTCGCGCCGCTCCACCTCGATAGCGTGGATCGACGCGTCGTTTTCCTGCGCCAGCACCTTGATGCGCTCCAGCATACCCAGCGCATCCGTGCAGGATACGCGGAACATGTGCAGCGTACTGCGGGCGTGGATCAGCTTCTTCTGGAGCCACTCAAAAATGACCAGCGTGATCATCATGGCGGCGGCGCCGATCAGCGCCAGGGCGTAGTATCCCCCGCCAGCAGCAATGCCCAGGCAGGCCACCGCCCAGATGCTGGCCGCGGTGGTCAGCCCCTTAATGGAGGCGCCCTCCCGGATGATGGTGCCCGCACCCAGGAAGCCTACGCCGGTGATCACCTGGGCGCTGAGCCGGGCGGGGTCCGGTGTGGCCCCGTAGGGGCGGTACTGGCAGAAAATCATCTGGCTGGTGATCATGACCACGCAGGCGCCCAGGGACACCAGCATATGCGTCCGCATGCCCGCAGGGCGGTGGGTGTATTCCCGCTCAGTGCCGATCACCGCACCGATGAGCATGGCGCAGAGCAGACGCAGCACAATTTCCCATGCGCTGATCTCCAGCGCCGACACGTCAACGACAGTATCCATAATACAGTTTCTCCTTTGCTTTGCATGTAAAATGGGAAGATTCCGGGCGGCGCTGAGCCGCCCGGACCGCCCGGGTCCTCCTGCCGGGTCAGGCGTGATACTGCGCGCCCTTCCCCAGGACCATGGCCTCATAGGCCTTTTGAATTTTTCCGTAATTGCCGTCCCGGTCCAGGGCGATGCCCCGGCCGACGCCATCGACGATGCAGCCCCGTCCCAGCGCTTCCAGCCGGGCGTCCAGCGCGCGGAGCATGGCAGGCGCGCTGCCCGGCTCGGTGCTGCGGCCGTCGAAGATGATGTGGAAGTAGATTTCCGGCACGCCCTCGGCCATCTCCGCCAGCATCAGCGGATAGTCAATGCAGCCGTGGCTGGATTTCTCCGTCAGGTAGGCCAGCAGGTGCAGCGCGCCGCTGTGGCGGGCATCGTCAATGATCTTCAGGAACACCGGGTTGGTGCGGAAGGAGCCATCCCGGATGGCCGCATCCATGCGCACATCGTCCTGTGCCACTACGCGCCCGGCGCCCAGATTGGTGTGCCCGGCTTCGGAATTGCCGGGCTTGCCGCCCTGCAGGCCCACGTCCTCCCCGGAGGCGCGGAGCTTTGCATTGGGATAGCGCTGCAGCAGCGCGTCCCAGGCCGGGGTATCCGCCAGATAGATGGCATCGCCATCGTCATGGGTGCCGTAGCCCCAGCCGTCCAGGATGATCAGCATCATCTTCTTGCTGGTGAATCCTGCCGTTTCGATCAGAGAATGGCCGGTCATTTCCTCCGGCTGCGGCACGCCCAGCACGCTCAGCACTGTGGGCGCCACATCGCCCAGCCGCCCGTCCCGCAGGGTAATGGGACGGCCCTCCGGGTCCAGCACCACGAAGGGCACCAGATTGGTGGTGTGGGCCACATGGGGCTTGCCCTCCTTGGTGTAGAGGGTCTCAATATTGCCATGGTCGGCGGTGACGGCTACCACATAGCCCTTCTGCTTGGCGTAATGCGCCACCGCGTCCACATACTGGCTGACGGTGGCCGCTGCCTTCAGCTTGGCCTGAGCATTGGCGGTGTGGCCGATCACGTCGCCGTTGGCGAAATTGGTCAGGATAAAGTCGTAGCCCTCGTCCACAGCCTCCTCCACCTTCTGCGCCACCTGGGGCAGGCTCAGCTCCGGCTTCTGGTCAAAAGGGATGCCCTTGGGGGAAGGCACGCACACGTCCGTTTCCCCGGGGAAGGGCTGATTGTACCCGCCATTGAAGAAGAAGGTCACATGGGCATACTTCTCCGATTCGGCGCAGTGGAACTGCCGCAGCCCGGCATCGGACAATACCTGCGCCAGGGGCTTTTGCACCCGCTCCGGCGCGAAGGCGATGGGCAGATGCTTGAATTTCTCGTGGTACATGGTCATGATGGCAAATTCCAGGTTTTCCAGCTGGGGGCGCGGAAAATGGGAGAACGCCGGATCGGTGAACGCCTCGGTCAGCTCGATCTCCCGCTCGCCCCGGCGGCAGCAGAAAATCACCTTGTCGCCGTCCTTGATCTTGCCCACGGGCTTCCCCTGATCGTCCACCAGCGCCATCGGCTCCAGGGAATAATCCGTCTGCCCGGCAGCGTAAGCGGCCTCTACCGCCCGCGCCAGCGCTTCGCCGCCATGAAAATGCTTATCCTGCATGAGTTTCACCCTCCTGTACCAGCGGCGGGAAAATATCCAGCAGCTGGGAAAAATGATTGATAAATTGATCCGGCCGGTTGGCATCGTTGACGGCCTGGGGCTTCTTGCCCGGATACTGCACGCCGATGGTCATGCCCAGTCCGGCGGCCTTGGCGCCTACGATATCCCGGTCCAGGTTGTCGCCCACATAGCAGGTGCGGGCAGGGTCCGCTCCGGTCTCCGCCAGAGCGTAATAGTAAATAGCCGGGTGGGGCTTGCGGATGAGGCAGAGGGAGGACTGCTGCACCGTTTTGAAATACGGGCGTAGCTGATCCCGATCCAGCCACTCATCCACCTCGGTGACGCCCACCAGATCGCTGACGATGCCCAGGGTGTAGCCCCGGCGGTACAGCTCCTTGACGGTGTCAATGCCGCCGTCGGTGACCACCCGCTCGCCCTTGGTCTTCCGGTATTCCCGGGTCAGCTCCCCCGCGGCGGCCTCCACCGCGTCCCGGGGAAAGTCGTAGGCCAGCCACCGGGTCCACAGCACCTTCTCCGGCGCCTCGCAGTAGTAGGTCAGCGCCCAGCGGCGGTATTCATTGTACCGCGGCTCGATCACGTCCCGGTAAAATTCCGTCGGGTCGGCGGAAACGCCCAGCAGCTGGGTGATCCGGGTTTTCGCGGCGAGGATGTACGCCTCGTCCTTCCGGATGACCCGGAAGGTGTCCCCCAGGTCTATGAAAATGGTATCGATCTGCTTATTCATGTTCACAGCCTCCCGATTGCAGGACCGGCAGATCCAGAATGTCCACAAAGCGGTGGACGATGTAATCCGGGCGATTCGCGTCAGTGACGGTCTTCTTCGCCAGCTTCTCCGGTCGGATGAACAGGATGTTGACCCCGATCCCCGCGGCCTTCGCGCCGGTGATATCCCGGTCCAGGTTGTCCGCGACGGAGGCGCACTCCGCCGGGGCAAGCCCCAGCTCCCGGCAGCCCATCCGGTACATCTCCGGGTCCGGCTTGCGGATGTGGCACACGGAGGACAGAACCACCGAGTCAAAATACTGCGCCAGCCCGTCCGCATCCAGCCAGTCGTAGATCTCCTGCTCGCCGATCAGATTGCTGATAATGCCCAGCTTGTAGCCCCGCGCCCGGAGGGTACGGATGACCTCCACGCCGCCCTCCACCACATGGCGCAGGCCCTTGACCTGGCGGTACTGGTAAGTCATTTCGTGGCAGATGGCGCGAAGGCGCTCCTCCGGCAGCTCCGGCAGCAGCCATTTCGCCCAAAGCTCGTAGTCGCCGGATTCCTTATTCTCCCCCAGCGCCCAATCCCGGTAGGGCTTGTACCGCGCCTCGATCATCTCCAGGAATGCGGCCGGGTCGTCATATCCGGCCAGCTCCGCCATCCGGTCCCGGGCCCGGTTCTGGTGCTCCGGCACCTCCTCGGCGATGCGCAGGGTGCCGCCCAGGTCAAAGAATACGCCCTTGATGCTGGCCATGCTCAGTCCCTCCCGGGGAACAGCTCCAGCAGCTCCCCGATGGCATGGATGCGGTAATTGGGCTGCACCGTAGGCATTTTGCCCTCCCGGTCAGCGGTGCCGGCATCCTCAAAGAGGATCATGCTGCCGAAGCCGGCATTGACGGCGCCCTCCACGTCCCGCACAGGATTATCCCCCACGTAGGCGCAGTTTTCCACCGGGGAGCCGATGCACCGGGCAGCCAGATGGTAAATAGCCGGGTCGGGCTTGCGCAGGCGGACCTTGGAGGACAGGATCACAGTGGTGAAGCAGTCGGCCACCTGGTCGTGGCACATCCAGTCGGGGATCTCTGTTTCCGTGATGGTGTTGGCGATGATGCCCAGCTTGTAGCCCCGGCGCTTCAGCTCCACCAGGGTGTCCTTCACATCGCTGTGGGGCACCCGGCGGCCATCATGGTCCCGCCAGAGCCGGGTGAGCCGGGCAGCGTTGGGGGCGATGCGCTCGGCGGGATAGTCCGGCAGCAGGTAGTAGAGCCAAAGCTCCATTTCGGACACATCCAGCAGGGCGGTTTTCGCCCATTTGCGGTATGCTTTCCAATTCTTATTCAGCTTTTCAAAGAAAACGTCATGGGGCTCCTCCGCGCCCACCAGGCGCATCAGCTCCTGCTCGGCGGCGGCGGCAAATTCCGCGTCCTCCACCACGTAGCGCAGCGTTGCGCCAACATCGAAGAAAATGGTATCGATATTCTTTTCCATGGGAATGCCTCCTAAAAAATTATATTTTCTGGTTCAGCCCGGCGAGGATGCCGGGAATTTCCGCCAGATCGTCGATCCGGTAATCCGGGGCCAGGTCGCTGCCCTCCAGCCCCCTGTCCCGATGGGCCACGCCAGGGTTGCGGATCTGGATGACGCATTGCCACCCGGCATTGCGGACGCCCTGCACATCCCGGGAGAGGGTGTCGCCTACGTAGGCCAGTGCCTCCGGCGGCAGGTGCATGGTCTCCTCCGCCACCCGGAAAATCCCGGCGTCCGGCTTGCGGATGCCGGTGGTGGAGGAGAGGATCACGCACTCCATATCCTGCGCCAGGCCGTATTCCTGGAGGAAATGAGGCACGACGGAGGTGGAGATGATGTTACTGATCACGCCCAGCCGCAGGCCCATAGCCTTCAGCGCGTCCATGGTTTCCCGCAGGTGGGGGCGGCGCATGACCCGGGGACGCTCGTAATCATACAGGAAGCTCAGCTCCTCCGCCATCGGGGCAAGCTGCTCCGCGGTGAATCCGAAATCCCGCAGGAAAAACTGGCTCCAGATGATGTCAGGAGGCAGCTCCCGCAGGGTGCGCTCGGAATACTCCTTGTACACCTCGCTGTTGTGGTACAGTAGCGGCGCCAGTGCCTCCGGCGTGATCTCCAGGGAGAGCCCGTAGTCCGCCAGCCGGTCGATGAGCCGCCGGGCAAACCAGACGCTCCGCCCCTGGGGCGAGTCCGAAACATGCAATGTGCCACCGAGATCGAATAATACCGCCTGAATCATCGTATCTCCTCCCTTAATTTTCGTTCAAACGTTTCCGTCCCTTTCTGAAATTGATTTTACTCTATTTCGCCGCAGTTGTCAACCATTATTTTTGCGTTTTCCGAACTTTTTCTGTTGAGAATCTCCTAATTTTCTCAAAAAATTGAGTTTTTCCGGATTTTTTACGAGAATATCCGGAGAACAATCGGAAATTTTCCGGGAAATTTATCGGAATTTTTCCGAAACGTCTGATTTTCCTGCAATATCGCACAAAGAAATCAGAATGAAATTGTCGGATTTGTAATATCTTACAAAAATCGCTTGCAATTTCCGAAAAAATGGATTACAATGGTATCGGAAATATTCCGAAATAATTTTCGATGGGGTAAGGCAGTATGAAGAATGTGACGATCAAGGATGTTGCGAAAGCCGCCGGCGTTTCCTATTCCACCGTTTCCCGCGCCCTTTCCGGGAGCCCGGAAATCAGCGCGGACACCCGGGAACGCATCCTCCAGGTGTGCAAGGAGATGAATTACACCGCCAATACCGTCGCCCGCTCCATGGTGATGAAAAGTACCAAGCTGCTGGGTCTGATCCTCACCGGCGTAAATAACCCCTTCATGTCGGAGCTGGCCTACCATATCGACCGCCAGGCCAGAGCCAGGGGCTACAATATTATCCTGTGCAACTCCTCCCGGGACCTGGAGCAGGAGCGGGAGCTGTTCGAGCTGATGATCGGCCGCCAGGTGGACGGGGTGATCCTGGTGCCCTCCGGGCCGGAGAGCTACCAATCCCTGATGCCTTACCTGGACCGGATCCCCACAGTGTTCGTGGGGGAGAACCTGCGGGAGGCGCCGGAGAGCTACGTTTCCGTGGATAACCAGCGGGGCGCATACATGGGGGTGGAATACCTGCACCGCCTGGGCCACCGGGAGATCCTCTACTTCGGCCGCCGCCGGGGCAGCACCACCCACCAGCTGCGGGCGGAGGGCTATGCCGCCGCGTGCAGGAACCTGGGCCTTACGCCCCAGTACTGCAACAACACCTTCTCCTCCTCCTCCATCAAGTACGGCTACCAGCTGGCGAAGCAGTTATTCGCCCAGGAGCGGCACTTTACCGCCATTTTCGCCGCCACGGACACCAACGCCCTGGGCATTATGCAGGCGGCGGAGGAATTGGGCATCCGCATTCCGGAGGACATCTCCCTGCTGGGCTTTGACAACATCCGGGACAGCGGCCTGCCCCGGATCAACCTGACCACCATCGAGCAGCCGAAGAAAATGCTGGCCTCCGTGGCGGTGGACGGGCTACTGGACAAAATCCAGAACGAATTGGAGGGCTACACCCACCGTATCCTGATGCCCACCCTGGTGGAGCGGGCATCGTGCTTGCCGCTGAAGTGAACCATCCGTAACAATTTCCGGGCAGGAAACGCGGGTTTCCTGCCCGTTTTTTCTGCAATCAGGCCGGTCTATTTCTCCAGAAGTCCCTGCACGACAGGCAGCACATCGTAAATATCCGCCACCACAAAATCCGGCGCGTACTCCGGCCGGATGCCGGAATCCTTCTGCTTCGTCAGCTGGGACTGAATCTGGATCGCGGCGGCAAACCCGGCACGTTTGGAGCCGATAATGTCCCGGGATATGGTGTCACCCACATACACGCATTCCTCCGGCGCGGACTGAATCTGCCGCAGCGCCACAGTGAAAATGTCCCGGGAGGGCTTTCGCAGACCGGTGACCGAGGAAAGGGTCACATCCCGGAAATAATCCCGGATGCCGTATTCCTCCAGGCTGTCAAACACCTGGTACAGCGCGGCGGTGTTGCTGATGATGCCCAGCTTCATGCCGAGCCCCTTCAGCCCCTCCAGCATTTCCGCGACCCGGGGGCGCAGTGCCCGATGGAAGTGGGTCAGCTCCCACATATGGGCGATCTCCTCGCAATGGGGCGCCAGCGCGGCGCGGTCATTGGAAAAATCGGTGAGCACATAGTCGCACCAGATTTCGATGGGCTTCAGCTCCACGTTGGTCGGGTCCCGGAACGCGGCGTAGCGGTCCCATCCGGCGTCCACACTGGCCTGGAGCGTAGGGATATCCACCTGCAAGTCGATGCCGTGGTGCTTGAGGATCTGATCCAGCTTCTCAATGGCCGCTGTTTCCGAAACGCTGTCCACATAAATATCTTCCAGTGTACCGCCCATATCAAACAGAACGGAGGTGATCATGGGGTAATTCCTGCCTTCCTCCCCAATTTAGGGGCAAATTTGTTCCGGCATTCTCCGGGCGAGGGCATGCCGGGCCTTCACCGGCGATTGACGTATTTTTTCCACTCCGGCTCGGTGCTGGCCGCCTGGGGCTTGTGGTCCCGGCGGCACAGCAGGTAGGTAAAGGGGATGCCCGTCAGCAGAGGGACCAGCATGAACCAGCCGAAAAAGCTGAGGAAATGGAGGATCGCCTCCGAATCGCTGCGCAGCAGGATCAGCTCCGCGATCAGCACCACAATGCCGTAGCCGCCCAGCCAGAGGTAGGTGCCGAACATCAGGCGCTTGTCCTTGGCGAAGCGGTGGATCAGCCAGCAGGGCAGCAAGACCACCAGGCTGCAAATCAGCGAGCCGATCAGGTTGCTCAGAAACGACAGCGAGATCCGGGTCAGCAGTGGCTCAAGCGGGTCCAGCAGCAGCATGAACGAGACGATGTACAGTGCCAGGAACACAAAGCTCATGCAGAATGTGTACACGCCCAGTCCGCTTTTTGGCTTTCCGTCCTCCGTGAAGAGGAAAGCTCTCCAGAATTTCTTCTCCCGTGCCGCCCGTTTTTCCTTGCGCTTTTTGCCGGCCTGGGCTTTCTCGGCCTCCCGGGCGCGGCGGTATATTTCATCATGGTCCATGCGTAGGGTTCCTCCTGTTGGAAAATGCCAGAAATCCCCCATGCGGGAGGCGGCAGCCTGCCGCATGGGGGAGCCGTAGAAATCAGATCAGACTATTCTTGTCAGCCTATGTTGGGATTCTTGTTCAGCCAGTAAGTCCACATGTTCTGGGCGTGGGTGTACTCGCTGTAGATCGCCTCCAGATCCGGCTCGACAGCGCCGGTGTCAGCCAGCTCGACCGGGTTCCAGTTGTCCTCAACATCGCTGCGCACAGGCCAGTTGCCTTCCTTGGAGAAGGGCTTCAGGCCGCCGCTCTCGCCGTCAGAGCCGCCGGTGATGTAGCGGATGAACAGACGGGCGCCCGCAGGATGGGGGCAATCATTGACCACGTACATATACTCGCAGTTCTCCAGGCCGGTGTAGGGGGTCAGGTTGGTGCACCAGGCGATGTTGTAGCCGGATTCATCCCGGTTGCCGATCTTACCGGCAGAGGCCAGCGCCAGGGCGGGATCGTCCGCGGTAGAGTTATGCACAGCCAGGACCAGCTCGTCGCCATCGCCGATGAAGGTCATCTTCATCTGGGAGAAGCGCCACAGGAATTCCACGCCGGCATTGTTCTCAGGCACGTCGAAGTCGAACGCAGAGGCGTCGTAGGTATACTCCAGGTCGGTGCCGTAGGTATCCTTATAGGACTGCTCCATCTCGTCCGCGTTGACGATGAAGCTGGCGAGCAGGGACAGGTACGCAGTCTCGGTGCCGATTTCCTTGGTGAACAGGCGGTACTTCTGGTTGCCGTCCTCATCGGTCTCGATGATCTCCCACCAGCTGCTGATGGGCTGGCCGTCGGGGAAGGCCTCCGTGTTGTAGTACCAGAAGGACTGGGAGGCGTACAGCGGATAGCCGTACAGCAGCAGGTCCTCATCGATGTACTCGCAGATGTCCGCGGGATAGAAGGCGGAGCAGTAGCCGTCTGCGTAGAACTCGTAGAACACGGCGCCGTTCACGTCCTTCGCCTGAAGCACGTCGCCTACCACATTCCCGGCGTTCGCCTCCAGCTTACACTTCTCCAGGACTTCGTCCTGGTCCATATCCAGTATGGTGACATCCAGGCCGGGGAAGGCTTCCTCAAAGGCTTCCTCCGCCTTGAGCATCTTGGAGGATGTGGCGTAAACCGTGATCTCGCCGCCCTCCTCCAGTGCCAGCTCATAGAGCTCCTCGTCAGTCATGTAGCTGTAATCATCGTAAATGGGGCCATAGTCGGTGTTCAGGTCGAGGTCGGTTTCTCCGCCGTTGCTGCATCCGGCGAGCATGCAAAGTGCCATCGCCAGCGCCATGGTCAGGGCCAAAACCTTTTTCATAGTTCGGTTACTCCTTTCATTGATTCAGGGATTGAATATGCGGGAACGGATTTTCCAAACCCGGCGGCAGGTGCCGGGAAAAGAATGGGTTCAGCGGGCGCGCTTGATCAGGCGGGTGCTCTTCGCGTCGTAGATATTAATTTTCTCCGGCGGAATATGCACGGTAAGGGGCTGGTTGATCTCGTATTGCACCAGGCCGATCTGCTTGGACAGGAATTCGCTCTCCCCGGCGCGCAGGGACACCAGCGTTTCAGAACCGGCGGGCTGATTGGCGTACACGGTAACAGGCAGCGAGTCCGGCGTGCCCTCCTCCACGATATGCACCTGCTCCGGGCGGACAGCCACCACGCAGGGGAACTCCCCGTCGGGGATGGGCTCGTCGGTCATGTCTGCCTGGTCGAAGATATGCTGCCCCAGCTCGCTGGATACGCTGAGCTTCCCGTTTTCGTAATGGGCGGTGCCCTCCACGAAGTTGATCCGGGGATTGCCGATGAAATCCGCGGCCTCCAGGTCAATGGGGTTCATGTACAGCTCCATGGGCGTGGCCACCTGGCTCAGCTCGCCAGCCTTGAACAGGGCGATCTTGGTGGACATAGTCAGCGCCTCCACCTGGTCATGGGTGACGTAGATGATGGTGGTGCCCAGCTCCCGATGGAGCCGCTGCAGCTCGGAGCGCATGTCGATCCGCAGCCGGGCGTCCAGGTTGCTCAGCGGCTCATCCAGCAGCAGCAGCTTGGGGTTGGAGGCCACAGCACGGGCGATGGCCACACGCTGCTGCTGTCCGCCGGACAGCTCGTTGGGGTAACGGTCGACGTATTCCTCGATCCGCATCATCCGCAGCGAGTCCTGGATGCGCTGGTTGATCTCGCTCTTGGGCAGCTTCTGGATCTTCAGGCCGAAGGCGATATTCTCTTTCACGGTCATGTGGGGCCACAGGGCGTAGGACTGGAACACCAGGTTCAGCCCCCGCTTGCTGGGCTCGGCGAAATAGGCCAGGTCCGCGTTGATCATCTCCACACCGTCAATGGTCATCACGCCGTTTTGGGGCTTCTCCAGGCCGGACACCACCCGCAATGTGGTGGTCTTGCCGCAACCGGAGGGGCCCAGCAGGGTCATGAAGTCGCCATCCTCGATGGTCAGGTTGATGTCTTTCAGGACATGGTTGTCGCCGTAATATTTATCGATGTGCTTTAATTCGATTCTGCTCATACACTACAGTCCTTTCTATGTTCCGCGTCCCCGTTTACCAGGCCTTGCCGATATCCGCGCCGAACTTATTGGCGATGATATAGCACACCAGGATAAACAGCAGCACGCACACGGAAATCGCGTCCGCCATCTGATTCAGGCCCTCCTGGGAATAGGTGAATGCCAGGTAGGACATGGTCTGGGTATTCTTGTCCATCATGATGATGATCAGGTCCAACTCCTTGGCGATGCTGATGAACGTCAGCATGAACCCGGAGATGAAGCCGTCCTTTGCCAGGGGCATAACGATTTTGCCCATTCTCTGCCAGAAGTTGGCGCCGTTGATATCCGCGGCCTCCTCCAGCTCGGTGGATATCTGCATCATATTGGAGGTACCGGAGCGGCTGGCGAAGGGGAAATGCTTGACCACGGAAGTCAGCACGATCAGCGCGAAGGTACCGTACAAGGACGGAATCAGCCCGCCCAGATGGGATTTGCTGAACATGGCCACATACATGGACGAGAAGGCCACGCCGCTCATCAGGTAGGGGATGAACACCAGCTGCTCGGTCAGGTTGCCGTACCACTTGCCCCGGCCGCGGGTGGATATGTAGCCCAGGAACTGGCCGCACAGTGCAGTGATGGTGGAGGCGATAAAGGTCAGCCGGACGGTGTTCCAGACGGACTTGCCGAACTCCTTATTCTGGAATATGCCGGGATAGCTGGTATACTTCGTAGCCTCGTCCACGGTGCCGATCCAGTTGTACAGCGTCAGGTTGTCCAGCCCGTAGCCGTTGCCGGTGGTGACCTGGAAGGTCTCCATCACCAGGACGAACATGGGGATCACCATGGCGAAGACCAGGAATACTACAGTGAAGGTAAGCAGGGGATATTTGCCCTTGCCCAGGCGCATCTCGGTGGAGCGGCCGCCCTTGCCGCCGATGGTGGCATAGGATTTCCGAACGCCGATCAGCCGCTGGTTGGCGAAGATGATCAGCGCCGCCAGCAGGATCAGCACCAGGCTCATGGCGTAGCCCACGCCCTGGGGGCCGCCGCTGATAAAGGTCTTCATCTTTGTGGCCAGGGTGAAATAGCCGATCCGGTTGCCCAGGTTCGCCGCCACGCCGTAGGTGCCGATGGATTTGCTCAGCGTCATGACCACGGCGGACAGGATGCTGGGCAGCACCAGCGGGAGGGTGACGGATTTGAGGATCTGGGGCTTGGACGCGCCGCAGATCTCACCCATTTCCTCCAGCTCCGAGTTGACCGATCGCAGTGCGGAGGAAACCTGGATATAGGAGAACGCGTAATAGTGCAGCGACATACACAGCACGATGGCCACCGGGCCGTAGGCCAGCCAGTCCGGCACGTTCACGCCCAGGCCGGCCAGGAACCCCAGTGCGCCGGAGGTGCTGTTGCGGAAAACCGCCAGCCAGGCCAGCGCCTTGCACCAGGAGGGGATCATGTAGGGGATGACCACCAGCATGCCCAGCAGCTTCTTGCAAGGGATGTCCGTCCGCACGATCAGCCAGGCCAGGATGGAGCCCAGGGGCACGGACACCAGCACGGTGAAGAAGCCGATGATCAGCGAGTTCTTCAGCGGGCCCCACAGCGTCGCTGAGGCCAGGTAGCTGGTCAGGATATATTTCCAATAATACAGGGTGAAATCACCCACGTTGGCGCCTGCTGCACGGGCGTCCATTCTGGAGCTGATGACCAGGGTGGAGGCAATCATTTGCAGCAGCGGGATCACGATCAGGCAGAACAGGATCACCAGCGTGATGGCTACGATCATGTTAAACGGGTTCGTGACAACACTTAGGAATTGATTTTTGAGTCGGGTCTTGTTAAACGGCCGACGTTCTTTCTTGGTTTTCACATTGGCACTCCTTTCGCGGGCGGACTTCTCTGAAAAAAACCGCGTTCCGCCAGAAGCCCCCATGACGGCGCGGGGAATTGCTCGGCCTGCGGTCCCACCTTTCTATGAATACGTTTCCGCAAAGTATTTTACGCATAAATTATAGCAGAATTGTAAATTTGCGTCAATTAGCGATCTCTATTTTCCCAAATTTTTGGCACTTTCACCATTTTCCACAGCAGAAAGCTGGGTAAAATCACTATAGAATCCGGGGCAAAAAAGGGAAAATTATCCGGAAGGCGCAAATTTTACACGAATTTACGAAAAAATTTGCGTGAATTTGCGTAAAAAACGGAGCCACACCCGGCTGTCCCGGGCGCGGCTCCGCAGCATGGAGGCGATTTACAGATAAATTTCCGGCTTCTCGATGGTCACCACCGGCAGGAACTGGGAGGTTCCCCGGGAGGCGTTCAGCGCGTCACCGGCGACGCAGGCCACATAGCCGTCCCACGCGGACGGGCCTTCCAGCTTGCCTGCGTGGACGGACTGCACCCACTTGCAGAATTCGATGTCGTAGGCCTCGATGAAGCGCTCCTTCCAGTCGGTCATGATGGGCATGGACTCGGCAGGGTTCACGCTGTCCCATCCGGCGGGGCGGGAGCGGCGAACCACGGCGTAGGGGTCCGGCAGCTTGACGGTGCCGTTCTCGCAGACCACCTCGCACTGGATGTCATAGCCGTAGCCATCGGCCACCTGGACCTCCACATCAATGAAGCAGCCCTTCTTGGTGCGCATCAGCATGACCTGGGGGTTGTCGTAGCCCTTGTTGGAGTTTCCGGACTGGCGCACCTTCACGCACTGCACGTCCGCGTACTCATCGTCCAGCAGCCAGCGGCAGATGTCCAGCTCGTGGATGGCCACGTTGGTCACGCCGTTCTCCGTCTTGAAGCCGGGGCCCTGCGACACATTGCGGTGGCAGGCCTTGATCAGCAGGGGCTTGCCGATCTCCCCGGAGTCGATGATCCGCTTCATCTCCGCGTAGCCCCGGTCATAGTGGCGCATGAAGCCCACCTGCACCAGGCGCTTGCCGATCTGCACCTCCCGGGCGATGATCTCCTCGCAGTCCGCGGCGTTCTGGGACAGGGGCTTCTCGCAGAAGCACCACTTCTCCTCCGCCAGCACCTTCATCACGTAGTCGTGATGGGTGGGGTCGATGGAGGTGATGACCACCGCCTCCACCTCCGGATCCTTGATCATGCCGTCGCAGTCGTTGCCGTAGGAGCGGATGCCGTATTTTGCGGCAGTATCGTCCGCAGCCGCGGCCACATAGTCGGAGACCGCCACCACAGTCGCGCCGGGGACCGTCTCGATGATGCGGCGGCAGTGATCCTTGCCGATAGCGCCGCAGCCGATAATGCCGATTTTCAGAACCTTATCCATTTTTCTGTTTTCCTTTCCTCAATACTTCCTGGCGTCCTTCAGATGCGCCAGATGATCCTGGTAAGCGGCCAGGTTGGCCGGGTTTTCGGAAACCTCCGTGTCACCGACCCGCCACCAGGAGCTGTAGCCCTCGGTCATGGACTTGGGCAGCACCCGGATGTCAAACAGCACGGGCACGCCCTGGATGGTCTTGGCGTCCAGGATGGCCTCCTCCAGCTCCTGCAGGGTGTGGATGGTGTAGGCCTTGCAGCCGTAGCCCTCCGCGATTTTTGCGAAGTCCACGCCCATAAAGTCGCCGCCGAACTGCCCGTCCGGGGAGCGGTAGCGCAGCTCCGTGCAGAGGCTGGCATTGCCGTGACCCACCTGGAGGTTATTGATGCAGCCGTAGCTGGCATTATTGAACAGGCAGACGTTGATCTTCTTATGCTCCTGCACTGCGGTGAGCAGCTCGGAATGGAGCATGATGAACGAGCCGTCCCCGGCCATGGCGTACACGTCCCGGTCGCCGATAGCGTACTTTACGCCCAGAGCGCCGGAAATCTCGTAGCCCATGCAGGAATAGCCGTACTCCATGTGGTAGGTGTCCACGCTGCGGGGGCGCCACATACGCTGCATATCCCCCGGCAGGGAGCCGGCCGCGCCGATCACCACATCCTCCGGATCGATGACCCGGTTGATCAGCCCCAGCACCGCGGTCTGCGTCAGCTCCGCGTTCAGGTCCTTGGCGAAGCGGAAGGCAGAGCCGGCATTGGCATCGTTGACCTCAGGCACATAGCCCTCGCCAAAGGTGATGCCGTCCAGCCGGTCCAGCTCCCGCTGCCATCCGGCCTTTGCCTCGGCGATCTCCGTGGTGTAGGGGGCATGGTAGCCCGCCAGCGCCTCCAGCAGCACCGGCAGCGCCCGCTTGGCATCCGCCACCACGGGGACGGCCTCCATCTTGCCGGCCTGGAACTCGGATACGTTGATATTCACGAATCGGGCGTCGTCCCGGAACAGCCACTTGGAAGCGGTGGTGAAATCCGTATAGCGGGTGCCCACGCCGATGACCACATCCGCCTGCCGGGCGATCTCGTTGGCGGCGGAGCAGCCGGTGGTGCCGATGCCGCCCAGGTTCAGGGGATGGTCCCATACCACGGCGCTCTTGCCGGCCTGCGTCTCCCCGAAGGGGATGCCGGTGGCCTCCGCAAAATGCCGGAATTCGTCGTGCGCCTCGCTGTAGCGGACGCCGCCGCCGCAGATCAGCAGCGGCTTTTTCGCGGAGCGGATGACCTCCGCGGCCTCGCAGATGGCCTCATCCTCCGCGGCCCGCCGCGCCAGGCGGTGGACCCGCTTCCGGAAGAAGCTCTCCGGGTAATCATAGGCCTCGCCCTCCACGTCCTGGGGCATGGCGATGCACACCGCGCCGGTGTTGGCCGGGTCAGTCAGCACCCGCATGGCGCTGAGCATAGCGCTCATCAGCTGCTCCGGTCGGACGATCCGGTCCCAGTAGCGGCACACGGCGCGGAACGCGTCATTGGTGGACAGGGACAGGTCGTGGGTCTGCTCCACCTGCTGCAGCACCGGGTCCGGCTGGCGGCAGGCGTATGTATCACCGGGCAGGATCAGCACGGGGATGTTGTTGGCAGTGGCCGTGGCGGCCGCGGTGACCATATTGGCCGCGCCGGGGCCGACGGAGGAGGTCACGGCAATGATCTTCTTCCGCTTGCACTGTCTGGCGAAGGCCACGGCGGTATGCGCCATGCCCTGCTCATTTTTGCCCTGCCAGACCTGCATCCGGTGGGCCTCCTGCGCGAGAGCCTGACCCAGCCCCACCACGTTGCCGTGGCCGGGCAGCATGATCACGCCCTCCACGAAGGGATGCTCGATGCCGTCATAGCGGATGTACTGGTTTTCCAGGAAGCGGACCAGGGCCTGCGCCATGGTCAGACGAACAGTTTTCATGGAAACCCCTCCTTTCAGGTATTCTGGAAAATATGGGAATTGGCGTCGGCCTTCCACAGCCACGCGTGCGCCTCATCGTCGATCCGGGTCTTGATCCAGGGGTCGCCGTCCAGGTGCCGGATGCCCCAGGCGTAGCACATGGCGTAGCCCGGCGCGGCCACCTGGGAATGGAAGCCGTGGTTGATGATGGCCAGGCCATTGTGGCCGGTCTGGTAAATTTCGCCATTGGCGAACCCAGCGCCGAAGCCCTGGGGATAATCGAAGCGGTAGAAGTACACCTCCGGCTGGGGATGATGATGGGGCGGGTACGACGACCACTTTCCCGGATAATTCAGGATCTCCCCCAGCACCATGTTGGAGAACGGGGCGTTGTCATAGTCGAAGAAGGTCTTGATCTCCCGCTTCATAGCGCCCAGCAGCTCCCCGTTGGCGCCGGCGTGCTGCGTCTGCACCGTCTCCGGCGTATACAGGACGGGGGTGTAATCCCGGGGATTTACGGTTTTCTGGATGTAGATTTCGCTGTGGCCATGGGCGGTGAGGGCAATGTGGGTCGCCCTCGGCGCCAGCAGGCAGTAGGCCTCATAGTGGAAGCTGTCCGGGCGGACGGCGCGGACGCTCTGGCCGTTCCAGGCGATCTGCAGATCACCGGCAAACAGCAGCACGGCGCATTCCTTCTCCGCCTCGCAGATTTCGTAGGAGTCTCCCGGCTCCATCACCAGCAGCCCCACATCCATCTGGGTCCCCAGGTCATCCACAGCGCTGTCGATATAGGGGTTATAGCCCCGGACCACATCTTTTTGCAGATACATGATCGCACCTCACAGTCCGGTGTGCTGGCGGATATACGCCCGCGCCTTCTGGGCATATTCCAGCGGGTCGGCCTTGGCGGGGTCCTGCTCGGCCTCCACAAGGAGCCAGCCCTGGTAGCCCGCCTCCTCCAGCACCTGGAACACGGGATCGAAATCCACATCCCCGTCGCCGGGCACGGTGAACGCGCCGTTGCGGACGGCCTGCAGGAAGCTCCAGTTCTGCGCCCGCACCTGCTCCACCACGTTCAGCCGCATATCCTTCAGGTGGACATGCCCCACGCGGTCCACATATTTGCGCAGCATGGCCAGCGGGTCCTCCCCGGCGAAGGTGAAGTGGCCCGTGTCATAGCACAGGAAGACATAGCGGGGGTCGGTGTTGGCCATCATCCGGTCGGTTTCCGCAGAGGTCTGCACCACGGTGCCCATATGGTGATGGTAGCACAGCTTGAAGCCCCGCTCGCTGGCGATGCGGCCCAGGCCGTTCAGGCCGGTGCAGAAGCGCTCCCACTCGGCGTCGTTCATCACGTACTTATGGCCGCCGGTGAGGATGGGCACATCCACGCAGCCCTGGATGGAGTAGCTCTGCTCACTGACGTTGATGCGGTCCGCGCCCACGGCGGACAGGAAATCCAGCTCCGCGGAAAACGCCTCCGCCACCGCATCGTAGGGCTGCGTCAGCAGGAAAGAGGAGAACCAGCGGCTGGCGATCCGCATGCCCCGCAGCTCCAGCTGGTGCTTCAGCTCCGCCGGGTCCTTGGGATATTTATTGCCGATCTCGCAGCCGGTGAAACCGGCCAGCGCCATTTCGCTGACGGTCTGGCGGAAGGTATTCTCCGCGCCCAGCTCCGGCATATCGTCGTTGCACCAGCCAATGGGCGCGATGCCCAGGCGGACATGCTCTGAATTCATCATGCAATCAGCTCCTTACACTCAAATTCTGGCCACGCCGGAACGGCGGGCAGCTTCCGCCACGGCCTTGGCGACGGCGGGGCCGACCCGGGGGTCGAAGGCCTGGGGAATGATATAATCCTCGTTCAGCTCCTCATCGGAGATCAGGGA
>JAJQHS010000087.1 GCA_021199635.1 Bacillota bacterium
TCCCTTCCCGCACGGTCACGAGGCTCTCCCCCGGGCCGAGGGGCGTCAGCTTTGCCGGGAGGCAAACCGTCCCGTCCCGCAGCGTTAGCCCATCCAGGAACGCTGCGACGTCTGCCGCATCCACTGTTCCCTCGTGCCGGGCGTAGTACACCTTGGGGACCTGCTTTTTCGGGGAGATCAGCCGGTGGAGCAGTTCGCCGTCATTGGTGAGCAGCAGCAGGCCCTCTGTGGCCTTGTCCAGCCGACCCACCGGCTTCAATGACCGCTCCCGGAGCGAAGGCGGCAGCAGTGCCATCACGGTTTTCTCCTCCCGATCCTCCGTGGCGGTCACATATCCGGCCGGCTTGTTAAGCATGACGACCAGCCGCTGCCAGCCGCCCAGCCGGTTCCCGTCCAGGCAGACCAGCTGCCGCTCCGGGTCGATTTTTCGGGAATTGTCCCGCTCCACCAGACCGTCCACCGTTACGCGTCCGGATTTGAGAATCGCCTTGACCTGGCTGCGGGTGCCCACGCCGCTGTCGCACAGGAATTTGTCCAGTCTGTCCATGGTGCCTCCGTTCTAAGTGCCCCCGGGAATGAATAGGCTATAATGCCAATTCAAACATGGAGGGATCTGAAATGCTTGTTATGACCGCAAAGGTCGATAAGAAGAAAATTGCCATAATTCTGGTGGCCATTGTCGTCGCCGCAGCCGGGCTGGTGACCCTGCTCAGCGGCGGGGAGGATACCGAACCCACGGTTTCCACCGGAGTGGCCAATAACGACGCCCGGGTGGCGTTCCTGAAGGCCTTTGGGTGGGAGGTCACCACCTCCCCGGTGGAGTCCAGCCAGGTGCGGATTCCGGCGGACAGCACCGAGGTATTCGAGCGCTACAATGCCCTGCAAAAGAGCCAGGGCTACGACCTGAGCGCCTACCCTGGGAAAACCGTTATGCGGTATGTCTACCAGGTCAATAACTACCCCGGTGCCACAGAGCCGGTGTATGCCACGCTCCTTATTTATAAGGACCAGGTCATCGGCGGCGACATCACCGACACCTCCGCCAAAGGCGTGGTCCGGGGCTTCCGGATGCCGGACGATTCGGAAACCTCGCCATCTGACGCCTCGACCCAGCCGGACACCACCTGATCGGAAAGCCTATTTTACCACAAAAATTAACGCTTGACAACTGCCTGCGCCTATGCTATGGTATTAGCGAACCGAATACAGATCTTCAGGGCAGGGTGAAATTCCCGACCGGCGGTAAAGTCCGCGAGCGCTTGCGCATGAATCGGTGCGATTCCGATACCGACAGTACAGTCTGGATGGAAGAAGATGGAGCGAGCTATGCTGTTTCTATGCCCTGAGTCTATACTCAGGGCAATTTTTTGTGAGGTGCGGACAATGAATCAATTATGGACACAGCTGAAGGACAACCTGCAATTCGTGGCGGTTTGCTTCGCCATTATCGTTGCGCTCTCCCTGCTGGCACATCTGGCAGAAAAGTTCCTGCCGGCCAAGCGCAGGCTCTCCCCTGCCCGGCGGGTCAGCGTTATCGGCATCTGCGCCGCCATGGCCACGGTGCTGCACATGCTGGATTTTTCCGTGCTGTTTCTGGCACCGGAATTCTATAAGTTGGACTTTTCGGAAATCCCCGTGTTGCTGTGCGGCTTTTACCTGGGGCCATCCGCTACAGTTGCCTGCGAGGGCGTGAAGATTCTGCTGAAGCTGCTGTTTAAGGGAACCTCAACCGCTTTCGTGGGGGATTTTGCCAACTTTGTGGTGGGGTGCAGTCTGGTTTTGCCGGCCACGATCGTGTATCACATCCGCAAAACCCGGGGCAGCGCCATCGTTGGGCTGATTGTGGGAACCGCCTGTATGACGGTATTCGGCTCCGCATTCAATGCCGTTTACCTGCTGCCAAGATTCGCCGAGCTGTACGGTATCCCTTTGGATACTATCATCGCCATGGGCACAGCGGTACACAGCGGCGTGACCAATGTGAGCAGCTTTGTGATGCTGTGTGTGGCGCCGCTGAATCTGCTGAAGGGCACAGTCGTGTCCGTGCTGACGCTACTGCTGTATAAGCGGGTGAAAAAGGTGCTGTTTGACAGGATATGAACGGTTAACCGCCCTTCCGGAATCCGGAGGGGCGGTTGCTTTTATTGCTGGGGATTGTCCCACGGATCCTGTGGCGGCGTATTCTGCACAGGGCGCCAGGGCGGCTGCTGGTCTGGCTGCTGTGGGATGTAAGTGCTGGGCGTGGACCGCCGGGGCGGCATGCCGCCGTCCTTCTTCCGGCAGACGAACACGAATATAGGCATGATCCAGTTGAACAAAATGCTGAGTACCAGGAACAGCACCTTATTATTCGGCTCGCAGGAGCCGTACAGGTCATACAGCGCCATATATTGCAGAACCGCCAAAGCGATGGAAACACCGATCAGCGCCATTGACAGCAGCCCGAGCCCTGCCACAGCGCCCAGCATACTCAGCACAAAGATTTCCTCAAGCGTTGCTGCTGCATAGCCGGAACCGAAGCTGTATTCCAATGCCCTGAACAGCATGGCGATGCACTGCACATAGAGGATCACGCTGGCGATGAGGGAGAGAATGCTTAAAACCAGCATAGCCTTACGCTTATTTTTCACCTGTCCCTTCGCCACATACCGGTATTGGTCGGAAATACTGCCCAGGACCCACACGCTGAGCACCGGGACCCAGGAAAGCCCCGGATGCTTGATCCCGCGTCGCTTCGCGATGGTGTAATAGCCCAGCGACTGCAGAACATACCGGGCAATCACGATTCCCAGATTCACCAGGATATAGATGAGGTAGAAAGATGTGCCGATGTCAGAGATGTTCCACATTTCCTCTTCAAAAATAGACATAAGCGAAGCCCTCCTTCTTGAACTTTCTCCAGTATACCATATCCATTCCGTTTTTTCAATCCAATTATAGAATAATTCCCACAAAATTCGGCCGTTTCCCCAGGGAAAACGGCCGAATCACAGGTTATTTCATCAGCTTGCAGACAAGCGAGGTATACTCTGCCGGATCGTCCAGCGGCAGGTCTGCCATCAGCAGCGCCTGGCAGTACAGGAGCTCGGCATAATCCTTTGCCTGGACCGGGTCGGCGGTAATGGAGTCCAGCAGCGCCTTGACCGCGGGATGCTCCGGATTCATCTCCAGGATCCGTCCGGCGGCATAGGAGAACTCCGGGTCCACCCGCTTCATATACTTTTCCATTTCAAAGCTCATTCCGGAGTCCGGCGTCATGCTCACCGGCGCATCTCCCAGGTTGGCGCTGAGCTTGACCTCCTTCACCTTATCGCCCAGGGAATCCTTCACAAAGGTCAGGAAGCCCTTCATCTCCTCGGCCTTGTCCTCCAGCTCCTTCTTCTCCTCCTCGGTCTGGAGCTCCAGGTCCTCGGTGGAGATGTTGCAGAAGTCCTTCTCCCCATACTGGCTCAGGGTCTGGGGGATGAATTCATCCACATCCTCGGTGAACAGCAGCACATCATAGCCCTTGCTGTCCAGCGTTTTCACCTGGGGCAACTTGGCCAGGCGATCCTTATTCTCGCCGGGGGCGAAGTAGATCTTCTCCTGCCCTTCCGCCATGGCGTCCACATACTCCTGCAAGGTGATCAGCTTGCCCTGCTTATGGCTGAAGAACAGCAGCAGGTCCTGCGTAGCGTCCTTGTGGGCGCCGTAATCGGAGACAGTGCCGTATTTCAGCTGCCGGCCAAAGACCGCGTAAAACTGCTCATACGCCTCCCGCTCATTTTCCAGCATGGATTTCAGCTCCTGGCGAATCTTCTTCTCAATTCCGCGGGCAATGATGTTCAGCTGGCGGTTATGCTGCAGCATTTCCCGGCTGATATTCAGGGACAGGTCCTGGCTGTCCACCACACCGCGGACAAAGCGGAAATGCTCCGGCAGCAGCTCCTCGCAGTTTTCCATGATCATCACGCCGGAGGAGTACAGCTGAAGGCCCCGCTTGAAGTTCTTGGAGTAGAAGTCAAAGGGCGCTTTCCCCGGTATATACAGCAGTGCCCGGAAGGACACAGTGCCCTCGCTGTTCATGTGGATAATGCGCTGCGGCTTGTTGTAATCGAAGAATTTTTCCCGGTAGAAGCTCTCGTATTCCTCCTGGGTCACGTCCTTCTTGTTCCGCTGCCAGATGGGCACCATGGAGTTCAGGGTTTCCATCTCAGTGTAGTCCTCGTATTCCGGCTTATCCTCAGGGGAATCCTCTTTCTTCCGGGACTTGGTGACCTCCATGCGAATGGGATAGCGGATATAATCGGAATACTTACGGATCAGGCTGCGCAGGGTGTATTCCTCCAGGTATTCGGAATACTTTTCCTCCTCCGTGTCGGCCTTCAGGGTCATGATCACATCGGTGCCGGGATTCTCCCGCTCCGCTTCCTCTATGGTGTAGCCGTCCGCACCGTCGGATACCCATTTCCATGCCTTGTCCTCACCGTACTTCCGGGAGATAACCGTCACAGAGGCGGACACCATAAACGCTGAGTAGAAGCCCACGCCGAACTGGCCGATGATGTCGATATCCTCGTTTTTCTCCATGGCCTGTTTGAAGCTCAGGGAGCCGGATTTGGCGATGGTACCCAGATTCTCCTCCATCTCCTCCCGGGACATGCCGATGCCGTTGTCGGAAACCGTCAGAATGCCCGCATCCGGTGCACGGGTGATGGTGATGGCAAACTCATCGCGGCTGATGCCAACCTTGTCGTCCGTCACTGCGGTGTAAGCAAGCTTATCGATGGCGTCAGAGGCGGTGGAAATGATCTCCTGCAGGAAAATCTCCTTGTGGGTGTAGAT
>JAJQHS010000007.1 GCA_021199635.1 Bacillota bacterium
CGCCGGCCCCCCATATCATTGCGTAAAAATATGCCTTTTTGCAACTGCTCCTTGGGGGGGATCGCCGGTTCCGGGTGTGCCCGGAACCGGCCCGAACGTACATACCGACTTAGAAAATATCCAGGAAATCCTGGACATACTGGTTCACGGTCGACATGATCTGATCCCGGAAGCCGATGAACACGCCAACCAGTGCCAGGCCCAGCGCCAGAAGCACCAGCATGGTCACGATCTCCAGCCCGTCCTCATCGTTTTTCCACTCCTGCAGCTTCATCATTGCCTTGCGCTGCATGTTCTGAAACCACTGCTTCATGATTTCTACCTCCTTGTAAGATTTGGATGTGTATTATGAATCCCGCGAATGCGGGAGATTCATCAGATGGAGCCGGACATGCTCATCGCCACCGCGCCGATGATGATCAGCAATATACCGCACAGCATCATCACCGTAGGCAGCAGCAGCTTTGCCGCCGCTTCGTCGCCCTTCTTCAGCATGCGCACCCGCTTCTGGCTCCACAGCTCGTTGCTCTGACCTGTCAGGAAGCCGATCAGGTCCGATCCGCCCTTTTCCATGCTCTGGATCATCAATGACGCAAACTTCCGGATCTCCGGGCTGCCGGTCGCGATGGCGAAGCCGTAAATGCCATCCTTTACCGAGGTGCCACCGTCGCGGATCCGGACGCAGGACGCCTCCATCAGCCGGTAAATCTCGGAATCCTTGCTGCGGGCCACCTTTTCCCACGCCTGGTACAGCGTGTCGCCGGAGCTGGCCAGCAGCGCCAGCTTGGAAATCACGTCCGGGAATTCATCCATACAGGCCTCCCGCCGTTTCTCCAGCTTTTTCTTCATCTCGTCAGCACTGTCCTGCCAGACGGCATAGCCCATGACCGCCGCTGCGGCGACCATCACGATGCCGAGCGCGTCCCCCAAAATGGCGGCGATTCCCAGCATGATCGCGACGATCATCACTGTGATGGAAATGCTCCGGGCGTAGTACAGCCGGGCGTAATACATCGTGTCATTATCGTTGCCGCCATAGAGCAGCCGTGCCTCATTCACCAGCTTTTTGGCGATCCGTCCGCGGAACGCCAGCAGCTTCCCGGCCTGCATGGCAAACCCGGCGGCGCACAGATCCACGTTGCTGAACTGCTCCTTGGTCAGGTTCCCGGTCAGGTGGGCGTATTTCTGTCCTTTCACAGTCATCAGGATATAGTAGACGCCCAATATGGTGGCAATCACCATCAGCGCCAGTCGAAAGTACCACATAGCGTCCCCTCCTCACCGGATATCCAGGATCTTCTGCCCCAATATGTAGGCGGCAATAAAGATCCCAATGGCAATGGTCATACAGACCACGCCGCCAAACGAGGCAAATTGCTCCGCCATAGAATCGTTTGTGGCGCGGAGCATCATCACCAGCGCCACCGGAGCGACGGTGATCACGTTCAGCTCCAGCTTGTTGGCCGAAACCTTGCTGTCGATTTCGTCGGCAATGCTCATCTTCTCCGTAATAATGTCGTGGGTGTGGCGCATGACGTCGCCCATGTTGGGGCCGTTATCCCGCACGGCGGCGAAGACATCTGCAAAACTCTCCACATCCTCAAGGCCGCTGCGCTTTCCAAAATCCTCCAGCATCACTTCAATGCGGATGCGGTTTTGGGCGCCGGTAAGGATCTGCTCCAGCTCGCGGACGATGTCGGCGTTGTCGCCGTACTGCAGCTTCATATCCGTATATGCGGACTGGAACGCGGAGAATACGGTATCACCGGCGGACAGGGAGGCCGTCATGGATTCCAGCATATCCCGGAATTGGTTGCGCAGGTTCAGCTGGCGCTTTTTCCGCAGCTGCTCCTGGCGAATGGGCAGGTAGACCTTCACCGCCAGCAGGCCAATCAGGACGATCAGCACCACAGCGCTGATATGGGTCATGGTGGTAGCCTCGCCGTCCTCCTTGAAAAGCCCGCCGTAAAACACCTGGCTGCACACCGCGCCCACCAGAAAAGCGATGGCGGCGGCGGACAGCTTCTCCCATGTGGACATATAGTACACCGCATAATTCGGCATCATCACCTTCAGCGGATTCGGCAGCTTTGCCGGGGCCTGCACCTTTTTGGGCTTGGTCTTCTTCTCCTTTTTCTTGGCCATTTTCCTTCCCTCCTGTCAGATGTCGGCAGTCATGCCGGCCATTTGCAGCTTCTCCACCTGGATCATCGGATTCTCCGTGCGCTTCAGCCGGCCCACGACCTTATTCAGGGAGGTCAGCTCTGGGTCCTCCTCAAATCGGTACAGCGGATTCAGGACGATCTCGCCGTTTTCATCCAGGCGCACCACCTCTGCGATCAGCAGCGTCTTACGGGAGTGGTCCCGCAGGCGGCCCAGGTGGATGATGATGTCCACGGCGCTGACGATCTGCCGGCGAATGGACATCAGCGGCAGCGACTCAGAGCCTTGCAGCACCATGGTTTCCAATCGGCTCATCATATCCTGTGCGGAGTTGGCGTGGCCGGTGGAGAGGCTCCCGTCGTGGCCGGTATTCATGGCCTGGAGCATATCCAGCGCCTCCTTGCCGCGCACCTCGCCTACGATGATCCGATCCGGGCGCATGCGGAGGCTGGCTTTGATCAGGTCCTGGATGGTCACCTCCGCGTCCTGCGCGGCTGCGGTGGCGTTTCGGGTTTCCAGTCGAACCAGGTTCGCGACGCCCTCGATGTTCAGCTCCGCAGAATCCTCAATGGTGATTACCCGCTCGTCCTTGGGTATAAAGTTGGAGACGGCGTTGAGGAAGGTGGTTTTGCCGCTGCCGGTGCCGCCGGAGATGAAAATATTGTACCGCGCCTTCACCAGCTTCTCCAGGAAGCGGGCGATCTCCGGCGTGATGGAGCCATAGGAGATCAGCTTCTCCACCGTCATCGGGTCTTTGGAAAATTTCCGGATGGTCAGCGTCGGACCCTTCAGGGAAATCGGCGGCATGACGATGCTGACACGGCTTCCATCCTGGAGCCGGGTATCCAGGATGGGGGAACCCTGGTTGACCTCCCGCTTGGCTTCCTGCGTTATGCGCTCGATGACCAGCTTCAGCTGCTCCTCGCTTTCAAACGCCCGCTCCAGCTGGGACAGCTTGCCCTTTCGCTCGATGAAGATCTCATGGGGGCCATTGACCATGATCTCCGTGACGTCATCGTCCTTCAGCAGGCTCTCCAACGGCCCGAAGCCGCGGAAGGAGGCGCATACCTCGTTCACCAGCTCCGAGCGCACGGAGGCAAGCATGTACTCGCGATTCTCCCGATCCAGGATTTTCTCCACCTCCCGGCGGAATTCCTCATCCTGCATACCGGCATAGTTCACCGTTTCCCTGGTGATCCGGATCACCTGATGCACCAGGCACTGCCGCTTGACCTGGGAAACCACTTCGCTTACAATGCTGACCCTGTCGGAAATCGTCACATACTCCCGGATTTCCGCTTCCGCCAGCTTCTCAGCCTCAGAGCGGAGGGAGTCGGCAAATTCCTGCCGCTGGCTGTCATTATTCAGCTCCCGGAAGCGGGCGCCCAGGGTTTCCGAAATACTCTTAATGATTTTTACTCTACGTTCAGGCGTCATATGCGTTTCCTCACATCAGGCCGCGGAACTGCGTGCCGCCGGAAATATCCTGTACAATGCTCTGCATATCCGCGCCAGAGTAATTGGAAATGCTGCCAAGCACCTGGAACGAAACCCGGTCGCTGTACCGGCTGCGGCTGCCAAACCGGCTGTACAGCACGCGAACCCGCTCCATGACCCGGACGCGGCCGTCCTCATCCAGCACGCGGATGGCGGACTCCATCTGCTCCAGCCGGATATTGCTGCCGGGGAGCCCATCGCACACCAGAATGATCTGCGTGGACAGCTTCAACTCGGCCAGCAGCAGATCGCCCATGACGCCGTCCGTATCCACGATCACATAATCGCAGCTTTTCGACAGGGTCGTGAGGATCAGCTCCACTTCCTCCGGCTTGACCCCCGTCATTTCCAGCGGCATCTGGAGCGCGTCAAAATACTGGAAGCGGAGCCTGGACTCGTATTTCAGCCGGCTCTCCAGCTGGACGGTCAGATTGGCCTTCTTATCCGAGCTGCTCAGGTAGGATTTGACATCGTAGAGCACCCGCGCCAGGTTCCCATCCCCTTCCCCGTGGAGGCAGTGGGCAACGGTTGCGTTGCTTTGCAGGTTCAGGTAGATGACCTTCTTGCCCGCTGCCGCGATCTGCCCGGCACAGCCCAGTGCCGCCGTCGTGCATCCGGCGCCGCCATGGACGCCGAAGAAGGTCAGGACCTTGCCGCCGCCGTCCGCGCCCAGAACGATCCCGTTGTCGCCGGACTCCGCGACGATCCCCTTGATCCGGTTGATGATCAGGGAGCCGCGCTGGTAGCGGAAAATTGCCGGGTAGCTGCCATACATGGCCGCGCCCTTTTCCTTCACCAGGTAGGCGACCGGCGTGCCGTCTGTGAACACGCCCGGGTCGGGAAGCATGGCCGGGGAAGCCAGGATTAGGTTCACCTTGCTTTTCGCCATATACCCAGCCAGTGTAGCCACCGAGGAAAAGCTCCCCGGGGTGATCTCCCCGCTGTAGCGTTCGCTGCAGAAAGCCATAAGGCTGTCCGCATAGGCCTTATCGTCGTCCAGAATCGCTATCCGAATACTCATAATGAGCCTCCCTCATTTTCGCAGAGCCGCAGGCGGAACCGGGTCCTCCCAAATGTGGATATTCTGCGTCCATTTTGTTAACTATTCTACCACGTTCAAATCAAATTGCAAGCCCGGGGCGGAAATTTGGCGAAAAAAATACGCCGAACGCCTTTCTCTGCTTGACCGGCTCCCGGAAAACGGGTATACTAAACGGAAAGAAACGAAGTGGAGTGGTTCCGTATGCTATGGCTGATTCTCATTGCGGCGCTTGGAATTGCGGCAGCGATCTGCATCTACAGCTTTCACACATGCTTTTATTCCGGGAAAACCAAGCGCCTGGACCCATACGGCCCCATACACGGCGACCAGGGCCGGGCGATGCGCGCGCAGATTTACCAGACCACCCGGCATATGGACGACGCCGCCTTTGAACCGGTGACCATCCGCTCTTTTGATGGGACTGCGCTCTACGGGCGGCTTTACCGGTCCCGGGAGGGCGCGCCGGTGGAGATCATGTTCCACGGCTACCGCAGCATGGCGCTGCGGGACGGCGGCGGCGCATTCGCCCTGGCGCAGAAAATGGGCATAAACCTGCTCGTGCCGGACCAGCGCGCCCATGGGAACAGCGGCGGCAATGTGATCTCCTTCGGCGTCCGGGAGCGAAAGGATTGCCTGTGCTGGGCGGAATACGTGCAGGCTCGGTTCGGCGCGGAGACCCCCATCATTCTCTCCGGCGTATCCATGGGCGCGACCACGGTGATCATGGCCTCGGCGCTCCCCCTGCCGCAGAATGTGTGCTGCATTGTGGCCGATTGTCCCTATTCCTCCCCCGGGGAGATCATCCGCAAGGTCTGCAAGGATCGGAAAATTCCCGCCCGTGCCGCCTATCCTTTCATCCGGTTCAGTGCCCGGGTGCTGGGCGGATTTCCGCTGGAGCAGTGCGACGCCATTACCGCCGCAGGTCAGTCCGGGATTCCCATCCTGCTGATTCATGGCGAGGCGGACGGGTTCGTGCCCTGCGAAATGAGTCGGCAGATTTACGCCACAGGGAATGAAAATATCCGCCTGGAAACCTTCCCGGACGCCGACCACGGGATGAGCTACGTGGTCGACCCGGCGCGGTACGAAGCAGTGGTTTCCAATTTTTTGCGCAGCATTCCGGAGCTAAAGACGGCATTTCCGGAATAAATTTGCACTTCCCGGCGCAAATGTACCCGGGAGGAAACGGGCATGTGCGCAGTGGGCAACTGCGCAGGTAAGACTATTATGCGAGGCGCAAGAAATTGCGCCTTTTTTCTTTGACTTTTTGTGCAAATTGTGCTATTATAATATTACCGAACAGCAAAGGAGGCATCACTGTGAAAAACATCATTACCATCAGCCGTCAATTCGGAAGCGGCGGCAGGAGCGTTGGACGTCAGGTTGCCGAAAAGCTCGGGATCCCATTCTATGACAAAGAGCTTGTAGAGCAAATCGCGCTGGAGTCCGGTTTCGCCCCGAAATTTGTGGAGGAAAATGGAGAGCATTCCCCCGGGAAGAGTATCTTCTCCTACGCCTTCGCAGCGCCCGGTACGCCGGGGATCATGAACGGCCTTTCCACTGCGGATTTTTTGTGGAATATTCAATGCAGCACCATTTTGCAGCTTGCGGAGAAGGGCCCCTGCGTGATCGTGGGGCGGAACGCAGACTATATCCTGAAGGATCGGCCGGACGCGCTCCATGTGTACATCCATGCCGATACGCCATTCCGGGTGGACCGGATCGTACGGCTGTACGGCGAATCCGAAAAGAGTCCGGAGGCGCGCCTGCAGGAGAAGGATAAACGCCGCATCGTCAACTACCAGCATTACACCGGCCGCACCTGGGGCGCAGCTGCCAATTATGACATCTGCCTGAACACCGCCAAGGTGGGCATTGACAAGGCGGTGGAGATCATCCTCTCCCTGGCCCAGGACGACAAATAAAACCAAAATCCCCAGCTTCGGTTCCACACGAAGCTGGGGATAGATTTTTACAGGGATCGTTGCACGCTTTTCCTGGGTTTCGCGGGCTTCAGGGACATGGGCAGGCACACCAATCCGGCGATCGCGCAGAGATTGGATGCCTCCAGCACCCACGCGAACAGCCCCAGCTTCCCCAAATCGAAGCAGAAGAAGCGGATCAGCAGTGCAAACGCAAACATACCGGCAGATAACAGCTTGCCCGGCAGATAACCGCCCACGGTGGCCAGCAGGACCACCGCCGACAGCAGGTACCACACCGTGCCCAGCAAAATGCGGACCCATCCGCCGGTAAACAGTCCAACGATCAGGATCAGGCAATACGCCGTCCCCAGGATGCCGTAAAGCCCCGGGGCGTTCAGATGTATGCAGCTGAGCAGCAGCAGAAACAGGCCGCAGATCAGGATCCCCAGCGCCATATCCACCAGGATCTCCCCCATGCCAATATCCGCCAGGTTAGTCAATCCGAAATAGTATACGATCCGCAGGAAGAAGGACACGCCCATCAGCGCGCCGCAGACGGCGACCCACTTCCCGGAAAAATTCATCTGGAAGCGGGTATACTGCTTTAATTTCATCCTAAGCACCTCCTGATCGCCCTTATTATACGACAAATTCCGGTATATAGCAATAGTTTTCCTTGGAAATCACCACTGCCCGTTAAATATCACACAGTAGACGGCGCCTCCTTGCCGATCCGGATGCTGACGCCGTTGACCTCCACATCCTCGTCCGCATGGATGAGGATGTATTTCACGCCGCCGATCACCCGCGTTTCGATCAGGTCGCTCCGATCCGGCGCCACCCGGATCGAAACATCCGGCGTGCGGATGTCGATATGGCTGGGATCAATAATATTTTTCGGATGCAGCTCCGCTTCAAAGCCAAAGGCCTCGTCATAGTCGATGCCGAATTTGGCCACATGGGGCTGGGAAACGCCGCAGGCGGACAGCACGTCCTTCACCTCGTCCTTGGAAACGGTGAGCGTCTGCGGCACGCGGCTCTGCTTATGCAGTTCAATGCGCTGGCAAAGCTGGTCGTGCACCGTCTGCACCACATCCAGGCTGCATTCCTCCTCCAGCGCGCCGCCCAGAAGCGCCTCGAATGAGCGTTTCTGTTCCGCCGCGGGCCTGGGGATTGGCGTGTTGAAAATACTCTGCACGAACGCCTCGTGGCTGTCCTGGGCGCTGCGCGTGTAGAACAGGGCGTTATACAGGTTCGTGGCGCGGTCATCAAAGGCAGGGAACAGGAATCCCAGCTCCGGCGCCGCGGCCACATTGGTAATGCCGCCGTCGTGGAACTGCTTCTCCTGGGGGATGTACTGCAAGGCAGGCTTTGTCTGCTTCACCGGACACACAGCGCACAGCAGAAAGGTATACGTATCCTCGGAGCGGTCCGCGCTACCCTCGCCATCCCGTCCGCGGAAGGGAACGTCGTAGTTGTCACAGCCCAGCAGGATCAGATAATTCTGCCCAAGCGATACGGATTCGATTACTTTTTCGTAAAACGCCTGGCGAAGCGGCGCATCCTGCAGCCCGGATGCCCGCAAATCCATCAAGCGCTTATGCTCCTCGCTGCCGGCCACCTGCGCGGTCTGGAAGGTGATGTCGATCAGGTTTTTGCCAATGGTACCGGAAAGGGCGCGCCGAAGCAGGCCGAAATACTTTTCCGCCTCATTTTCGGACATTAAGCCGGTACTTTGGCGGAATTCAGAAATAATTTCCTTGTTTTCGTTCACATAGCAGCCGTAAATGGCGGTCATATTGCTGCGATCCCGCCGGATATGGCGGCGGATCTCGCCGATCTCCTTGATGTTCATGGATAACCTCGTCCCTAATAATTTGTGCCGCAGCACATTGGGCATTATAACATAGTTGCCTGCACAATTCCAGCACAATTTCGCCGAAGAAAATCCGCTGCGGAACAAACACGTCCGCAGCGGATCCATCTGTCAGTCGATTTCGTCCGGCACGCCCTCTTCCATATCGGAAAATTCCATCTGCACCGGCTGACCGGCCTTCCTGGCCTGCCACTGCTCCTTGGTGATCAGGATGGCGCGGGGCTTGCTGCCCTGGAATGGGCCGACGATCCCCTGCTCCTCCATTTCGTCCACGATCCGGGCGGCGCGGGCATAACCCAGCTTCAGCCGTCGCTGGAGCATGGAAACGGAGGCCTGCCCCGTTTCCAGGATCACATCCACCGCCGCTGGGAGCATTTCATCTCCGCCCATTTCCTGCGCATTGGCCTGCGGATCAGCGGATGCGCCCTTACCGGTACCGGTCTGGGCTGCGTTCCGATCAATGTCCTTCATAACGCTGTCGTCATACTCTGTCCGGTGGTTCTTTTTGACGAAGTCCGTGACCGCCTCCACCTCCGCGTCGCTGACGAAGCAGCCCTGGACGCGGATGGGCTTCCCTGCGCCGATGGGCGCGTAAAGCATATCGCCCTTGCCCACCAGCTTCTCCGCACCCTGGGTATCCAGAATGATGCGGGACTCCAGTGCGGAGGCCACGGCAAACGCAATGCGGGAGGGAATGTTGGCCTTCATCAGGCCGGTGATCACATCTGCGGAGGGGCGCTGGGTGGCAATGATCAGGTGGATGCCCGCCGCGCGCCCCATCTGGGCAATGCGGCAGATGGATTCCTCTACCTCCTTGGCGGCCGCCAGCATCAGGTCGGCCAGCTCATCAATAATCACCACGACCTGGGGAATTTTCTCGCCCTCCTGCTCCGCTTCCACAATGCTGTTGTAGGATTCCAGGTCCCGGACCCCGGCGTCGGACATTGCCTTGTACCGGCGCATCATCTCCGACACCGCCCACTGCAGGCTCCCCGCCGCCTTCTTGGGATCGGTGACCACAGGGATCAGCAGATGGGGAATGTCGTTATAAATGCCCAGCTCCACCATTTTGGGGTCCACCATGATCAGCTTCACATCCTCCGGCCCTGCCTTGTACAGCAGACTGATGATGATGGAATTCATGCATACGGACTTGCCGGAGCCGGTGGTACCGGCGATCAGCATATGGGGCAGCTTGGCAATATCGCCAACAATGCAGCTTCCGCCGATATCCTTGCCCACAGCGAAAGAGGATTTGGACTTGGCTCTGGAAAATTCCGGCGAATCGATGACCTCCCGCAGGGAGACTGTGGTCACAGTCCGATTGGGAACCTCGATACCCACAATGGAGATTTTCCCAGGCACAGCAGCGATCCGCACACCGGAAGCGCCCAGGCTCAGGGCAATGTCATCGGCGCAGCTGGTCAGCTTATTCAGCCGGACGCCCTTGTCCAGCTCTACCTCGTAGCGGGTGACGCTGGGGCCGCGGGTCACATTGATGATATGGGCCTCGATCTTGAAGCTCATCAGCGTTTCGTTCAGGCGGCGGGTATTGTCCCGCATTTCCATGGTGGCGTCCTGTGTTCCCCGCTTGGGCGGGTTCAGCAGGTCGATCGGCGGCGTCTGATAAATCGGCTTGGGCGCGGACTGCGCCCGGGCGATTTCCTCCGCCACCTGCGCCTGGGATTCGCTGACCTGGCTGGCGGTCACCTTGTCCGGCTTCGGCTCGGCCGCCTTCTGTGGCTTGGGCTCCGGTGCGGCGGGCACAGCCTCCGGCGGGGTTTCCGCCTCCGGGACGATGGGACTGTCCTTCTCAAAGGGCTGCATCTCCGTGGGGATGTCCTCCAGTGTGAACGCGTGCACCGCAGGGGCATCCGCCGGTATGGATTTCCCTCCCAGAATCAGATCCACATCCGCATTCTCCACCACAGCATCTGCTGCAGCAGCTACCGGCGTATTCACATCGCCGTCGATCTGGCGCATCAGCTCGGTGGCTCTGGACTTGCGCTTAGTCGCGCGAGGCGCTGCCGGCTTCGCCGGCGCATCCTCCAGCGGGACATCGATATTCACCGGCTCCGCCTGGACCCGGCGCTTATTCTCCACATATTCGATCCGCTTGTTGGCCAGGTGGTTCACCACCACGGCAGCAGGCTCCTGCACCTCCTCGGGCTCCTCGTCCTCCCAGTCCGCCCTGGGGCGGTTCTCAATGGCCCGGACGATGCTGGGGATGGTGATCTGGAACGAGCCAAGCAGCGTCAGCACAGCCGCGGTGATCAGGATGATGTAGGAGATCACCTTCCCGGTGAGCCAGTACAGCAGCAGCGTAATGCCGCCGCAAATCAGGCCGGCGGTAGTTCCCTCCGAGCCGCCCTGGAGCAAATACTGGAACAGCTTCCACCCGGTGGGCAGGTCGGTACACGCCAGGCTCAGCTGGGCGATGCACCCGCAGATCAGCACAAAACAGATCAGGCACACGCTCCTGGCCAGGATCGGGCGCTTGCCGCTGAAGGCCTGGATGATCAGTAAGTACAGCAACGCCGGAATGGCGACATAGAAGCCGACCTTTCCGATCAGCGACTGAACGCCGATCAGGAACAGCTTGACAAGCGTCCCCTCCGGATTCAGGAAGGCAACCAGGAAAAGCACAAACAGCACCAGGCAGATCAGGGAGGTTATGACGCGGACAGGCACCCGGCTCTGGCTCTGCTGGGAGGACGCTGCCTTGTTCCCGCTGCGCTTCCCGGCGCCGGTGGATTTGCCGGATGGCTTCTTATTCTTCGCTGTGGAAGCCTTCTGCGCCTGGGATTTGGAATTTTTCTCCGCCATAAAATCACTCCTTCCGAGTCAAACAATCAGATACAGGATCAGCAGCACCAGGGAAATCCCCCAGCTGTAATAGGCAAATCCTGTAAAGCCGGCCTTGACCGACAGAAAACGCATGGATTGTATCCCCACGGACGCCGCAAGAAATGCGCCCACGCAGGCCGCGGCAGCATTGACAAGCATTTCCGCCGTCACCGCCTGGGCGCCCGGGGCAGCGATGGCAACGCCATCGAGCACGCATAGCACCAGCAGCACAGGCAGCAGAAGCAGCAGGCTGAATTCCAGGCCGTACTGCCGATCCATCCCCCGCGCCCGCCCCACGGCTGTCAGCGCGCCGATGCGGGAGATCCCCGGCACTGCGCCCAGCGCGCCGCCAAGGCCGACCAGGAGGCTGTCCAGCGCGGAGAGGGAACGGGATTCCTTATTCGCCTGGGGCATATGCAGGGGCAGATAGACGATCACGCCGTTTGCCGCCGCCAGGATCGCCGCCAGCCAAAGCTTCTCCAGCTTCCCGCTGAGGTACCACTCCGCCGCCAGGCTCAGCAGCAGCGGGATCACCGCCACGCGGAGCAGCCGTAAATCCATCAGCGCCGCAGCATCCGGCTGGCGCTTCCGCTTCTTTGGCGGAACCGCGGCAATGCGCCGCTCCTGGCGCAGCTTTTTCAGCCGCTTGCGGCACCCGACCAGCAGCGCAGCCAGCGCGCCCAGGCTGACCGCCAGGTGGATGACGGCCCCCGGGGCTTCCAGCCCGGTCAGTTCCCGGAAAAGGAGCTGGTGCGTTTCGGCACTGATGGGCAAAAACTCTGTGATCCCGGACAGCAGCCCGTAAATCAGGCTTTGCAGCCAGCCCCATTCCATGCCGATTCCTCCCCCGCATTCCGATTCAGTTTATGATAACATATTTCCGCTCAAATTTCCACCCCAGATTGAAAAAAAGTGGAAAGCGGGGCTTTATGTCTTCCGGTTCTTCCCGATCATGCGGTGCAGCGCGGTCAGCGCATCGTTCAGGCCGCCCAGCTTATCGATCAGCCCGGAGGCCACCGCCTCCTTCCCGTACAGGATCGTGCCCACATCCGTGGCCATTTCCCCGGTGGCCATCATATAATCCTCAAAAGCCTGGCGGCTGATTCTGGAATTGGCGGTGACGAAGTCAGCGATCTGCTCCTGAATCCTCTGGAAATAGCGGAAGGTCTGGGGCGCGCCCACCACCAGGCCAGTCATACGCACGGGATGCACGGTCATGCTGGCCGTTGGGGTGATGAAGGATTTTTTGGTGCATACAGCCAGCGGGATGCCGATGGAATGCCCCCCGCCCAGCACCAGGGAAACTGTAGGCTTTTTCATCCCGGCGATCATCTCCGCGATGGCCAGGCCTGCCTCGATGTCGCCGCCGACTGTGTTCAGGAGCAGCAGCAATCCGTCAATGTCGTCGCTTTCCTCGATTCCCGCCAGCAGGGGCAGGACATGCTCATACTTGGTGGTTTTGCAGTTCTCCGGCAGCACCTGGTGCCCCTCCACCTGGCCGATGATGGTAAGGGTGTACACATTTCCCTTCTCCGATTTGGTGATATCGGAGCCGAGCTCGATGATCTGCTCGCGCTCCTGCTTCTTCCGGTCCGCGTCCATGTTTTCCATTTGGTTTCCTCCTGTGGTTTTTTCCATAGGATAACCAAAATGCCAGGTTTTTAGCATCCGGCAGCCATGCAGCGGAAAAAAAGCGGCCCTCCTGAAGTGGGACGGAAATCCGGTCCGCTTCAGGAGGGAGAATTTTGAAGTTTCCCGGGAAATCATACCTGCGCACTCTCAGCCACGGGAGCGGCGTCTGTCTGCGCCCCGGTGTCCTGCGGCGTATAGTGATACGTTGGCACGATCTCCGCCACCAATGCCCGGATGTCATTGCTCTCCTGTCGGCTGGCCAGGTCCAGCTCAGACAGCTTCCTGCGGAACCAGGCGTCGTCCATCTGAATGGGCATGCCGATATGGATCAGCTTGTTGGCAGTTTCCTGCAGACCTTCCTCATTCATCAGCAGCTCCTCATAGAGCTTTTCTCCGGGGCGCAGGCCGGTATAAACGATTTTAATATCCTCGTCCGGGGTAAAGCCGGAAAGCCGGATCAGATTGCGCGCCATATCGTCGATTTTCACCGGCTCGCCCATTTCCAGCACGAATATTTCGCCGCCCACCGCATAGTAGGCCGCCTGGAGCACCAGGGACACAGCCTCCGGGATGGTCATAAAGTAGCGGATGACCCGCTTGTCGGTCACGGTCACCGGGCCGCCCTCGGCGATCTGCTTCTTGAACAGGGGGATCACGCTGCCGTTGCTGCCCAGCACATTGCCGAAGCGGACCACGGCGAAGCTGGTATCCGGGCACTGCCTGTCCATCATCTGCACGACCATCTCACACAGCCGCTTGGATGCACCCATGATGTTGGTGGGGTTCACAGCCTTGTCCGTAGAAATCAGCACGAACTTCCCCACCCCATATCTCGCGGCGGCGGTGGCGGTTTTATAGGTGCCGATCACATTATTTCATTGGGGCTGTCCTCCATCAGCGGGACGTGCTTGTGCGCCGCCGCATGGAATACGATATCCGGCTTGAACCGGCGCATCAGCTCATTCACACGGCTGGTATTGCGGACGGAGCCAATGAGCGTCTGCAGGTTCAGCTGGGGGTATTTGCGCAGCAGCTCCTGCTGAATGGCGTAGGCGTTATTCTCGTAAATGTCAAAGATGATCAGCTGCTTGGGATTGGACTGGGCGATCTGGCGGCAAAGCTCGCTGCCGATGGAACCGCCCCCGCCGGTGACCATCACCACCTTGCCGCTGATGCTGCGCAAAATCTCCTCGTTATTGACCTGGACCTGCTCCCGGTCCAGCAGGTCGGAAACCTCCACATCCCGCAGCTGGCTGACCCGGACCTCATCGTTGAGCAGCTGGTACAGCCCCGGGATGGTCTGCAGCTTGCAGTTGGTCATCTTGCACAGGTTCAGGATCTCCCGCCGGGTCTCCATTGAGCTGCTGGGGATGGCGTATACGATATGGGTGATCTTCAGCCGCTTGGCCGCGTTCACAATGTCGTTGCGGTTGCCGACGATCTCAACGCCCTCGATCAGCCGCCCCAGCTTTGCGGGGTTATCGTCAATGGCGCAGACGACCTTGGTGTTCATCTTGTCGGAGCTCTGCATATCCTTGATCAGCATCTGCCCCGCCGCACCGGCGCCGATGACCATCACCCGCTCCAGCGGCAGCTTGGAGGCCTTGGCACTCCCCTGCCCCAGGCGAAGCTGAACCCGGAAAAACCGGTAAGAGAACCGGATGGCCGTCGTAGCGCAGAAGTTGAGCAGGTAGCCCATCAGGTAGTAGGAGCGGGGCATATGTATGTCGGCGATCAGGATGAAGGCTGCGTAAACCGGGATCAACACCAGATAGGCCTTGATGATCATCCAAAGCTCCGCCAGGCCGGCATAGCTCCAGATGCTGTGGTACAGCCGGAACAGGTAAAACACGCAGACATTCACCAGGCACCAAAACCAGATCGAGCCCAGATAGCTCTGCACATAATAGTCCGGCAGGGAGGAATACACAAAATCAAACCGGAGCAGCAGGGCAAAAAAATAGCAAAACAGGGTCGACAGCACATCCAGGACCGAAATGACAATTATTTTGCTCCACAGGTCCCAGTTGCTGTTTTTATTATGAAACGCTCGCATAGAACAATCGATACCTCTCTTACGCCACATCAAAGCAGCTCCCATAACGCCGCCTGTATGATATTGTACATCATATGGATACAAAAGTCAACCAATTCCCCAAGAAAACGCAGGCAGATTCTGTGGCCCTGCCGGTTTCCCGGTAAAATTCCGGTGAAATCGGAAGGAATACTTGAAAAATCCGGCACGATGACGTATAATGCAGGAGGTGATGGATCATGTCCTCCAAAACAAATGCGGTTCGACTGGTGGAGCAGGCCGGCATTCCCTGCCGGGAGGCGTTTTACGCCTACGATGAAAAGGATCTAAGCGGCATGCATGCCGCCCAGGCGCTGGGTCTGCCTCCGGAGCAGGTGTTCAAGACATTGGTCGCCCGGGGCGAAAGGCTGGGCATCCACGTTTTCTGCATTCCTGTGTGCTGCGAGCTGGACCTGAAGAAGGCCGCCCGCGCCGCCGGTGATAAGAATATGGAGCTGGTGGCTGTACGGGATCTTCTGGGGCTGACCGGCTATATCCGGGGCGGATGCAGCCCCGTAGGCATGCGAAAGAAATATCCCACCCTCTTTGACGATAGCGGCGCAAGGTATGCCGAGATCGCCGTATCCGCCGGAGCCAGGGGGCACCAGATGATCGTCCCGCCGGACGCGCTCGCCCGCCTGGTGGGCGCCGAATTCACAGACCTGTGTAAATAAACAAATCCACATATAGAGAGGAAAATCATTATGAAGTACACTTACCAGACAAAAGGCACCTGTTCCCGAGAAATCCACTTTGAAATTGAGGACGGGAAGCTGAAAAACGTGCAATTTATCGGCGGCTGCAACGGCAACCTGAAGGGCATCGGCGCACTGGTGGAAGGCCAGGACGTGGACGCAGTGATTTCCCGTATTGAGGGCATCCACTGCGGCATGAAGTCCACCTCCTGCCCGGATCAGTTGGCGCAGGCGCTGAAGGAAGCCACGGCGCAGCAGTGATCCCCAACCCGGAAATGCAACCATCCCGCAGCACAAGCGCTGCGGGATGTCTTTTTATGCCTTTGCCGCCTTCAGGATGTACTGCACCAGCGCGTCCCGCCCGTCCCCTTTTTCAGCGGAAAAGGGGATCACCGGGCAGCCCTCCGGCAGTGCCAGATCCTCCCGGATGCAGGCGAGATTTCCGGAAATTTCGCTCTTCTTCAGCTTATCCAGCTTGTTGGCCACCACAACGAAGGGGCATTCGCTTTGCAGGAACCACTGCGCCATGGTGATGTCATTATTTGTGGGCGGATGTCGGGCATCCACGATGAGGATGCCCAGGTCAATGCGCCCTGCGGCAAAATATTCCTCCATAAGCGCAGCCCAGCGCGCTTTCTCCACCTGGGACACCTGCGCATAGCCATAGCCCGGCAGGTCCACTAGATAGCAGCGCTGGTCAATGCAGAAATAATTGACGTGGATGGTCTTCCCCGGGCGGTCACCAACCCGGGCAAAATTTTTCCGCTGCAGCACCCGGTTGATGACCGAGGATTTGCCCACATTGGATTTCCCCGCGAAGGCGATCTCCGGCAGACGGTTGCGGGGAAAATCCTCCGGCGAGGCGGCGGAAACCAAAAATTCAACCTTCTGAAAATTCATAGCCGCCTCACTGCCGGATGCCCGGCTTGCGCCCGGTGGTGCGCAGCTCCTCCGGGATCGCGTTCATCAGCACCGGAACCATCTCCTGGCTGGCACGGTTCAGCGCCGTATCAAGCACGGTGTCCACCGTCTGCGCTGTGACAAAATTCAGGGATTTCCGGACGGTTTGGTCGATCTGCTCCAGATCCCGGGCATTGTCCCTGGGGATGATCACCGTGGTGATGCCGTGGCGGAGCGCCGCCATAGTTTTTTCCTTCAGCCCGCCGATGGGAAGCACCCGCCCGCGGATAGAAATTTCACCGGTCATGGCCACGTCCCTGCGGACGGTGACCCCCGTCAGCGCGGAAACCATGGCCGTGCAGACCGTGACGCCGGCGGAGGGGCCGTCCTTAGGCACCGCGCCCTCCGGGAAATGCACATGGATATCCTTGGTCTTGTAGAAGTCCTCCGCAATGCCCAGGGCCTTGGCGTTGGCACGGATATAGCTCAGCGCCGCGTGGGCGGATTCCTTCATAACATCGCCCAGGTTCCCGGTAAGCTCCAGCTTGCCGGAGCCTTCCATCACATTGACTTCCACCTCCAGCACCTCGCCGCCCACGCTCGTCCAGGCAAGGCCGGTGACCAGTCCCACCTGGTCTGTAGCCGGCAGCCGATCCGGCAGGAATTTCCGCACGCCCAGGAACTGCTCCACGCTGCTCCCGGTGACAGTGATCCGCCCGGGATGCTCCTCCCGCAGCAGCTGGATATCCGCCTTGCGGCAGATTTCCGCGAAGCATCGCTCCAGGTTCCGCACGCCGGATTCCCGGGTATAGCAGGTAATGATCTCCCGGATAGCGTCATCCGTCACCCGGAGCTGGGATTTCTTCAAGCCATGCTTCTTGAGCTGCTTGGGAAGCAGATGATTTTTGCCGATCATCAGCTTTTCCTCGTCCGTATAGGAGCCAAGCTCAATGACCTCCATCCGGTCCAGCAGCGGCCGGGGGACCGTATCCAGCGTATTTGCCGTCAGCAGGAACATAACGTCGGAAAGGTCATAGGGGATTTCCAGATAATGGTCCCGGAAGGCGTGGTTCTGCTCAGAATCCAGCACCTCCAGAAGCGCCGCGCTGGGATCGCCCCGGTAATCCGCGCCCATTTTGTCCACCTCGTCCAGCAGCAGCAGTGGATTGCTGCTGCCCGCCTGCGCCACGGCGGCCAGGATGCGGCCGGGCATTGCCCCCACGTAGGTTTTCCGATGGCCGCGGATATCCGCCTCGTCCCGGATGCCGCCCAGGGAGATACGCGCCATTTTCCGGTTCAGCGCCCGGGCAATGGAATAAGCGATGGAGGTTTTGCCCACGCCGGGAGGGCCCACCAGGCAGAGGATCTGCGGCGGAGCGGACGGCGCCATCTGCCGGACGGCGATGGATTCCAGTATCCGCTCCTTCACCTTTTCCAATCCGTAATGGTCACGCTCCAGCACCTTCTGGGCGGCGGTCACATCCACGCGCTCCTTCGTCTTCCGGTTCCAGGGCAGCTCCAGCACCGTATCCAGATAATTCCGCAGCACCGCGCCCTCGGAGGAACCAAACGGCTGCTTTTCCAGCCGCTCCAGGTCCTGCAGGAGCTTGTGCTCCCGCTCCTCGTCCAGCTTCAGGGCGCGGATTTTCCGCTCATATTCCGCAAATTCGCTCTGCTCCGTATCCCCCAGCTCGTCCCGCAGCACCTTGATCTGCTCCCGTAGGTAGTAGTCCTTCTGCTGCTGGTCGATATTGGTGCGGGTTTTCTCCTGGATATCCGATTCCAGGTGGAGCATTTCCATCTCCTCGCGCAGGTATTTCACCGCCATCTCCAGCCTGCGGACCGGGTTCATCTGCGTGAGCAGGCGGATCTTATCCCGGAAATCAATGCCGGAATTCTGGGCTATGGCATCGGCCAGGAAGCTGCAGCTGTCCGAGGAAAGCATCCGCAGCTGCACAGTCTGCGCCGGATGCTCCACCAGCTCCAGATAGGCGGCATACAGCCCGTTAGCCTCCCGCCTGAGTGCCCGCGCGCGGAGCGTATCCGCGACCTCTGTTTCCGGAACGCGGGCAATGTTTCCCTGCAGGAATGGCTCTGACTGGCTCAGGGACTGGATCCTGGCGCGGTACAGCCCGACGACCAGCACCCGCACCGTATCGCCCTGCCCTCGGAGGATCTGCTTGACCCGGCACACGGTGCCGATCGGGCACAGGTCCTCGGACATGGGGTCGTCCTGGGTAATATCCTTCTGCGGGACCATAAAAATAGTCTGATCCCGCTTCATCGCCTCATTCAGTGCGAACACCGATTTGGGGCGGCCCACCTCGAAATGCACCGTCTGCTCCGGAAAGACCGCCAGCCCGCGCAGAGCCAGCACAGGAAGCGAGGTGATCGCAAGTGCTTCACTCATAGGTATATCTCCTTTCGAAGAAAATGGAAAAGAAGGGGGTGCGTGACCCCCTTCCGTATGGTGTTCATGCGTTTTTCGCCGCGAGCCTGGGGTTCCCGGAATCCCGGAGGATCAAAGGCTCCCCACCGCGAACACATTCCGGCGTAATGGTCACCTTGCGAATAGACGGGTCAGAGGGAATGGCATACATGATCTTCGTCATGATGCCCTCCATAATCGCCCGCAGGCCTCTTGCGCCGATCTGCCGGTCCAGCGCCTTGTCGGCAATGGCATCCAGTGCCTCAGGCTGGATGATCAGCTCCACGTTGTCCATGGCAAGCAGCTTCTCATACTGCCGGGTGAGAGCATTCTTCGGCTCCTGAAGGATCCGGACCAGGTCCTCCTTCGTCAGGCTCTGCAGGCTGGTGATTACCGGGAGGCGGCCTACCAGCTCCGGAATAATGCCGAACTTCAGCAGATCATGGGGCTCCACCTGGGCAAGCAGCTTGCCCACGTCCCGATTTTTCCGGCTCTCCACCGGTGCGTCAAAGCCAATGGCCGAGCGGTCCGTCCGGGCTTCGATAATTTTATCCAGGCCGTCAAACGCGCCGCCACAGATAAACAGGATATTGGCGGTATTTACCTGGATCATCTCCTGCTGGGGATGCTTCCGCCCGCCCTGGGGCGGGACGCTTGCCACAGTTCCCTCCAGGATCTTCAGCAGCGCCTGCTGAACGCCCTCGCCGGAAACGTCCCGGGTGATGGAGGTGTTCTCGCTTTTGCGGGCGATTTTGTCCATTTCGTCAATGTAGATGATGCCATGCTCGGCAAGATCCACGTCAAAATCCGCCGCCTGCAGGAGCCGAAGCAGAATATTCTCCACATCGTCGCCCACGTATCCCGCTTCCGTCAGGGTGGTGGCATCGGCGATGGCGAAGGGAACATCCAATATCTTGGCCAGGGTCTGGGCGAAGAGGGTCTTGCCGCTGCCCGTGGGGCCAATGAGCAGGATATTACTTTTCTGCAGCTCTACGTCGCCGCCGTTATCTAGGTAAATCCGCTTGTAATGGTTATACACCGCAACGGACAGGGTGATCTTCGCTTCCTCCTGGCCGATGATATATCCGTCCATGAAGCGCTTGATCTCCATAGGCGTGGGAAGCTTCTCCGGCGCGCGGAGCTTGCCCCGGTGATCCACCTGGATCTCATCACGCAGCAGCTCGTTGCAGGCCTGCACACATTCGCTGCAAATATACACGCCAGGGCCGGCAATCAGCCGCTCCACCTGCGTTTCCCGCTTGCCGCAGAAGCTGCACCGGAGCGACGGGTCATCTTTTCTTGCCATGAACCCGGTACCGCCTTTCTTAAAAAATCAGTGACGATCGAGAACGCGGTCGATCAGCCCGAAAGCCAGCGCCTCATCCGCGGTCATAAAATTGTCCCGCTCGCATGCTGCGGTGACCTCCTCCACGCTCTTGCCGGTGTTTTCCGCCAGGATGTGGTTCATCCGCTCCTTGATGGTCTGCAAGCGCTTCATGTGGATGGCCATGTCCGTGATCTGCCCCTGGGTCCCGGCGGAGGGCTGATGGATCATGATTTCCGAATTGGGCAGCGCCATGCGCTTACCCTTGGCGCCGGCAGACAGCAGGAACGCGCCCATGGACGCGGCCATACCCACGCAGATGGTCGCCACATCGCACTTGATGTACTGCATGGTATCGTAAATGGCCATACCGGAGGTCACACTGCCGCCGGGGCTGTTGATATAGAACTGAATATCCTTGTCCGGGTCCTGCGCCTCCAGGTACAGCAGCTGGGCAACCACCAGGGACGCGGTGGTGTCGTTCACTTCTTCCGACAGGAAGATGATACGGTCATTCAGCAGACGGGAAAAAATATCATAGCTGCGTTCACCGCGGCTGGTCTGCTCGACAACATAAGGTACTAAACTCATGGCAATATCTCCTTTCACAGGTCTGAAACATTCTAACCGGGAAAAGCGTAGCTTATTCCTCCGTTTTTTCCGCTTCCTCAGCGGCAGGGGCCACCGGGACGGCGCTACTGGAAATCACCTGCATGGCCTTGCGGGTCTTCAGGCTGGTCTGGATCTCGTCGGCGGAAACCATCTCCTTGACCTTCTCCGGTTCCAGGGAATACTCGGTGGCCAGGCTGGCATACTCCTGCTCCACTTCCTCGTCGGTAACGGTGATGTCCTCAACCTCAATGATCTTCTCCAGCATCACGTTGACCTTTGCCTGCTTCTCAGCGGCAGGGCGGAATGCGGAGCGCATGGTGTTCACGTCGCCGCCCATCATCTTGGCGTACTGCTCCATGGAGTAGCCGCTCATCTGCAGTTGGTAAGCGAAGCGCTCCATCTGGTTATCCAGCTCCGCATCGATCAGCGCGGAGGGCATGTCTACCGTCATGTTTTCAGCGGCCTTCTCCACAGCCGCGTTTTCAAACGCGGAGTCGATCTGCTTCTGTGCGTCCGCCAGCGCCTTGGCGCGGATGTCAGCCTTCAGCTCCTCCAGGGAGTCGAATTCGGACACATCCTTGGCAAAATCATCATCCTGCGCGGGCACACTGGTATAACTGACCTTGTTGCACTTGACGTGGAACACCACGTCCTTCCCGGCCAGACCCTCGTGGTAATCCTCCGGGAAAGTGATGTTGATATCCTTCTCCTCGCCAGCGCTCATGCCGACCACCTGCTCCTCAAATCCGGGGACGAAGGAGCCGGAGCCCAGCTTCAGGTCGAAATCATTGCCCTTGCCGCCATCGAAAGCTACGCCATTGTCAAAGCCTTCAAAGTCGATGTTGGCCGTATCGCCCATCTCGGCGGGACGATCCACCGTTTCGGTGGAGGCCACGTTCTGCGCCATGCGGTCCAGCTCAGCAGCCACCTGCGCCTCAGTCACCTCCGCCTGGGCCTTCTCCACCTCCAGGCCCTTGTACTGGCCCAGCGTGACCTCAGGATAGACCTGCGTGGTCAGGGTCAGGGTGACGATGTTGTCGTCACTGATCTGCATATCGGTAAGAGAGGGACGGCCGACGGCCTTCACATCCTGCTCCACCACAGCGTACTGATAGACCTCGGGGAAAATCTCCTCCAGGCCATCCTCATAGAAAACATGTGCGCCGTACATGGACTCGATCATCTTCCGGGGTGCTTTGCCCTTCCGGAAGCCAGGAAGCATGATGTCCTTGCGCGCCTTCAGGTAGGCCTTGTTCACGCCGGACTCCATCAGCTCCTTGTCGATCTCCACCACAATGGTGGCCAGGTTCCCTTCTTTTTCAATGCTCTTAACGTTCATTTGTTGAAATCCTCCCAAATATGGCCGCATAGCAGAACCATTTTATTTCTTTACTCAAGCCGTAGTATTTTATCAGAGAAAGCGCAAAATGTCCACCCTTTTCAAAAAAATTTTTGTGAACTTTCCGTTTTTCTCCGGTAATTTCCGCGCTGAAAAAGAAGGAACCGCAAAATTTCCGGGCGGTTCCTTCAATCCATGACCTTCCATGGGCGAAAATTCAGGTAATCCGCGGACACCAGGCGGAACTCCGTCCCGTCCCAAAGCCCCTGCATCGCCAGCGAATGGCTGGCGCCATGAAGATGCCCGTAGCAGCACAGGCGCACCTCGTACTGCTTCAGGAGCGCCAGGATCTCCGGGCATTCATAGCCACGGTACCGGGGCGGGTAGTGCAGGAACACCAGCTTCGGCATTTCCCCCGCGGAGCGGAGCGATGCCTCCAGCCGGAGCAGCTCCCGCCGGAACACCTTCTCATCATGGGCGCTGCTGCGTGCCTCCTCGAAAAACCATCCCCGGGTGCCGCAGATGGCCATGCCGCCGTACTCGTAGTGGTTGTTATTCAGGATCCACTGGTCGGAGAAGCCGTTCTCCGCGCAAAACTGGTAGAATTTCGCCGCGGTGCTCCACCAATAGTCGTGGTTCCCCTTCAGAATGATTTTTCTGCCCGGGATAGCGTCGATCCAGGCAAAATCCTCCCTGGCCCCGTCCAGCCCCAGCGCCCAGCTCAGGTCGCCCAGCAGGACCGTGGTATCCTCCGGCCCGATCACGGACAGGCCTTCCCGCAGCTTATCCATATAGCCCACCCACGCGCCGCCAAATACATCCATCGGCTTCGGCGCGCCCAGGCAAAGATGCAAATCTCCAATGGCGTAAAGCGCCATGCACTCACCTCGTTTAATCCATCCGCAGCAGCTTTGCCAGCTGTGGCTGGGAAATGTCCAGCGCAGAGGCCACCATGCCGCCATCGCAGATTGGGCTGCGGTCAGACAGCAGCAGTGCCGGGCGGGTCTCCCCGGTTTTTGCCCGGTAGTCCAGCAGTCCGCTGTAAACCAGGGCGGTATACGGCCCCAGGATATAGCCGACGGTGCGGTACACGCTGGGGATAAGCCCCTCCAGCCGCGCGTCGCTGGTCACCGCGGCGTACATGCCCCGGCGAAGCCGCTCCAGCCTGCCGGAATAGGGCGCATACGTCCCGCCCTTGCCGCAGATCGCGCCGTAGCGCTGCGCTTCCTCCGCGCCCAATGTCCCGGCGATCAGATGCTCCAGATTTTCCGGCACGGGAATGTCCGCCAGAGGTGTGGCTGTATGGATGGCCGGCACATCCGTGCGCACCTCCCCATGGTGCAGCAGCTCCCAGACGGCGGAATTTTCGTTGCACACGCACAGGATGTTGGCGATCGGCAGGCCCATTTCCCGGGCGTACCAGGCCGCCATGGGCGCGGCAAAGTCCCCTGTGGGCACCGCCACATCCACCGGCGCCTCCGGGCGCACGCCGCAGCTGCGCTGAAGCTCCCCGTATATGCCGAACAGCACGGCAATGCGGATGGCGATGGCCGCCCAGGAAACCGCAGGGGCATCCACGTCCTCCGACCCCCGTAGCCTGGCGAACAGGTTTTTCTCCATCCGGCTGTAATCCCACTGGGGATTGTGCCAGGTTTCTGCCACCATCATCCGGTGGCTCATGGGAATCACCTGCATGGGGTATCTGCCGATGCTCATCTCCACGTCCCAGGCTGTCAGCTTGCAGGAGAAAAACAGATTCAGGATCTGCGCGACGCACTGGCTAAAGGACTGGTCCTTCAGCGCCAGAATCTCCGGATTCTCCACGCGGGGCAGCCGGAAGGGCGCATAAAAGCCGCCGTCCGGCGCCCGGTCACTTTGCAGCGTCCGGGGGGCGGTGAAGGCGTCATATTGATTTCGGGTGGTCACATACAGCACGCATCCATCACTCCTAACGCGTTTTCCCAATAAATGTTTTTAAGCAGTTCTTCGTTCACGCCCCGCTCCAGCAGCCGCTGCGCCAGCTTCGGATAATCCTGCACGCCGTTAAATCCCTCCGGCAGCGTATCGCAGCCATCCAGGTCGCCGCCCAGGGCAATGTGCTTCCCATCCGGGTCCAGCTCCAGGAAATGGAGGAAATGGTCACAGGCGGTGTCCAGGTCGGGATGCTCCCCCACGAAGGGCGCGCATTGGTTGAATCCCGCCACGCCGCCGGTCTGGCAGATTTGGCGGAACATATCGTCCGTCAGGTTCCGGCTTTCCCCGCACACGGCCCGGGAATTGGAATGGCTGGCGATCACAGCGCTTTGGGTTATGTCCATAATGTCCCAGAACGCTTCATCGCTGATGTGGCTGACATCGACGATCATGCCCAGCCGCTGCGCTTCCTTCACATATTCCCTGCCCAGGTCCGTCAGGCCGCCGCCGGTTTTATGAGAGCCGCAAAGCACATTCTGCTCGTTCCAGCCCAGAGTAGACACCCGGAAGCCGATCCGGTACAGCTCCTCAAGCCGTTCCGGGTCAAACCCAAAGCCGGCCGGCCCCTCGATGGTGAGGATAGCGGACATCAGCCCCTGGCGGAAATGGCTGCGCACGTCCTCCGCGGAGAAGGCCTGGCGGATCAGGTCGCCGTTTTCCTGCAGCTGGGACAAAATCCCATCCATCTCCCGCTGGAACACCGTTTCCGGAGAAAGCTGTGCCCACTGCTGCATAAACGGCGTTGTAAAGCAGGCAAAGCACTGGGCATACCCAGGGAGCGTGCCCGCCCGCTCCAGGTCGATGTGCAGCAGATTGTGCCGCAGGGAGCCATGGCCGTTCATATCCCTCCCCAGCAGCGACAGGGCGGTATCACAGTGAAAATCAAAAACAGGAAAATTCATTCAAAAGCCTCCTCCAAATGGTGGATCACCGGTTTCTTCGTTTCCGCGCCCTCCGGCGCATAAATTTCAATCACATCAAATCGGGGCTGGAGCTGCGTTGGATTCTGGGAAAGATACATGGATGCCGTGGTGCGGATCCGATCCTGCTTCCGCCGGTCCACATATTCCCGCGCGGCCGCAAATTTCGCGTTCTTGCGCAGCTTGACCTCCACGAAAACCAGGTTCTTCCGGTCCTGGGCGATCAGGTCGATTTCCCCGAACCGGCAGCTGTATCCCGCTGCCACGATCCGGTAGTGCTTCCTGCGCAGGTAGTCCGCCGCCAGGGATTCGCCCCATGCGCCGCTGAGCCTAGCCTTCCCCATATAGCTTCTTCAGGAAGGTCATCCTGTGGATCGGGCATGGGCCATAGCGCTGCAGCGCCGCGTAATGCGCCTTGGTGCCATAGCCCTTATGGATGTCAAAGCCGTATTCCGGGTAGATCTCCGCCATTTTCAGCATATAATCGTCCCGGGCCACCTTGGCCAGGATGGAGGCCGCGGCAATGTTGGCGCTGCGACTGTCCCCCTTGACCACGGTCATCACCGGCAGGCCAAAATCCTTCTCCCGGTTCCCGTCGATCAGGGCGAAATCCGCCTTTCCGTCCAGCTGCGACAGCGCCCGCTCCATGGCCAGGAACGTGGCCTGCAGGATATTCTTTTCATCGATCTCCTTCTCGGATGCAAACGCCACGCCCCATGCGATCGCCTGCGCCCGGATCACCGGCGCCAGCTCCCGGCGGCGCTTATCCGGCAGCTTCTTGCTGTCATCCAGGCCTGGAATTTCCAGGTGCGGTGGCAGGATCACAGCCGCTGCGCACACAGGCCCAGCCAGCGGTCCCCTTCCGGCCTCATCCACGCCGCAGATCACGCCTGTATTTTTCGCAAACAGGGTATCCTCAATTTCCCAAAGATTCTTTTCCGCCATACGCATCCTCCATCGGCTCCTCCAGAGTGAACCGCCCCAGCTTCCCGCTGCGGAATTCCTCCAGCAGTACCTTTGCCATCCGTTCCGTATGAATCTCCCCGCCGGACACCAGGAAGCCGCGCTTCCGCCCCGCCATCTCCAGCAGTGTATAGCCGGGCGTCAGGGGCGGCGCTTCCACGCCATAGCGCGCCATCAGCGCCTGCGGGTACCGCTGGTGCAGCAGCTCCATCAGCTGGCAGGCCAGCGCCTCCAGATCCAGAATATCATCCTTCACCGCACCGGTGTAAGAGAGCATCATCCCCACCTGCGGATCCTCAAATTTCGGCCACAGAATGCCGGGGGTATCCAGCAGAAGCAGGCCGCTGTCCACGGTGATCCACTGCTTTCCGCGGGTGACTCCGGGGCGGTTCTCAGCCTTTGCCCCCTTGCGTCCGGCGATCTGGTTGATCAGCGTGGACTTCCCTACATTGGGAATGCCCACGACCATCACCCGCAGGGGTCGGTTCATGCCCCGCACCGCATTGCGGCGGAGTTTCTCCTGCAGCACCTGCCGGACAGCAGGCTGGAAGTCGGCGATTCCCTTCCGATTCTTGCAATCCGTCGCCACCGCGGCGATCCCCTTCCGCCGGAAAGCCTCCGCCCAGCGGCGGGTCGCAGCCGGGTCCGCCAGATCCAGCCGGTTCAGGATTACGATTCTGGGCTTATCGCCGCAGATGGCGTCAATATCCGGATTGCGGCTGGAAATGGGGATCCGCGCATCCACGATTTCGCAGACTGCGTCCACCTGCTTCAGATCGGCCTCGATCTGGCGGCGGGTTTTGGTCATGTGGCCGGGGTACCACTGAATATTCATGGATTCCTGCGCCATCAGGACACCACTCCGATCCGGCTGAAATCCCGGGACTGCACAGGATTTCCAAACATATCCGTTCCGTTAGTGCCCGGCAGGAACAGGAAGATCACCTTGCCCAGGACCTCACGCTTGTCGATCAGGCCGATCTCCGGGTTCCGGCTGTCCTTGGACCCGTTCCGGTTGTCGCCCATGACGAACAGGCAGCCTTCATCTACGATCAGTGGAAAGCTGACGCCCTCCTGGATGTTCGTAGCGGTCAGGGTGTATGGCTCATCCAGCGCCTGGCCATCCACATAGACCACGCCGGATGCAAAATCAATGTCCACCAGCTGCCCCTCTGTGGCGATGACACGCTTGACGATAGGGGCACCGTCATCGAAGCTGTCCTTGCTGGCTACGATGATGTCCCCGTATTGGGGGTTATGGTAGAAGGTATTGCCGATCAGCAGCAGATAGTCCCCGTCCAGCAGGGTATTATTCATGGATGTGCCGGAAACCACGACCACCCGGAACAGCAGCAGAAACACCAGGATAATGGCCGACAGCAGGTAAACCAGGTCATGCAGGTATAAAAGGATGCTCTTCTGCGTGCCCGGCTTTTCCTTCCCGCTCGCCGGCTTTTCCGCAGGCGCGGATGCGGGCGGGGCCGCAGGCTCAGCAGCCTTCGGCGGCTCCGGGGTCTTCTCCCCCAGAAGCGCGTCCATGTCCATAGAAAGTATATCGTCAAGGTCCCCGTTCAGCAGCGCTTCAAACTGCTCATCGGAGAGCCTGGAAAAATCCAAATCTTTTTCGTCCAAAATGATTCACTCCCAGCTGATATCGGCTGCCGCGCAGTCCGACCAGATCTTACAGACAGATTCACATAACATTATAAACGAAAAGGGCGCAAAAAAAAAGAGGGCAAGCCCTCTTTTTTTCTGTGTTTTTTGTCAGATCTTCTCTTTGATCTTCGCAGCCTTGCCGGAACGGTCCCGCAGGTAGTACAGCTTGGCCCGGCGAACTTTGCCGTGGCGAACCGTCTCGATCATGGCAACATTCGGGGAGTGCAGGGGGAAAACCTTCTCGCAGCCGACGCCGTAGGAAACACGGCGGACGGTAATGGTCTCGGAGATGCCGCCATGCTTGCGGGCAATCACCGTACCCTCGAACACCTGAATCCGCTCACGGGAGCCTTCCTTGATCCGCACATGCACACGAACGGTGTCGCCTACTCTGACATCGGGCAGCTCTTCCTTCATGTACTGGCTGGACAGTGCCTTAACCAAATCCATTTCTACGTCCTCCTTAAATATTAGGCGTTCATGCGGCGCAAATGCCCGCAGAGGACTCACCTTGATTTCAGACCGGCGTATTATATCACTTTGGGAAGAAAAAATCAAGTCCTATTTTGGAAAAAACGGGAATCTGCGGAATTTTCCCTGGCTTCGGACGGGAAAATGCGCACCCGCGGGGGCGGGTGCGCAAGTTGCTGTGAGATGGGAGCTTATGCTCTGAAGCTTCTCCTGCAGTCAGCGACCAGGACCAGCCCGGCAGCGGAAAGCACGCACAGCACTGCAAGCAGGCCAAGCGGGAATGTATCCGCAGTCTTGGAGCTGCCGCTGTTGGCGGTCCAGCCCGCCGTCAGCGTGGTACCGATGGCACCAGTATAGATGGTTTCCGCCGTTACCAGGTTGCCGTCTGCGTCGTACCAGCCGGTGAAGGTGTAGCCCTCCTTGGTGGGCGTGGGCAGCTCGCCGATGGCTTCGCCATAGGTCACCGTGATGGTGGTTTCGCCGTCGCCGGTGTCCAGGGG
>JAJQHS010000078.1 GCA_021199635.1 Bacillota bacterium
AGGCATACATCTGCCAAAAAGGTGATCGGTCTTAGTGAAGTTCTGACAGGCATGGTAAGCGTCGGGGATGCGGTCTACCAGACGCAGTACCCAAATTTTTACTTGATGATGTCCGGCCAATTTCCGCCAAACCCAACCGAACTGTTGTCAAATGATAATTTCCGTGCAATCATCAGCGGAGCGAGGAACGTATTCGATTACATCTTAATCGACACACCTCCAATCGGGGAAGTAATTGATGCTGCGGTGGTAGCGACACACAGCGACGGAACCATTCTTGTCCTTGACGGAGAAAGCAGGGAGAAGGAAGCCCGGTATTGTGCTGAACAAATTCAGAAGGGTGGCAGCAAGATTCTGGGCGTGGTCCGGAACAATGTGAAAGGTGATGGTCATGCGCACTATGGCCAAAAGAAGCATGGTTACGGATACAGATGACGCATATCCATACATGTGAAAACGCCGGTCATCTCTTGACGCGCATCCCTGATCCTCATGCAAATAACAGTCGAAAAGATCGGAGAGTTCCCGGACGGGAGCTCTCCGTTTTTTTGCAGGGTTGCCTTTTTACAGTCCCGATCCGTTTTTCGCCTTTCACGCGATCACATACTGCCCGCCGGAGACCGTCAGGGTGCTGCCATAATAGGCGGCCATGGCATCCTCCAGGCTCAGGGCGTCCTTGACTCCGGCAGTTTCATAGCAGGAGTGCATGGCAAGCTGTGCCAGCCCGATGTCCGCCGTGGGCACCGAAACATGGGAAAGGGAGATGTTCCCCAGGGTGGAGCCGCCGGGAATGTCCGCCCGGTTGCAGTAGGTCTGTACCGGCACCCCCGCCTTCTGACAGATTTTGCGGAACACGGCCGCGGAAACGCCGTCGGTGCTGTAGCGCAGCCTGGCGTTGAATTTCAGCACCACGCCGCCATTGACCACCGGCGCGTTGCTGCTGTCGGCGTACTCCGGGTGATTGGGGTGGACGGCGTGGGCATTGTCCGCCGAGACCAGGAAGGAATGGGATAGCAAAATGTCCTCCTCCGCGCCGATGGCGGTGCAAATGCGCCGCAGGGTCATCTCCAGCAGCCGGGAGGCCGCGCCCTGGACAGAGGAGGAGCCCACCTCCTCACTGTCGAACACGCACAGCACGGGAATGCTGCCGCTCTGCCCTGCGTTCAGGAAGCCCTGCGTGCAGCCCCAAACGCACTCCAGGTCGTCCAGCGCGGCTGAGGAGAGATATTCCTGCTCCACGCCCCACACGCTCGCCTTCTGCCGGATGTACAGGTACAGGTCATGTCCCAGGATCTTCCCGCCGGCTTCCTCACACAGCAGCGCCTCCAGCTTTCCGGCCGCGTCCTTGCCGCCCAGCTGGGGCTGCGTTTCCACGGCGGGGTGCCTGTGGTTGCCCTCTTTGGCCTGCCGGTCCATATGGATAGCCACGTTGGGGATCCGGAGCAGATCCCTGTCCAGATTCACCAGACGGCTCTCCACGCCTGTGTCCGTCTCCACCAGCACCCGCCCGGCAATGGACAGGGGGCGATCCAGCCAGGCCGCCATCAGCATTCCTCCGTAGCCCTCTGTGGCCAGGCGGGTGTAGGCGCCGGTCAGCTCCCCGTTCTCCTTTATCTTGAAGGTGGGGCGGTCAGAATGGCTGGCGCTGATCAGGAAGCCCCTGGGCGCTTCCATAGGGATCCGGAAGGCCAGCACCGCTGTGCCGCCCCGGGTCAGGTAATATTTCCCGCCAGGATTCAGCGTCCACGGCTCCCCTTCCGACAGCTGAGTATAACCCGCTTCCCGGAGGGTTTTCTCCAGATAGGCCGCCGCGTGGTACACGCTGACGGAGGCGTCCAGAAAATCCGTCAATGCAGTGATTCGTTTCTCCATCCGCCGGCTCCTCAGTCCTCGCCCACCAGGGTGCAGAACAGGTCGATCTGCTCCGCCACGGTCTGCAGCGCACCGCGCCAGAAGTCCTTATCCGTCAGGTCGATACCCGCCACCTTGGCCGTATCCTCCGCGGAGGCGATGGGCGTGGTGTGGAGCAGCTGCTTGTACTTCGGGATGAACGCCGCGCCCTCCTGCTCATACTGGGCATACAGCCCCCGGGCAAACAGTCCGCCGAAGGCGTAGGGGAAATTGTAGAAGGTGGGGCCATAATAATGGCTCTTGCACACCCACATGTAAGGATGCAGGCAATCGGGGTCCAGCCCGTCGCCATAGGACTGCTTCTGCGCCGTCAGCATGAAGTCGCACAATGTGTCGGCGTCCATGAACCGCTGCTCCCGGTTGGCGAATACCATCGTTTCGAAACGGTAGCGGGAGTAGATGTCGCAGATGATCTGGGTGGTATCCTGCAGCTGGGACTCGATCAGCGCCAGCTTCTCCTGCTCGTCCGCAGCGCGGCCAATGGCGGAGGCCATGACGACGCATTCATTGAAGGTAGAGGCCGTTTCCGCCACCGGCATGGAATAGCCGTGGTTCAGGGGGCGGTGGTCACGGATGCAGCGGTTGTGGTACGCATGGCCCAGCTCGTGGGCCAGTGTGACCACGTCGGTGAACAAACCGTCAAAATTGGTCAGGATGCGGCTCTGCCCCAGGCAGTCCACACTGGCGCAGAATGCGCCGCCGGCTTTTCCATCCCGGGGATAGAAATCGATCCAGGCGTTGTCGAAGGCTTCGGCGATCATATCCGCCTCCTCCGGGTTGAATGCGGCGAACTGCTCCACCAGAAAATCCCGGGCCTGCTGAGTGGTGAACCGGGTGGAGGAATTGCCCATGGGCGCGAACAGGTCGTACCAGGGCAGGCCGTTTTCATGTCCCAGCGCCTTAGCCTTCACCTTGAGATAGTGCCAGAACTTGGGCAGGAATTCATCCATTGCCCCCAGCATGGCCTCCAGCGTTTCCTGCTTCATGTGGGAATGCTCCAGTGTCCTGGCCAGCGGAGACGCGTAGCCCCGGAGCTGGCACTCGGAAATGGTTTCCAGCTTGATGGAATTCAGGGCATAGGCCACCGGGTCCTTGATCCGCTCGTAGCAGGCAATCTCCGCCTGATAGGCATCCTTCCGCACCTGGGCATCCTCATCGTAGGCCAGGTTCCGCACAGTGGACAGGTTCGTTGTCTGCCCCCGGTAGATGACGGGGACGGTGCTGGTCAGGTACTGCTGCATATCGCTCCACGCGTCGCCGCCGGACATGCTCAGCTTCGCCATAGCCTCCTCCGCGATCTCCGGCAGCAGGTGGCTGCTGTCTGCCTCCATGTTGGCGAACAGATAGGCGTAATCCTTCAGAAACGGGTCCGCCTGCACCAGGCTGTGCAGATCCGGCAGCTTGGCCGCCCAGGCGCGGAAAGCGGCGGAGGGTCCCGCCTGGCCGCTGCGAACGGCCATGACCCGGCCCATCTGGGAGCCGGCGGCGGGGTCCTTTGTGTTTGTGGACTGCCGCAGGGAGCAGTACCCCCCCAGCTTGCGCATCAGCGCCGACAGCTCCTCCTGGAGCGCAATGCCCTGGTGCAGCCCCTGCGCAGGCTCCGTTTCCGGCAGGGCCGCGGCAAAGGCGGCGAACTCCGCCGTCTTCTCCTTCAGCGCGGCCAGGTCAGATTCAAACGCGGGGTCATCAAACCCGGTGTAAATGGGGTCAAGGTTCCATGTTTCGTTCATATTGTTTCCCTCCTGTATACAGATGCGCTTATTTTACTGCATTTTTCCCGTTTCGTCAACTGCTGGCGAAAAATCTCCGGGCGCGGTTCGTTTGGTTGGAAAAGTTGACCCTTCCTTCCGATTTGTCGAGTTTTGTCGATTTTTGACGAACGATTGTTTTGGTTTTTCCTTGCAAAAAACGATACATTATGCTAAATTATATTTGTCGCACGCGGCAGGCCCTGCCGCGATTCATGGGGAGAAACTTCAAATGACAGGAGAGGAAGTTATGGAGAATCGAACAACCGTTTTTATTGCAGACGGCACGGAAGAATTCTGCACGGCCCTTTGTGCCGCGCTGACCCATGCGGACGGTTTTCAAGTGATCGGGACGGCAAGCGACGGGGAGCAGGCCATCCACATGATCCAGGAGCGGAAGCCGGACGTACTGGTTTTGGACCTGATGCTGGCCAAGCAGGACGGCATCAGCGTCCTGAAGGCCATTTCCGGCATGGAGAAGAAGCCCCTTACGCTGGCTACATCCGGCTTCATTACGGAGTTTGTGGCATCCAGCGCCGCAAATCTGGGGGCAAAATATCTGATGCTCAAGCCCTGTGACATGACAGCCCTGGTGGAGCGCCTGGAAGAGTTTCGCGGCGGGGAGAGCCAGCGAACCTTATCCATCCGGCGCACGGACAAAACCAGCATAGAAACCATGGTCACAGGGATCATCCACGAGATCGGCGTCCCGGCGCATATCAAGGGCTACCAGTACCTGCGGGAGGCGATCATCATCGCCGTGAACGATATGGACGTGATCAACGCCATCACCAAGGTGCTGTATCCCCAGGTGGCGAAAACCTTCCAGACCACCCCGTCCCGGGTGGAGCGGGCAATCCGGCACGCCATCGAGGTGGCCTGGGACCGGGGCGACCTGGACACGCTCCAGCGGTTCTTTGGCTACACGGGGAGCAACA
>JAJQHS010000015.1 GCA_021199635.1 Bacillota bacterium
CAATGCGCGTAGCGAAACGCACAAAAAAGCCCCCGGGCCAACCCCCCCGGGAGCAATTCTGGTGGAGACTACGGGACTCGAACCTGTGACCTCATGCGTGTGAAGCATGCGCTCTAACCTGCTGAGCTAAGCCTCCAATGGGAACACCAAGGATTATAACACAAATATCAGAATTGTCAACCCTTTCCGCTTGCGTTTTTTCAAAAATCTGGTATGCTGGAAGGGAAAGGGGGCAGCGGCCTTGCATTATGAGAATATGGTTCCCGGCGTGTTCCTCTCCCGGCCAAACCGCTTCATTGCTCACGTCCAAATCGATGGGCGGGAGGAAATCTGCCACGTGAAAAACACCGGCAGGTGCCGGGAGCTGCTGGTCCCCCAGGCGCCGGTCTGGTGCCAGAGGTGGGATAATCCGGCGCGGAAGACGAATTTCGACCTGATCGCCGTGCAGAAGGGCCCGCGGCTGATCAATATGGACGCCCAGGCGCCCAACGCGGCAGCGGGGGAATGGCTGCGGTCCGGCGGCCTGGGCGCACTGGAGCAGCTCTGCCCGGAGGCGACCCACCAGGATTCCCGATTCGATTTCCGCTTCGTCCGGGAGGGGCGGCAATGCTTCCTGGAAGTAAAGGGCGTGACGCTGGAGCACGACGGGATCTGCGCATTCCCGGACGCGCCTACCGCCCGGGGCACCAAGCACCTGAAGGGACTGACCCGGGCGGCGCAGGCGGGATACGGGGCGTATGTGCTGTTTGTGATCCAAATGGAGCAGGTGGCGTTCCTGCACCCGAACGCCGATACGGACCCGGATTTTGCCCAGGCGCTGCGGGACGCGGCGGCCGCCGGCGTGCAGCTGCTTGCCATGGACTGCCGCGTGACGCCGGACAGCATGACGCTCAGGAGCCCGGTTCCCATTCGGCTGTGATGGTTTTTCGGCAATATGTGGTAGATTCCACCGGAAAATATGTGAGATTTTTCAATTGAAACCGCTGGACAAATATGGTACAATGCTATTATTCCGGTGGATCGTGTCTACTCCACAAAATAGGCGCATTCCATCAAAAAAGGAGGATAAATAAACAACCGCAGGACTCGCGGTGCGGCAGTGTGGAGACCTGCCGTAATGCAGTGCCGCCTTTCATCGGCGGCTGCGAGGGCATACGTTGCGGATGCAGTGTGCTCAGAGTCGGAAAGTATGGCAAGTGTAACCCTGAAAAATGTCAAGAAGATCTACCCGTTCGGCAGCGAAGACACCAAGAAGAAGAAAAAGAAGAAAAAGAGCGACAACCCTGAGGAGGCTAAGGCCAACCTGGAAGTGACTGAGGAGGGCGTTGTAGCCGTCCAGCAGTTCAACCTGGAGATCAAGGACAAGGAATTCGTTGTCCTGGTCGGCCCCTCCGGCTGCGGCAAATCCACTACCCTGCGCATGATCGCAGGCCTGGAGGAGATCACCGAGGGTGAGCTGTACGTCGGCGACAAGCTGGTAAACGATGTGGCGCCCAAGGACCGGGACATCGCCATGGTTTTCCAGAACTATGCCCTGTACCCCCACATGACCGTGTATGACAACATGGCTTTCGCTCTGAAGCTGCGCCATGAGCCCAAGGACAAGATCGACGCCGCTGTGAAGCAGGCCGCCGAGATCCTGGACATCACCCAGTACCTGAACCGGAAGCCGAAGGCGCTTTCCGGCGGCCAGCGCCAGCGTGTGGCCATCGGACGTGCCATCGTCCGTGACCCTCAGGTCATGCTGATGGACGAGCCTTTGAGCAACCTGGACGCGAAGCTCCGGAACCAGATGCGCGCAGAGATCATCAAGCTGCGGGAACGAATCAATACAACCTTTATTTACGTAACCCATGACCAGACCGAGGCCATGACCCTGGGCGACCGGATCGTGATCATGAAGGATGGCTTCATCCAGCAGATTGGCACCCCCCAGGAGGTTTTCAACCATCCGTATAACCTGTTCGTCGCCGGATTTATCGGAATGCCCCAGATGAACATGTTCGACGCAAAGCTGATCAAGCAGAACGGCAAGTATGCGGTGCAGCTGGCGAACGTGACGGTGGAGCTTTCCGAGGAGAAGCAGGAGGCGCTGCAGAAGAACCAGGTGGAAGAGCAGGATATCACCCTGGGTGTCCGCCCCGAGCATATCGTGCTGTCGGATTCCGGAATCCCCGGCCGGATCGATGTCCACGAGATGATGGGCTCCTCCATCCATCTGCATGTCACCGCCATGGACCGGGACGTGATCCTGGTGGTTTCCACCATGAACATGACCGGTGCAGAGGTGGAGGCGCTGGCCAACGGTACGAATGTCAGATTTGCATTCCAGGGCAATCAGTGCCACGTTTTCAACAAGGAAACCGGCATCAATCTGGAGGCCTGACCCCGTGTTTTCAGGGCCTGCCGCTTGGCAGGCCCGTTTTTTTCGGGGGGAGCCTGGGGGCGAAAAGCAGAAAAATGCCTGCCGCGCAACGGGTTTCTCTTGACAAATTCCGGGAAAAGTATTACTCTTAATAACGTGGTTTTTGTCAGGCGCACCCCGGGGAACGCTGCGTTACGCGCAGGACTCCGGTTTGAAAGGAACACAATGGGGCGATACTGCTTCCAGGCGGAGCGGCACCGCTTTCCATTTTTTGATGTGACCTGCATACAATAATCAATCGAAGGAGAAATGTGATGCGTGAGAGCGGCATTCTGATGCATATCACCTCCCTGCCTGGGCCGTATGGCGTTGGTACCATGGGCGCGCAGGCGTACGCTTTTGTGGATTTTTTGAAGGAAGCCGGGCAGCGCTGCTGGCAGATCCTCCCCCTCAGCCCCACCGGCTACGGGGATTCGCCCTACCAGTCCTGCTCCGCTTATGCCGGCAACCATTACCTGATCGATCTGGACCTGCTGATCGCCCAGGGACTGCTGAAGCCGGACGAGGTCGGGCACATCGACTGGGGCGGCAGTCAGGGTCGGGTGGATTTCGGCCTCCTGTACCGGAACCGGCTGAAGGTACTGTCCCTGGCCTACGGGCGGTTCCAGGGCGGCGCGGCGTTTGACCGCTTCTGCCAGGAGAACGGCAGCTGGCTGCCGGACTTTGCCCTGTTCATGGCGCTGAAGGAGAAATTCCAGGGCAAGCCCTGGTACAGCTGGGAGGACGGCCTGAAATTCCGGCAGCCGAAGGCACTGGACGCGGCGCGCCGGGAGATGAAGGAGCAGATCCGCTTCTACTGCTTCGTGCAGTACCTATTCTTCACCCAGTGGGAGGCGCTGCGGCGCTATGCCCATGAGAATGGCATCCGGATCATTGGCGACGTACCCATCTATGTGCCTTACGACTCCGCGGATGTGTGGAGCGAGCCGGGCTGGTTCCAGCTGGACGAGGATATGACTCCCACGGCAGTGGCGGGCTGCCCGCCGGATGCCTTTACGGCGGACGGCCAGCTTTGGGGCAATCCGCTGTACCGCTGGGACGCGCTGAAGCAGGATGGCTACCGCTGGTGGCTCCGGCGGCTGGCAGCAGCCGGGAGACTGTACGATGTGGTGCGGATGGATCATTTCCGCGGGTTCCAGGCGTATTGGTCGGTCCCGTTTGGCGACCCCACCGCCCGGGGCGGCAAGTGGATCGCCGGGCCGGGGATGGACTTCCTAAATACGGTGAAGCAGGCACTGCCGGAGCTGAACCTGATCGCGGAGGATCTGGGTTATCTGACGCCGGAGGTGCTCCGGATGCGGGACGACAGCGGCTTCCCCGGCATGAAGGTGCTGGAGTTTGCCTTTGATTCCCGGGAGCCTTCCGACTATCTGCCCCATACTTATCCGCGGAATTCCGTGTGCTATACCGGCACCCACGACAATATGACCATGCGCCAGTGGTTCGAAACCGCCGATGCCGACGCCGTCGCCTACGCCAGCGAATACATGGCGCTGACGGAGCAGGAGGGCCTGGTCTGGGGCGTGGTCCGCACGGCGGAGGCCTCCGTTTCGGAGCTTTGCGTCATCCAGATGCAGGACCTGCTGGATCTGGGGGCTGAGGCCAGAATGAATTTCCCCGGCACGCTGACCAGCGACAACTGGACCTGGCGGGCGGAGGCGGATTTCACCGGGCATGGCCTGGCGCAGAAACTGAAGCACCTGACGGAGCTGTACGGCCGCCTGGTGAAGGATACCCATAGTGAGAATGGAGAAAATGTATTATGAGCTATAACTGTCTGAACATTGTGCGCTGGACGGAAGCCCAGCTGAAGTATACCTACGACGTTTCCCTGCAGGAGGCTACGCCCCAGCAGCTCCATGAGGCGCTGGGGGAAGCGGTGATGATGGCGATCTCCGACAACTGGAACCGCAGCAAGCACACCCGTATGCATCAGCGGAAGGCGTACTATATTTCTGCAGAGTACCTGATTGGCCGGCTGGTGTATTCCAATCTGTACAATCTGGGCATCCTGGACGAGATGAAGAAGCTGTTCGCCGAGCGGGGCGTGGATCTGGCCATATTGGAGGATGTGGAGGATGCCGCCCTGGGCAACGGCGGCCTGGGCCGCCTGGCCGCCTGCTTCCTGGACAGCGCCGCCAGCTGCAATATTCCCCTCTCCGGCTACGGCCTGCGCTATCGCTTCGGCCTGTTCAAGCAGAGCTTTGACGAGAACGGCAGCCAGTGCGAGGCAGCGGACGATTGGGCGAAATTCGGCGATCCCTGGTCCTACCGCCGGTACAATCACACCGTCAAAGTGAAATTCCCGGACCACACGGTGCTGGCGGTCCCCTATGACGTGCCCGTGATCGGTTATGGCACTGATAATATCAACACCCTGCGCCTGTGGCAGTGCGAGGCGGAGGAGGAGCTGGATTTCAGCGCCTTCAACGACCAGGATTACCTGCGTGCGCTGACCCAGAAGAATAAGGCAGAGGATATCACCCGGGTCCTGTACCCCAATGACTCCACCTGGGAGGGCAAGCGCCTGCGCATCAAGCAGCAGTACGTGCTTTCCTCCGCGTCCCTGCAGGATATGATGCGCACCTATAAGGTCGCCCACGGCAGCGACCTGACCCATTTTGCGGAGTATTATGCGGTGCAGCTGAACGATACCCACCCCGCCATGTCCATCCCGGAGCTGATCCGGCTGCTGATGCTGGAGGGTATGGATTTCGAGCAGAGCTTCCGCATCGCGCAGAAGACCTTCTCCTACACCAACCATACCGTCATGGGTGAGGCACTGGAGAAGTGGAACCTGGACCTGCTGCGCAGCGTGGTGCCGGAAATCGTAGACATCATCTGCCGCATTGACGCCCGGCTGAAGAGCGAGCATCCTAACCTGTTCATCATCCGGGACAACACCGCCCACATGGCCAACCTTTCCGTGTATGTAGGCAGCTACATCAACGGCGTGGCGGAGATCCACTCCCAGATCTTGAAGGACGACTGCTTCCGCGACTGGTACCAGGTTTACCCTGAGCGGTTCCAGAATAAGACCAACGGCATAACGCCTCGCCGGTGGATGGGGCTGAGTAACCCGGAGCTGACCCAGATGATCAAGTACCGGGTGGGCACGGATTTCCTGAAGGATATGGACCAGCTGAGCAAGCTCAAGCCCATGATCGATGATGACATGGTCCGCCAGTTCAATCTCATCAAGCGCCAGAAGAAGGAGCAGCTCTGCCGGATCGTCGCCGAGAAGGAGGGCGTGCAGCTGAACCCCGACTTCATCTTCGATGTGCAGGTCAAGCGCCTGCATGAGTACAAGCGCCAGCTGATGAACGCCCTGTCCATCGTGGATATCTACTTCCGGCTGAAAAATGGCGAGCTGCCGGACTTCCAGCCCACGGTGTATATCTTCGGCGCCAAGTCCGCCCCCGGCTATGCCCGGGCGAAGGCGATCATCCGCTATATCAACCGCGTGGCGAAGATGGTCAATAATGATCCCGCGGTCAGCGATAAGTTGAAAGTGGTCTTTGTACAGAATTACAACTGCTCCTATGCGGAGTATATCGTCCCCGCGGCGGACATTTCCGAGCAGATTTCCCCGGCCGGAACGGAAGCCTCCGGCACCGGCAACATGAAGCTGATGCTTAACGGCGCTGTGACCCTGGGGACGATGGACGGCGCGAATGTGGAGATCGTCAAGGAAGCCGGAATCGAGAACGAGTATATCTTCGGCCACACCGTGGAGCAGATCAACGGCTGCAGGGACAGCTACCGCAGCCGGGACATTTACGACAGCAATCCCTGGCTCCACCGGGCGATCGACACGCTGGTGGACGGCACGGTCCCTACGGACGACGACCAGAAGGAGCTGTACCATGCGCTGCTGGACGGCGCGTCCTGGCACAAGGCGGACCACTACTTTGTGCTGCTGGATTACGCTTCCTATCTGGATGCCAAGCTGAAGGCCAACCGGGACTATGCCGACCGTCTGGCGTTTGGCCGCAAGTGCCTGGAGAACATCGCCTCCGGCGCAAAGTTCTCCTCCGACCGCACCATCCGGCAGTACGCCGAGGAGATCTGGCACATTACGCCCACCCAATATTGATCCCCTGCGCAGATCACAGCCAGCGGGCACCCGGAAAGCTCCCGGGTGCCCGCTTTTTGGCGGCACCCTCCGGCGCAAAGCATTGACAACGCAATCGGGAGGATGGTATAATGCGGATATACCCCCACAGGAGAGCCTATCACATCATAAGGAAGTGTTTTCAATGAAAATCAACGAAATCATCCAGAATTTTCGCGTCACCGCTATCAGTCATATCGACGAGCTGGCGGCGGATCTGGTGCAAATGGAGCATGAAAAGAGCGGGGCACGGCTGGTATGGCTGGATCGGGCATCCGACAATAAAACCTTCGGGATCGCCTTCCGCACCACGCCGGAGGACGATACCGGCGTATTCCACATCCTGGAGCATTCCGTTCTGTGCGGCTCTGAGAAGTATCCGGTGAAGGATCCGTTTGTGGAGTTGATGAAAAGCTCCATGCAGACCTTCCTGAACGCCATTACCTTCCCGGATAAGACTGTTTACCCCGTGTCCAGCCGCAATGACAAGGATTTTACCAACCTGATGCGGGTGTACCTGGATGCCGTGTTCTTCCCTGCCATTTACACCAAGCCGGAGATCTTCTACCAGGAGGGCTGGCACTACGAGCTGCGCGACGGCGAGCCGCTTTCCTACAAGGGCGTGGTATTCAACGAGATGAAAGGCGCCCTTGCTTCCCCGGATGACCGGATGCAGGAGGAACTGGAGCGGCTCCTGTTCCCGGATACCTGCTACCGCTATAATTCCGGCGGCGATCCCGTCCACATTCCGGAGCTGACCTACGAAAAGTTTGTGGCGACACACAAGCGGTTCTACCACCCCTCCAATTCCTACATCTTCCTGGACGGCAGCGTTGACCTGCCGACCTGCCTGGGCATATTGGACCAGGAGTACTTAAGCCGCTTCACCCAGCAGGAAATGCATACCGAGGTGGCGACCCAGAAGCCGGTCACCGGGCACAGCACCCGCTATTATGCGGTCGCGCCCTCAGAGCCGCTGGAGGGGAAGGCGCGCGTTGCCTGGGGCTATTGCCTGGGCGACTATACCTGCCGCAAGGAACGGGTCGCCGTGCAGGTGCTGTCTGAGCTGCTGTGCGGCCGCAACCAGGCGCCGCTGAAGAAGCAGCTCCTTACCATGGCGGGGGACGGCAGGCTGCGGGTGATCAGCGAAATGAAGCAGAGCTATGTGATCCTCTCCGCGGAGCATCTGGACGAGAAGAATGTCCCGGCGCTGAAGGCCGGCATTGACGATACCCTCCGCCATTTGATCGAAACGGGCCTGGATCATGACCACCTGCGGGCGGCGCTGGCCAACCTGGAGCTGCAGGCCCGGGAGCGGGACTACGACTGGATTCCCCAGGGCATTGGCCTGGGCATGGATATGCTGGAATCCTGGCTCTACGGCGGCGACCCCGGCGCGAACCTGCCCATGGCGCCGCTGTTTGCAGAGCTGAACGCGCTGGTGGACACAGGGTGGTACGAATCCCTGCTGGAAACCGTGCTGCTGCGCAACGACCATACCTGCCAGATGCTTCTGCTCCCCTCCCACAGCATCGGGGATGAGGAGAAGCAGGCGGAATCGGAGCGGCTGCGGGCAGCCGAGGCCAGCTGGACCCCGGCGCAGCGGGCGGCGCTGGCTGCGCAGCAGGCCAATATCGACGCGTGGCAGGCCTCCCAGGACAAGCCGGAAGATGTGGCGAAGCTGCCCCGGCTGGAGCTGGCGGACATTTCCGAGCTTCCGGAAAATATCCCCACACAGGTGGATGCCGTCCACGGCGTGACGGTCCTGCGCCATGACATCCCCGCCGGCGGAATCGGCTACTGGAACCTGTACTTTGACATCCGGGACCTGCCGGAGGCGGCGCTGAGCCAGGCATCTCTCCTCTGCGAGGTCCTGGGCAAGCTGCCTACCAAACACCATTCCCAGCAGGAGCTGAACAAAAAGATCCGCTTCACCATGGGAAATCTCCGATTCTCTGTCCAGAGCTATTCCCGGGATAATGCGCCGGAGGATTGCGGCGTGTACCTGTGCGCGGGCTTCAGCGCGCTGGAGAGCAAGCTGCAGGATGCGGCCGCGCTGCTGGTGGAGATCCTGACGGAGACGGACTTCTCCCAGACCGGTCCCATCCAGGAGCTGGTGCAGCAGACTAAAATGCAGATGGAGCAATCCGTGGTGGATGCCGGGAACAGGATCGGTATGTACCGCGTCCTCGCCGGTATCGGCGCGGAGGGCGTGGCATCGGAATGCACCTCCGGATTTACCTATCTGCAGGCTGTGCGGGAAATGGCTGCCCATCCGGAGGGATTGGGGCAGACCCTGCAGGCATTGGCGCAGCGCCTCCTGTGCACCGGACGCCTGACCCTGAGCGTCACCGGCGGCCAGAAGGATGCCCCGGTACACATTCTGACGGATAAATTGCCCGCCGGGGAAAAAGCACCGCAGACCTGCGTGCTGAAGCCCTGGGGCATCAAGCGGGAGGGCATTGTGATCCCGGCCGACATTTCCTTTGCCGAGCAGGGCGGGCACATTCCCTACACAGGGAAATCCATGGTCGCCGGGCATGTGGCGTCCCTGGCCTACCTGTGGAATGCGGTGCGGGTGCAGGGCGGCGCATACGGCGTCGGCATGCGCCCTGCCTCCTCCGGAGCTGGCGTTTTCTACAGCTATCGGGACCCCAACGCTCTGCGCAGCCTGGGATGCTACCGTCAGACGCCTGATTTTATGCATTCGTTTGTGGAGGCGGCGCCGGACATTACCGGCTTCATTATCGGCACCATTTCCGCTACCGAGCCTTTGCTGCTTCCCGGCGGGCAGGGCAAGGCGGCGGACGGCTGGTATTTCCGGGGCACCACATATGCGGACCGTTGCACCTTCCGAAAGGAAATCCTGTCCACGACCCTGGCGGACCTGGCCGGGCTGGAAGCGGATCTCCGGAAATTCTGTGACGAAGGCGCCATCTGCGTAGTGGGCGCCCGGGCGCAGGTGGAGGCCTGCGACCTGGACACAGTGTACGTCCTGTAATTCCCGGCTATATGAAAACAGAGGCACCGAAAACCGCCGCGGCGATTTTCGGTGCCTTTTGCGTGAAGCGGCCAATACGCCCGCCCGCGGAGCGATCAGGCGTTGATCACGCTGATGCCCAGAGTCAGCTCCTCCAGCACGTCCAGCAGCACCCGCACCGTGTCCAGGGAGGTGAGCATGGTCACGCCGTTTTCCACCGCGCAGCGGCGGATCTGGCTGGAGCCGGAGTGGATGTCCTCGAAGCGCACATCCATGGTGTTGATGACGTAGGTGACGAATCCGGCGCGGATGGCGTCCAGGATCTCTGTGGAATGGGAGTCCACCTTTTGGCGTACCCGGGTGTGGATGCCGTGCGCCTTCAGGAATTCCCCGGTGCCCGGGGTGGCCTCAATATTGAAGCCCAGCTGGTAGAAACGCTGCAGCAGCGGCAGCGCCTCGGCCTTATCCTCGTCGGAAATGGTGGCGAATACCGTGCCGTAATTCTGCACCTTCACGCCGGAGGCCTGGAGCGCCTTGTACAGCGCCCGGGTCAGGGAATTGTCGTAGCCGATGGCCTCGCCGGTGGATTTCATCTCCGGGGACAGGTAGGCATCCAGCCCCCGCAGCTTGGAGAAGGAGAAGGCGGGCGCCTTCGCGTACCAGCGGGCTTTCTCCTCCGGGTAGAGCACATGGATACCCTGCTCCGCAAGGGAATGCCCCAGCGCCACCCGCGTGGCGATGTCTGCCAGGGAGAAGCCGGTGGCCTTGCTCAGGAATGGCACCGTGCGGGAGGAGCGGGGGTTGACCTCGATGATGTACACATCCTCATTTTCGTCCACGATGAACTGGATGTTGAATAGCCCGCGGATGCCGATGGCGGGCCCCAGCTTCCGGGCGTAGTGCAGGATGGTACCCTTGACCTTGTTGGAGATGGAGAAGGAGGGATAGACGGAAATCGAATCCCCGGAGTGGACGCCGGTGCGCTCCACCAGCTCCATGATGCCGGGCACGAAAACCGCCTCGCCATCGCAGATCGCGTCGATCTCCACTTCCTTTCCCCGGATGTATTTGTCCACGAGCACGGGCTTGTCCGCATCGATCTCCACAGCGGTGTGCAGGTAATGCCGCAGCTGCTCCTCGTTGGCCACGATCTGCATGGCGCGGCCGCCCAGCACGAAGCTGGGGCGCACCAGCACCGGATAGCCGATCTCCCTGGCGGCGCTGACGCCGTCCTCGATCCGGGTGACGGCTCTGCCCCGGGGCTGCGGGATGTTCAGGGAGAGCAGGAGCTTTTCAAATGCGTCCCGGTTCTCCGCCTTCTCGATGGCTGCGCAGTCTGTGCCGATCATTTTCACGCCCAGCTCCGTCAGCGGCTGTGCCAGGTTGATGGCCGTCTGCCCACCCAGGGAGGCGATGACGCCCTCTGGCTGCTCCAGCTGCACCACGTTCAGCACGTCCTCCACCGTCAGCGGCTCAAAGTACAGCTTGTCGGAGGTGGTGTAATCCGTGGAAACGGTTTCCGGATTGTTGTTGATGATAATGGCCTCATAGCCCGCGCTGCGGATGGTCTGGATGGCGTGCACCGTGGAGTAGTCGAATTCCACGCCCTGGCCGATGCGGATGGGGCCGGAGCCCAGGACGATCACCTTCCGCCGCCCGGATACCACCGATTCGTTTTCCGTTTCGTAGGTGGAGTAGAAGTAGGGGATATAGCTGTCGAATTCTCCGGCGCAGGAGTCGATCATCCGGTAGACCGGGCGCAGGCCGATCGCCGCCCGCAGGGCGAACACCTCCCGCTCGCTGGTGTCCCAGAGCCTGGCGACGGCCTTGTCGGCAAAGCCCATTTTCTTTGCCTGGGTGTATACGGCGCTGTCCCAGGGGGCGGCGGCCAGCCGGGATTCCATTTCCACGATGTTCCTCAGCTTCCGGAGGAAGAAGGGGTCGATGGCGCTGACGCGGGCGATCTCCTCCACGGGTACGCCCAGCCGCAGCAGCTGGGCAATGGCGTAGATGCGGTCGTCCGTGCCGATGGCGATGTAATCCAGCAGCGCCTGGCGGTCCCAGCTGTGGAATTTCTCCATATCCAGGTGGCAGACGCCAATTTCCAGGGAGCGGATGCCCTTGAGCAGGCTCTCCTCAAAGGTGCGGCCCACGCTCATGGTTTCGCCGGTGGCTTTCATCTGGGTGCCCAGGCGGTTGTTGGCGTCGGAGAATTTGTCGAAGGGGAAGCGGGGCATTTTGGTGACCACATAGTCCAGCGCAGGCTCGAAGGCGGCGCAGGTGTTGGCCAGGGCGATCTCGTCCAGGGTCATGCCCACGCAGATTTTCGCGGAAACCCGGGCAATGGGATAGCCGCTGGCCTTGGACGCCAGGGCGGAGGAGCGGGACACCCGGGGGTTGACCTCGATCAGGTAGTATTGGAAGGAATTGGGGTCCAGCGCGAACTGCACATTGCAGCCGCCCTGAATTTTCAGCGCCCGGATCAGCTTCAGTGCCGCGTCCCGGAGCATCTGGTACTCCCGGTTGGACAGGGTTTGGGAGGGGCAGACCACGATGGAGTCGCCGGTGTGGATGCCCACCGGGTCCAGATTTTCCATATTGCAGATGGCAATGGCGGTGTCGTTCCCGTCACGCATGACCTCGTACTCGATCTCCTTGAAGCCCTTGATGCTTTTCTCCACCAGCACCTGATGAACGGGGGAGAGGACCAGGGCGTTTTTCATGATTTCCCGGAATTCGGCCTCGGTGTCGGCAAATCCGCCGCCGGTGCCGCCCAGGGTGAAGGCCGGGCGCAGCACCACGGGATAGCCGATTTCCTCCGCGGCCCGCAGACCCTCCTCCATGGAGCTGGCGATCTGGGAGGGGAGCACCGGCTCCCCCAGCTGCTGGCAAAGCTCCTTGAAAAGTTCCCGGTCCTCCGCCTGCGCAATGGATGCGCTGGGGGTGCCCAGCAGCTCCACCCGGCATTCCTTTAACACGCCCTTTTTCTCCAGCTGCACGGCCAGGTTCAGCCCGGTTTGCCCGCCGATGCCGGGGATGATGGCGTCCGGGCGCTCGTAGCGGACGATGCGGGCGATGTATTCCAGGGTCAGCGGCTCCATGTATACCTTGTCCGCGATGGCGGGGTCGGTCATGATGGTGGCGGGGTTGGAGTTACACAGGACTACCTCGTACCCCTCCTCCTTCAGCGCCAGGCATGCCTGGGTCCCGGCGTAATCGAATTCCGCCGCCTGGCCGATGACGATGGGGCCGGAGCCAATCACCAGTATTTTCTTCAGATCTGTTCGTTTCGGCATATCAGGCGTCCTCCATCATCTTCAGAAATGTGTCGAAAAGGTAGGCGCTGTCCTGGGGCCCGGGCGCGCTCTCCGGATGGTACTGCACGCTGAAAATGCGGTCGCTTTCGCACTTCAGTCCCTCCACCGTGCCGTCCAGCAGGTTCACATGGGTCACGGTCAGGCCGGTTCCTGCCAGGGAGCCGCCGTCCACCGCGTAGGAGTGGTTCTGGGAGGTGATCTCCACCCTCCCGGTGGCCAGGTTTTTCACCGGGTGGTTCCCGCCGCGGTGGCCGAATTTCAGCTTGTAGGTCCTGGCGCCGCAGCCCAGGGCGATCACCTGGTGCCCCAGGCAGATGCCGAAGATGGGGTATCTCCCCCGCAGCGCGCTCACCAGGCGGATGACCTCCGGCACATCCTGGGGATTTCCGGGGCCGTTGGACAGGAATACCCCGTCCGGGCGGAGCAATGCCACCGTTTCAGCGGTGACGGTCCAGGGCACCACGGTCACATCGCAGCCCCTGGCGTTCAGGCTGCACAGGATGTTGCGCTTCATGCCGCAGTCCACCGCCACCACGTGGAATTTCCGCTGCGGGGCGGGGAGATGCTGAATGCTCCGGGTGCTGACCCGGGCCACCACATCTGTAGGCAGAGCGGCGCACAGCTTCTCCGCGCACAGCGCGTCCGGCGTTTCTGCATCGGTAATAAGCCCCTTGCAGGTGCCCCGGTCCCGGATATGCCGGGTCAGGGCGCGGGTGTCCACCCCGGTCAGGCCCACAATGTCCCAGCGCAGCAGCGCCTGCTCCAGAGCTTCGACGGAGCGGAAGTTGGACGGCTCCCCGTTGTACTCCCGGAGGATCATGGCGCTGATGGAGGGGCGATCGGTTTCGTAATCCTCCGGGCAGATGCCATAGTTGCCGATCAGCGGATAGGTCATCACCACCGCCTGCCCGGTGTAAGATGGGTCGGAGAGGATTTCCTGGTAGCCGACCATGGAGGTGTTGAATACTACCTCCGCCAGCCGCTCCTGCCGGGCGCCGAAGCCCTGGCCGTAGAATACGGCGCCGTCCTCCAGAACCAGCTTCCGGTCAAATTGTCCTGTCATTGCGGTTTCCCCTTTCGCTGTGAGAGCTTCTGCTCAAATTGATCCTTCCGGGTGTCGCCGGGAATGGCGGTGGGATACTCCCCGCTGAAGCAGGCACTACAGTAATCCTCGCTGCCGCACAGCTCACCCAGATCCTCCAGCGGCAGATAGCCCAGGGAATCCGCGCCGATAATGGCGGCGATTTCCTGCACGCTGTGGCGGCAGGCGATCAGATGCTCGCAGGAATCGATGTCCGTGCCGTAATAGCAGGGATGCAGGAACGGCGGCGCGGAAATACGGACGTGGATCTGCGCGGCACCGGCTTCCCGCAGCAGCTGCACGATCCGCCCGGAGGTGGTGCCGCGGACGATGGAATCGTCGATCAGCACCACCCGCTTGCCGCGCACTTCGCTGTCGATGGGGCTGAGCTTAATGCGCACCTGGTCCACCCGATTGTCCTGGCCCGGGGAGATGAAGGTGCGGCCGATATATTTATTCTTGATCAGGCCGATGCCGTAGGGGATCCCGGAGGCGCGGGCGAAGCCCATGGCCGCGTCCAGCCCGGAGTCTGGCACGCCGATCACGATATCCGCCTGCGTCGGGTGCGCTTTGGCCAGCAGTGCCCCGGCCTTCATCCGGGCGTCGTGGACGCTGACACCGTCCAGGCAGGAATCCGGGCGGGCGAAATAGATATGCTCAAAAATGCACTGCCGCCGGGGGACCGTGCCGCAGTGCCGGGTATCGGAATGGATGCCGCTGCCATCGAAGGTGAGGATCTCGCCGGGCTGAATTTCCCGCTGGAACGCTGCGCCAACCGCGCTGAGCGCGCAGCTTTCCGAGGCGACCACATAGGTCCCGTCCGCCATCTGCCCGTAGCAAAGCGGGCGAAAGCCGTGGGGGTCCCGCAGGGCGATGAGCTTGGTGGCGGACATGAGGACAAGAGAATAAGCGCCCTCCAGCTTGTCCATGGCGCGACTGACCGCTTCCTGGATGGACGGGCTGTGAATGCGCTCCCGGGTGATCATATAGGCGATGGTTTCCGTATCGCTGGTGGTGTGGAAAATGGCGCCGGACAGCTCCAGCTCCCGGCGAAGGGTCAGGGCGTTGCTCAGGTTGCCGTTGTGCGCAACGGCCAGCTTGCCCTTGAGATGGTTGACCTGGATGGGCTGGCAGTTGCTCATGGTCACGCCGCCGGTGGTGCCGTACCGGACATGGCCCACGGCAATGTTCCCCCTGGGGAATTTTGCCATATCCTCCGGGCGGAATACCTCATTGACCAGGCCGATCCCCTTGTGGGAGGCAAAAATCCCGTCGTCATTGACTACGATCCCGCAGCTTTCCTGGCCGCGGTGCTGGAGGGCGTACAGGCCATAGTAGGTCAGCGCCGCCACATCCTGGGGCCGGCTCCCGTAAACGCCGAATACGCCGCAAGCTTCCCGAATGCTCATACGCTGCCCTCCCGGCGGGGTGCCCCGCAAGTCATTTTAGTCATTTCCAATGGCTCCTTTTGTTGGGAAATTCCGGAAAAAAGGGAAAAGCGCCCCCAACTCCGGCAGAGCCGAAGCGGGAAACGCCATTGCTTCCCGGATACTATATCATACCCCGGGGCGTTTGACAATACCAAAATCCCGGCGGATTTCCGCCGGAATCCTGGGGAAAATGACAAATGAACCTGTCAGCGCATAATGATCCGGTAGCCCAGTATGGGCTTGGGGTCGTAGGTTTCCCCCCGCAGGCAGCGCAGCAGCTCCCGGCAGGCGATCTGACCCAGCACCCCCGCGTCAAAGCGCAGGGCGCACACGGGGTAGCTGTCCAGCCGCGCGCTGTCAAACAGGGAGGCTACAGTGACCTGGCCGGAAAGCGGCAGCCCTGCTTCCTCCAGCGCGGCGATGGCATACAGGCAGATTTCATCGTCCATAGCCAGGAACCGGCGGACGCCCTGCGCCAGAAGCGCGTGAATGGCGGCGGAGCAGGTCTGCTGGTCCCCCAGATCGGTGCGCAGGAAGACCGCATCCTGGGGAAAGGACAGCGCCTGGGCCGCCTGACGGAAGCCCTCCAGGCGGCTCTGGTTGACGATATAGTGCATATCGTTGCCCAGCAGCGCCACGGGCTCCCGGGCGCTGCGCAGGAACCGCTCGGAGAAGGCAAAGCACCCGCCCACCTGGTCGTGGTCGGCCTCCACCGTGGCCTTACCGGAGGCGTGGGGCGGCAGGGAGCCGATGGTGGCAAATGGGATGCCCCGCTCGGTCAGCACGTCCACCAGCGCGTCATTCTCCACCGTCCGGGACAGGATGACGCCGTCTACCTTCCGGTTGTCCAGGGTGCGCAGCAGGGATTCCGGATACGCGTCGGTGGACAGGCAGACCAGGATGTTGTAATCCCAGATGAAGGCCTCCTCACAGATGGCGTTCATGATCTGCCGGATGTAGGGCAGGTCCAGCTGGATAAAGGATTTGGGCAGCACCAGCGCCAGGTTATAGGTGCGGCTCTCCGCCAGACCTTTGGCGGCGGCGCTGGGGCGGTAATTGTGCTTCTGGATGTAGTCGATGACCCGCTTCCGGGTGGCGTCGCTGATGCGCCCCTTGCCGGAAATGGCGCGGGAAACGGTGGTCTTGGACACGCCCAGCTCCCGGGCAATATCATCGATGGTGAGATTGCGCTGCTTTTGGATCATATTTTCAAACTCCCTCTGGAAAAGCGGCTCCGGATATGTTATAATAACCAAGATAGTGCGCAATTATTGCGCAACCCATTTTACCAAATAATTTTCTGCCTGTCAATGGGACGGGCAAAAAATTGGGGATTGAGGGGAAAATATGAGTAAAGCCGACGAAATTTACCGCGCAACCTGTGCGGATATTCTGGAAAACGGATTTTCCGACGAAGGCCTGCAGGTGCGCCCCCGGTGGGCGGACGGCACGCCTGCCCACACCATCAAGCGGTTCGGTGTGGTGAACCGCTACGACCTGCGGGAGGAATTCCCCATTATGACCCTGCGGCGCACCTACTGGAAAAGCGCTGTGGACGAGCTGCTGTGGATCTGGCAGAAGAAATCCAACCGCATTGCCGACCTGCCCAGCCACATCTGGGACGAATGGGCGAACGCGGACGGCACCATCGGCAAGGCCTACGGCTACCAGCTGGGCCGGAAGCACCAGTACCCGGAGGGGGAGTTTGACCAGGTGGATCGGGTGCTGTATGACCTGAAGCACAATCCCGCCTCCCGGCGCATCCTGACCAATCTGTATAATTTTGATGATCTGCACGAGATGAGCCTGTACCCCTGCGCCTATTCCATGACCTTCAATGTCACCGGGAACGTGCTGAACGGGATCCTGAACCAGCGCTCCCAGGATATGCTCACCGCCAACAACTGGAACGTCTGCCAGTATGCGGTGCTGCTGCATATGCTTGCGCAGGTGTCCGGACTGCAGGCGGGGGAGCTGGTGCATGTGATCGCCGACTGCCACATTTACGACCGGCACATTCCGGCGGTGAAGGCCATGCTGGAGCGGAAGGGGTACCCCGCGCCCACGTTCAAGATGAACGGGTCGGTCACGGATTTCTACGCCTTCACACGGGAGGATTTTCAGGTGGAGAACTATCAGTACCACCCCTTCGATTTTGAGATCCCCAAGGCAATTTGAGGTGGGCATATGGAGCTGATCGTTGCGGTTTATGCGGACTGGGGCATCGGGAAGGACGGCACCCAGCCGGTCACATTGGCGGCGGACCGCCAATTTTTCCGGGAGATCACCCGGGGCGCCATGGTGATCGTGGGGCGGCGCACGGCGGAGGATTTCCCCGGGGGCAAGCCCCTGCCCGGCCGGGTAAATGTGCTGCTGAGCCGAAGCGGGGAGCCCCGCCCCGGCTTTTTGGTGTGCGGCAGTCCGGTGGAGGCGGCGTCGCTGGCTGCCCGGGCGCAGAGTGCCTTCGTCATCGGCGGCGGAAGCGTGTACCGGCAGATGCTGCCCCTGTGCAGCGGGGCGTATGTGACCAAGCTCCACTGCGCCCCGGTGTCCGATACCTTTTTCCCTGATCTGGACGCGGACCCGCAGTGGCGCATGGCAGAAATCCTCTGCTCCGGCGTGGAAAACGGCATCGCCTATGAAATCTGCCGGTATGAACGGGTAGAGAATTAGAAAACAGCAATGATTTTGCCGGCAGCGCGAAGTGGCGCTGCCGGCTTTTTTATTGGAGGACCCACACCGGAGGTATAGAAAAAATTCTACCGATTATACGAGCGGTGGGTTGCGACCGGTAGCACGCCGCGCTATAATGGAGGCAAATCCGGAGGAGGCGAGCATATGGAAATTCAGCTGGCGGAAAACATCAAGCGTCTTCGCAAGGAGCGCACCCTCACCCAGGAGCAGCTGGCGGAGGCAATGGGCGTCACCGTGGGTGCGGTGTACAAGTGGGAGAGTGGGCAGTCCATGCCGGAGATTCGGCTGCTGGTGGAGATCGCGGATTTTTTCGGGGTCTCCGTGGATGCCATCCTGGGCTATACCTGGCAGGCGGACAACGCGTCCTCCATCGTGAAGAAGCTGTCCGGTTACGCCCTGTCCAAGAATTTTGGCGAGGGGCTGCGCTATGCGGAAAAGGCTTTGAAGAAGTATCCCAACCATTTTGAGATCGCCTGCGAGGCGGCGGAACTTTACCTGCTGGCTGCGTCCTTTGACCGGGAAAAAGCCTGGCGTGCCATTGAGATTTACCGGGAGGCGATCCGCCTGATTGCGCAGAATTCCCATACGCAGGTGAATGCCGAAACGCTGGAGAACTGCATTGCCCTGTGCTACAGCCGCCTGGGGAAAACCGATGAGGCGATCGCCATCCTGGAAAAGAACAACGCGGAGGGGCGCAGCGAATACCGGATCGGCGCCATCCTGGCGGAGGTGGACGGGCGGGAGGATGAGGCGCTGGCCCATCTTTCCAACAGCTTCGTGCTGTGCTGGAGCCAGATGTACAGCATCTGCATTGGCTATGCCAACGCGTATTTCAAAAAGGGTGCCTATGACCAGATGAAAAAACTGATGCACTGGCTGTACGATGCCGGGCAGGGCCTGCGGGATCCGGAAAGGGTGCATTACCTGGACCGGGCGCATGTGGGAATTTTCGTATTTCTGGCGGAGGCTGCCCGGGCGGAGGGGGACAGCACGGCGGCGCGGGAATGGCTCCGTCGCGCCAGAGATCTGGCAAGACGCTTTGACCGGGCGCCCAATTTTGATTTCGGGGAGATTTATTTCTACCACAGCCCGGATTCGGCGGTCGCCTATGACAGCATGGGCGACACCGCCATGGACATTATTCATAATTTCCTCCGGAAAAATCCGGAGATGCTACCGCTATGGGAGGAACTGGAAAATGAAGAAGAATAAGCAAAAACAGACGAATATAAAGCCCTATCTGCACCAATTCTACCGGGGCAATATGGGCTATCTGATCCTGGCCATCCTGAGCATGCTGTTTACCACTGCGACGGCGCTGATGACCTCCTGGCTGCTCCAGCAGTTCATTGACCTGCTGGGCGACGCATACACCGGCTTTTCCCTGCCGATGCTTCTGGGCTTTGCCGGCGTGGCGGTGGCGCTGCTTCTGGTGTCCTGTGGCCTGGAATACGTCTCCGAGCCCCGGTTTTTGGCAAAGGCGGTTTTGCAGTACCGGGATCATGTTTTCTCGGCGCTGGCGAAAAAGGGGATCGCCGCCTTCTCCGGAGAGAATACCGCCGCGTATATTTCCGCGCTGTCCAACGACGTAAATTCCATCGAAACGGGATACTTATCCAATTTGTTCGTCATCGTGCAGCAGACGATGCTTTTTGTGGGCGCATTGGCGATGATGTTCTACAACAGCCCCTTGCTGACCGTGATCTCCATCGCTATCGCCACATTGCCCCTGGCGGCGGCCATGCTCACCGGCGGGCTGGTGGCGCAGGCGGAGAAGAAGGTTTCGGATGCCAATGAAACCTATATGTCCACCCTGCGGGATGCGCTGGCCGGCTTCTCCGTGGTCAAGGCCTTCCGGGCGGAGAAGCAAATTTGCAGGCTGTTCCTCCGGGACGCCAAGGCGGTGGCGGACGCCAAGGAGCGGAAAAATAAGCGGAGCATTGTGGTGGGCGCCTGCGCAAGCCTGGCGGGCTACCTGCTGCAGATCGGCATTTTCCTGATCGGCGTTTATCTCGCTCTCTCCGGCGGAGCAATCTCCGCCGGGACGGTGCTGCTGTTTGTGCAGCTGCTGAATTATGTGATCAGTCCGGTGGGGGCGATCCCCAAGGCGATCGCGGAGTGCAGGGCGTCCAGGGCGCTGATCGCCAAATTGGCGGATTCCCTGGAAAAAAACGTCCGGGAGGAGGGTGCGGAGGAGAAACGCACGCTCACCCAGGGGATCACGGCGTCCGGCCTGTGCTTTGCTTATGAGGAGGACAAGCCGGTGCTTCATGACCTGAGCTTCCGCTTTGAAGCCGGGAAAAGCTACTGCCTGGTGGGAAGCTCCGGCAGCGGCAAATCCACCCTGTTGGATCTGCTCATGGCGTCCCACCACGGCTACACGGGCAGCATCCGCTATGACGATACGGAGCTGAGCGATATTTCCAGCGAATCGCTTTACGAAATGGTCTCCGTGATCCAGCAGAATGTCTTTATTTTCAACGCCTCCATCCGGGATAATATCACCATGTTCTCCGATTTCCCCCGGGCGGCTGTGGACAGCGCCATCGAGATGTCCGGGCTGGGCGCGCTGATCCGGGAGCGGGGGGAGGATTACCTGTGCGGCGAAAATGGCTGCGGCCTCTCCGGCGGGGAAAAGCAGAGAGTTGCCATCGCCCGGAGCCTGCTGAAAAATTCCCAGGTGCTGCTGGTGGACGAGGCAACGGCAGCGCTGGACCCCCAGATGGCGTCCCAGGTCACATCCTCTATCCTGAATTTGCAGGGGATCACCCGGATCATGGTCACGCACGCTCTGGAGGAGCCGCTGCTGCGGCAGTATGACTGCATCCTGACCCTGAAAAACGGCCGCATCACCGAATATGGAACCTTCGACGCGCTGATGGCGCGGAAGGAATACTTCTACTCCCTTTTCACCGTCTCCCAGGCATAAAAAAACGGTGCTGTTTCCGACCCGACGACCCAAATCGCGGGAAACAGCACCGTTTTTTCCTTTTGCGGGAATTATTCCCTGGCCCAGCCTGCGGCACAGGCCACCGCCCTCTGCCAGAGCCGGAGGCGCGTCTCCCGGGCCGTTTCGTCAATCTCCGGGTGGAAGGCACGATCCACGCGCCAGTTCCGGCGGATCTGCGCCAGATTTTCCCAATATCCCACCGCGAGCCCTGCCAGATATGCCGCGCCCATGGCGGTGGTTTCCACGCACCTGGGTCGCACCACCGGCGCGCAGCTGATGTCCGCCTGGGTCTGCGCCAGATAATTGTTCGCCGCCGCGCCGCCGTCAATGCGCAGCTCGGCAAGGGGAATGCCGCTGTCCGCCGCCATGGCCGTAAGCACATCGTTGGTCTGGTAGGCAATGGAATCCAGCGTCGCGCGGATGATGTGGTATTTATTGACGCCCCGGGTCAGGCCGGTGATGCAGCCCCGGGCATAGGCATCCCAGTGAGGCGCGCCCAGCCCGGTGAAGGCAGGCACCACATAGCAGCCGTTGGTATCCGGCACCTTCCGGGCCATGTACTCGGAATCCGTGGCGGATTCAATGAACCGAAGCTCGTCCCGCAGCCATTGCACCGCTGCGCCTGCGGCGAAAATCGAACCCTCCAGGGCATAATTCACATGCCCGTCCAGGCCCCACGCAATGGTGGTCACCAGCCCGTTGCGGGAGAAAATGGGCTTTTCGCCTGTGTTCATCAGCAGGAACGCCCCGGTCCCGTAGGTACATTTGGACTCCCCGGGGGAGAAGCACACCTGGCCGAACAGCGCCGACTGCTGGTCCCCGGCGGCGCCGGCAATGGGGATCGGCGCGCCGAAAAACGCCGCCAGGGTTTCCCCATAGACCTGGCTGGAGGGTACGGGCGTGGGCAGCATGGACTGCGGGATCTCCAATTCCCGGAGGATATCCGCGTCCCAGCACAGGGTGTTTATATTGAAGAGCATAGTGCGGGAAGCGTTGGAGTAGTCCGTCACGTGGACGCTGCCGCCGGTGAGCTTCCAGATGAGCCACGTCTCCACCGTGCCGAACAGCAGTTCGCCCCGCTCCGCCCGCTCCCGGGCATGGGGGACATTCTCCAGTATCCAGTGGATTTTCGTGGCGGAGAAGTAGGGGTCGATCACCAGCCCGGTTTTGCTGCGGATGGTGTCCGTCAGCCCGATTTCCCGCAGATGGTCGCAGTAGGCGGCGGTGCGGCGGCACTGCCAGACGATGGCGGGGCAGATGGGGCGGCCGGTGTGCCTGTCCCAGACGATGGTGGTTTCCCGCTGGTTGGTGATGCCGATGGCGGCAATGTCCGCGGCGGTGGCGCCGATATTGGCCAGCGCCTGGCGGGCGACCTCCAGCTGCGTGGCGAAAATTTCCTCCGCGTCATGCTCCACCCAGCCGGGCTGGGGGAAGAACTGGGTGAATTCCTTCTGCGCTACGGAGCAGATGCTCCCGGCGCCGTCAAACAGGATGCAGCGGTTGCTGGTGGTGCCGGAATCCAGCGCCATGATATATTTTGCCATTCAGAACACGTTCCTTCCCCGCTCACTGGATGTGAACATGGTTATTGATATGGTCGATGCAGTAGCAGTAGTACCCCTTGCAGCGTGAGCAGTAGCGGAATTCCAGATCCGGGTCAGATACGTCCGTCCGCCCGCAGACGGTGCAGCGGTGGGTGTAGGGCGCTTTCGCCGTGGCGGTGCTGGCCTGGTAGGACCCGGCGCCGGGGAAGGGGACCACCTTGCTTTTCTGCTGCCTGGGCTTCCGCTTGAACAGCTTCCGGGCGTTGATCCGCCAGCTCAGCGGGATCACGTTCACCACATCCTTGCCGAAGAACAGGAAGTAATTGGCCAGGGAAACGACGGAGAACAGATTGTACGGGAAGGGATAGGTGACAAGCCCCACCACCACCAGCACCAGGTCCAGCAGCGCGAAAATCCAGGCCTTCACCGGGATGATGAAGAGCAGCAGGAAATGGGCGTCCGGGTAGAGCGTGGCATAGCTGAGGAACAGGCTCATGTTCAGGTAGGATACATCCGCCTGCCCGCCGAAGATCAGGCAGTACACATCCATCATCACCACGCCGGTGAGATAGAACAGGTTAAATTTCAGTGTGCCCCAAAGATTCTCCATCGCCCGCCCCAGGGAGTAGTAGCAAAGCAGGGTGATGGCGGTGAGCAGGATGTTGCCGGCGTCATACACCAGCGGGTAGGTGAACAGCCGCCAGATCTGCCCCTGGAGGATCAGCGCACGGTCAAAATAGAAAATGCTGTAGAGCAGCGTATTGTTGCCGAACAGGGTGAATAAATACGTCAGCCCTGCGCCCAGGGAGATATACAGCATCAGGTTGGGGATCCCTTTATTCCGGTTGCGATAGCAGAAGACATCGAAGCGTTTGCGCAGATTCTTCAAGTGGCTCAACTCCTGTAAAAAAATCTGAGCCTATTTTATCAGCATTCCGGGAAAATGTCTACTAAAGATTTGTGAATAAATGGGAGGATCCTGGCGAAATGGGGGTTGACATTTGGAAGAAATTCGCTAGAATAGGGTTAACTGCATACAAGCCTTATCAAGAGTGGTGGAGGGAACGGCCCGATGAAACCCGGCAACCTGTTAATTCAAGGTGCCAAATCCGGCGGCAGACGAAAGATGAGGATTCGATCAAGCGCACATCGAATCTTCGGTGTGCGGTTTTATTTTGGGAAACGCGCCCCGGCGCGCCCCGGACAGAATCGAAAGGATGCAAAAACAATGGAAAAACGGTTATTTACCTCGGAATGCGTTACCAATGGGCACCCGGATAAGGTGGCGGACGCCATCTCCGACGCCATTCTGGACGCCTGCCTGCGGCAGGACCCCCTCTCCCGGGTGGCCTGCGAAACGATGGTCACCACCAATTTCTGCCTGATCTGCGGCGAGATCACCACCTCTGCGCAGGTGGATTACGCCGCTGTCACCCGGCAGACCATCCGCAATATCGGCTACACCCATCCCGGCGACGGCTTCGACGCGGACAGCGTGGAGATCCAGTGCCGCATCCACACCCAGTCGGTGGACATCGCCCTGGGCACCAACGACCAGGTGGGCGGCGCAGGCGACCAGGGCATGATGTTCGGCGGCGCCTGCACCCAGACGCCGGAGCGGATGCCTATGCCCGCGGCGCTGTCCCGGGCGCTGTGCAGCCGGCTGACGGCATGCATCCGCGAGAATCCCCAGCTGCGCCCGGATGGGAAAACCCAGGTGTCCGTGGAGTATGACCCGGCGGGCAATGTGGTGGGCGTGGACGCTGTGGTGGTTTCCGTTATGCACACCGCGGATTTCGCCATGGACGCGCTGCGCGGTTACATCCGCCAGGCGGTGATCGCGCCGGTGCTGGCGGATTACGGCTTCGATGTGGAGAAGGTGGCACACATCTATATCAACCCCACCGGGAATTTCGTCATCGGCGGCCCCAACGGGGACACCGGCCTGACCGGGCGGAAGATCATCGTGGATACATACGGCGGCTTCTTCTCCCACGGCGGCGGCGCATTCTCCGGCAAGGACCCCACCAAGGTGGATCGCAGCGGCGCATACATGGCGCGGTACCTGGCGAACAACCTGGTGGCGGCGGGACTCGCCCGCCAGGTGCAGGTGCAGCTTGCCTATGCCATCGGCGTGGCGGAGCCGGTTTCCCTGCGGGTGGACAGCTTCGGCACGGGGATCGTCAGCGAGGAATGCATGGCGGACATGATCCGCAGGACGGTGGACCTGACCCCCGGCGGCATTATCCGCCGCCTGGATCTGCGCCGCCCAATTTATGCCGATACCGCCGCCCGGGGGCATTTCGGCGTGGCGGGAAGGCCGTGGGAGGAAACCGACCTGGCGCCCGTGTTCCGGCAGATGGCCGGGGTCTGAGCCGCATTCACCGGCAGATGAGCAGCGGCTGGAGCTGCACCCCATCCAGGGCGGATCTCAGCGTCTGTGGAATTTCAGAAAAGTCCGCCACCATGCTGGCGGGCTTTTTTATTGGATCGTCCTGCCCGAAGGGCACCAGATAGTAATGCTTCCGGGCGAGCAGACGGCCAATATTCTCCGCGGCGCCGGCCAGCGCATCGTTGGTGGATACGGCCACGATCACCGGACGGGCGTTGCGCAGCTGACTTTTCGCCGCCATGGTCACGGCGGTATCCGTAATGCCGTGCGCCAGCTTTGCCAGGGTATTCCCGGTGCAGGGGGCGATGATCAGCGCGTCCAGCAGCTTTTTGGGGCCGATCGGCTCCGCCTCGGCAATGGTGCGCAGCGGCGCCCGCCCGCAGATTTGCGTTGCCCGGAGCAGATGCGCGCTGGCGGTGCCGAAGCGGGAATCTATGGTCGCCGCCGCCGGAGAAAAAATGGGCACCAGGGTGTGCTCCGCTGCCAGCGCCTCCATCACGGGGAACACCCGATCGTATGTACAGAATGAGCCGCACATGGCAAAGCCAATGGTCATATCGCCGCCTCCCTCGCCGCAAGACGCCGCAGGACGCACCGGGCGATCAGATGGCCGGAGGCCTCCGGCACATCCTTTCCGGGCAGCCCCCTCGCCCAGATGACCGTGTCCCCGGCAATGCCCGGCTGGGAGGCCAGGTCAATCAGGACGCAGTCGCTGCGGCAGAAGCGCAGCTGCTCCCGGGACAGCACCGGAGCGGGGACCGTATTGAAAATCACCCGGTAGCGCAGCAGACCGAAGCGCAGAGCCTGCGTATGCTCCGCCCGGAAGCCCAGCGCCTGCACCATGGCGCGGTCCGATTCGCCCCGCGCGGCGACCGTGACCTCCGTGCCCATCTGCGCCAGCTGACGGGCGAGGCATTTCCCAATGCGCCCCCAGCCGATCACCAGGATCGGGCAGCCCCGGAACACCGTACTCAGGTTGCTTCCGGCGATCCGGATGGCACAGTCGGCGGTGATGGCGGCGTTTTCCGCCAGGTATTGCGCATCCTCCAGCAGGTCGATCTGCCGCCGGCCTTTCAGCGCGGGGTGCCCCAGGCCGCCGCCGATCACGGTCACATCCTTGGGAAGCGCCTTCAGGACTGGCTCCGGCGCACCGCAGCCCCGGATGTTTCCGTCCCTGTCGAAGCTGGGAACCGGCAGCAGCAGATGGGTCACATCCTCGGCGGGCGTGTCTGCAATGTTGATGCCCCGATCGGACAGGTCCCCGGCAGCAAAGCGCACGGCGGCGTTTCCCTCCGGCGCGAAAATGGTTATTCCGTTCATGTTTTATCACCCTTTCGCCCCAGAATATGCGCCGCAGGGGCAGGATGTGCCTTGATTTTTCCAATATTCCCTGTATAATAAGGGTAAGAGGTGAGCGTATGCAAAGACTTGGTTTTATTCATGACATGCTGGATGTAAAGGTGCTGATCCTGTTTGTAACGGCGCGGTCCCATTATCCCATGACCGGGCAGGAAATTTACGAGCTGTGCTACCAGGACGACTGCCTGAGCTATTTTGACGTCTGCACTGCCATACCGGAGATGGTAAAATCCGGCCATTTGCAGGAAAACGCGGACGGCCGCTATGAGATCACTGAGAAGGGGCGGGAGGCCGGCGAATTGACGGAGGATTCCATCGCCTTCACGGTGAAGCAGCGGGCGGAGAATGCGGTGGCGCGGTTCAACCGCCAGATTCGCCGCAGCAGCTTTGTGCGCACCCAGGTGCTCCCCAGGGAAACGGGGGATTATTCCGTGGTCATGTCGCTGGATGACGAGGCCGGGAACCTGATGACGCTGGAGCTGGTGGCGCCGGATCAGCGCCAGGCGGTGCGGCTGAGCCGCCTGTTTGAGAAGAAGGCAGAGGATGTATACAATTTGACCATGATGGAGCTGCTGGATGATGAGGAATCTTTGGAAGATTGACCAAATCCCCCTTGCCGTTTCCCCAAAAATGTGCTATAATAATGGTACACCGGAGTACCGGTGAAACGAAAGGAGCTGCCGCATATGAAGTTTCAGTACAGTGAGAAGAAAGTCAAGCTGCCCGGCAATGTCCATGCCTATGCCGAGAAGAAGGTAATGAAGCTGGCACGTTTTTTTGAGGAGGATGCGGAAGCACTCATCGTATTTTCTGTGGAGAAGAACCAGAACAATGTGGAGCTGACCGTTCACGGCGCAGGCACATGGTTCCGGGCTCGGGAGAGCACCTCCGACATGTTCGCCTCCATCGACGCGGCCGTGGGCACCATCGAGGGCCAGATCCGCAAGAACAAGACCCGCCTGGCACGCCGCCTGCGGCAGGATGCCTTCACCAGAGCGGTGGAGGAAACCTCCTTCACCCCAGAGGAGAATGAGGACGACCTGAGCCTCGTCCGGGTGAAGCAATTCTATTTTAACCCCATGACCCGTGAGGAGGCCATGCTGCAAATGAACCTGCTGGAGCATACCTTCTTCGCATTCCGGGATGAGGATAATGACGGCGCCTTCGCTGTGGTCTACCGCAGGAACGATGGCGGCTTCGGCCTAATCGAGGATGTTGAGTAAGTCATTTTTTGTTGGGGAGCCTATTCGTAGGCTCCCCGAAAATTTTGAGAAAAAAGGAAAATAGGTGCTTGACAAAAAGGGGGAGCTTTGGTA
>JAJQHS010000010.1 GCA_021199635.1 Bacillota bacterium
TCACCACGATTGGCAGTTCTGCATTTTACAACTGCGACGGCCTGGCGAGTGTGACGATTCCGGAGAGCGTCACCACGATTGGCAGTTCTGCATTTTGCAACTGCGATGGCCTGACCGTGATCAAATTTAAGGGCAATGCGCCTGAGATTGACAATTATGCGTTTTCCTATACTACTGCCACTGCCTACTACCCTGCCGGGAACGAAACCTGGACGGAGGATGTGATGCAGGACTATGGCGGCACGATCACCTGGACGCCCTACTCGGTGGAGATCTATGCCGACGGATATGATTTCTACACAGATAGCTACGATTTTGAGAACTATGGGGAAAAGATTTCCAAAAAGTATTTTACAACGTTTTACGGAGCCGGACCTGGGACACTCCTGTACAAGTTGAAGAAGGATGCGTCGAAAGGCGGGCTGTGCTTTGGGATGGCCTATACCACGGCCGCTATTTACAACGGCCTTCCGGACTGCTCACAAATTAGCACATTTGACGGCAGCTTGTTTCAGTATAAGTCCTGCGAGAATATTAGAGAAATTGTAAACTACAACCTTGGATTTCCCTTCTCGGATATCTGCTCTGCCTTTGTAGTAGGGGGTAATACGATCTCTGTTGAAGACTATATTAAGTACGCATATATCTATCAATGGAGCAGTGAGGTCGCAAAATCCACCCGCGAAACCTGGTGTGATATCGAAGGCTTGTACAACACCGTCAAAGCTTACACGGACGAGGGTAAAATTGGAGTAACAATTTCATTGATCCATTACAAATTAGACTCAGACGGTCAGCCTATCCAGGACTCTGGGCACGAAGTTCTTGCTGTTGGATACGAGGGGAAGACAATACTGATTGACGATCCGAACAACACAGACTCCATCGAACGCCTGGTAATAAATGATGACTGGACGTGGACATACAGCGGCGGCTGGACAAGTGATGGCGTCACAAGCGACAATTCTCTGACAAGATATCAGGTAGACTACTATAGACCGTACGATATCCTTCTCACAGGTAATTCTGCAAGCACGTATTCTTCGACGGAAGATAAGGTAGAAACGTATATCGAGGGAATGGAAGTAATCGACACGTCCTCGCTGCTTGCCTATATCGACTGCGAGGCCATCTCTGAGCTTCCTCAGAACTTGATTGAGGTTGTAGATGACATGTCCTCGTCCACGGAGGATGCGACAGATGATGGCGGTATGCTGTATTGGGCCGAGAATGCCAACTCACTGAGTTTGTCTGAAATCTCCGGGGAGGACAACGAAATCATCCTGGCAGGGGGCAACGCAATTCTGTCCGCAAGCTTCGGCTGCGTCACGGATTATGTTGGGACAATTGGCGACGGTGAGGCGAACATACGCTTTGATGGTGAAGCGGGCGAGGGCTGCACGGTTACTTACACTACGATATTTAACGATGTGGAAACCGAACTGGAGATCACTGGCGAGATTCAGGATGCTTCCATTGAGATGCGTACGGTCGATGGAGGAGTGGAGGTACTCGGACTGTCAAGCGGCACAGTGACGATTACCACAAACGACGAGACGACAGATTCCCAGGACTTCCAAGCCGACACGAATGTATTTATCGTGTATTATGACGAGCAAGGTGAAGATACCGCGCTTACCTTATCGTATAAAACGGATGACGGGGACGATGCAGATGATGCAGATGATGCAGACGATGCAGACAATACGGGGCGGCAGCTTCCGCTGGGGCTGTACGTCGGGATCACAGTTGCCTTGGCCGCTGTTGCCGCAGCTGTCATCACGGTCGTGGTTATTCTCCGCCGCAAGAAAAAACAATAATCCTGAGAAGCAGGGGCTGTAAGGAAACCGCCCCGCAGGAAAAACGGAGGGTTCCCGGGTGGGAACTCTCCGCGTTTTTTCGGCCGTTATGGGCAATCATCTCGCCGCAGGCAACCGTGCCATATCTTGATTCATTTCCTCCAGCAATGCCGTTACTTTCTCCGCTTCTCTGCCGGAATGCTACAGATTATGGATTCTGCGCGGGTTTATGCTTGCGCCCGGGTGAAAAGGATGTTACAATACAGGAAAATACACTTTCCGGAGGAATCTTCATGCAGACCCTGCTCCATATCTGCTGCGCACCCTGTGCCAACCAGTGCATTGAGGTGCTGCGGGGCGACCATTACGACGTCACCGGCTACTGGTACAATCCCAATATTCACCCATTCACCGAGTACCGCGCCCGGCGCAACTGCCTGCGGGAGTACGCCCAAGCCATCGAGCTGCCGCTGCTGGAGCGGGATGACTACGGCCTGCGCCCCTTCGTCCGGGCGGTGGCGGAGGATATCGACAACCGCTGCGTAAAATGCTACGAAATGCGCCTGTTCGAAACCGCGCGGAAGGCCAGGGAGCTGGGATTCGACAGCTTCACATCCAGCCTGTTCATCAGCCCCTATCAGAACCATGCGCTGCTGCGGGAGACGGCGGAGCGCGCCGGGGCGGAATACGGCGTGACCTTCCTGTACCGGGATTTCCGCCCCTGGTTCCGCACCGGGCAGGAAAAGGCGCGGGAGCTGGGAATGTATATTCAGAAATACTGCGGCTGCGTCTTTTCCGAGCAGGAGCGGTATCAGAAGCCGGGGAAGATTCTCCGGTAATTATGGGAGGGAGTATGGATTCATTGGAATTTGCGGTGCCCACGCTGTTCGGGCTGGAGGGCATCGCCGGGGATGAGCTGCGGCGGATGGACATGGAGGACGTCCGGGTGGAAAACGGGCGCGTGCGCTTCCGCGGGGATCCCAACGCGATGGCCAGAGCCAATGTGTGCCTGCGCACCGGGGAGCGAGTGCTGCTCGTCCTGGCGGATTTCCCGGCGGACAGCTTCGAGGCACTGTTCCAGGGCGTGTACCACGCCAATCTGGAGGATTTCATCCCCAAAGATGGGGCGTTCCCCGTGAAGGGCCACTGCCTGAACAGCCGGCTGATGAGCGTGCCGGACTGCCAGGCCATTGTGAAGAAGGCGGCCTCCCGCCGGCTGGGGGAGAAATACGGCCTGAGCTGGCTGCCGGAAACCGGCGAAAAATACCAGCTGCAATTTTCCATCATGAATGACCGGGTGCAGCTGTACCTGGATACCACCGGCCCCGGCCTGCACAAGCGGGGCTACCGGGCGGTGGGCAATGACGCGCCCCTGCGGGAGACGCTGGCCGCCGCCATGGTGCTGCTGACCCGCTACCGGGGCAGGGAATTTTTCTGGGACCCCTTCTGCGGCTCCGGCACCATTCCCATCGAGGCGGCGCTGATCGCCGCGAACCGGGCGCCGGGACTGAACCGGAGCTTTGCCGGGGAGCGTTTTGCCTGGGCGGATGCCACTGTGTGGCGGGACGCGCGGGAGGCGGCGAAGGCGCGGGAATTCCACGGGGATTACCGCATCCTCGGGTCGGATAACGACCCCAAATGCGTCAGCCTCTCCATGGCCAACGCCCGGAAGGCGGGCGTCGCGTCTATGATCACCTTCCGGGACGGGGACGCCACTTCCATGCCCCTGCCCGCGGCGGAGGGAATCCTGGTGTGCAACCCGCCCTACGGCCAGCGGATGCTGGAGCAGAGGAGCGCCCAGCGGCTCTACGCCGAATTCGGGCGGCACCTGCGGGGCGCTGTGGGCTGGAAGCCGTATATCATCACGTCTGAGCCGGAATTCGAGCATTATTTTGGCCGCCGGGCGGACAGGAAGCGGAAGCTGTACAACGGCATGATCCAGTGTAATTACTATATGTATCCGGGCGGGAAGAAGAAATGAAGCACTTATTTATCATCAATCCGGCGGCCGGGAGCCGGGACCGCACAGAGGAGTACCGCCGGACCATCCGGCAGGTCTGCACGCAGCGGGAGCTGGACTATCAGGTGGAGATTTCCACCGCGCCGGGTAACTGCCGGGCGCTGGCCCGGCGCGCCGCCGAGACCGGGGAGGAATACCGCATCTACTGCTGCGGCGGGGATGGTACGCTCAACGAGGTGGTCAGCGGCGCAGCAGGCTTCCCCAACGTGGCCGTGACCCATTACGCCGGCGGCAGCGGCAACGATTTTATCAAAATATTCTCGGATACCGCGGCGTTCCAGGACCTGGAGCGCCTGCTGGATAGCCAGGAGATCCAGGTTGACCTGATCCGCTGCAATGAGCATTGCGCGCTGAACGTCTGCTCCGTGGGGCTGGATGCCCGGATCGGCACGGACGTGGCCGGTTACAAGCGGCTCCCGCTTCTCCATGGGTTCCGGGCGTATGCCCTGTCCACCCTGGTGAATGTGGTCCGGGGCGTGGCGGAGCATTATGTGGTGGAGATCGATGGCGAGCGCATGGACGGGGAGAAGACCATGATCTGCGTCTGCAACGGCAGCTATTACGGCGGCGGGTTCCACCCCGTCCCCACCGCCGACC
>JAJQHS010000003.1 GCA_021199635.1 Bacillota bacterium
GAACATCGCCATCCTCAGCTCCCTGCACGACCTGAACCAGGCCATGTATTTTGGCGACCGTTTCTTCTTCCTGAAGGACGGCGTCATCCGCTATTCCGGCGGGCGGGAAATGTTCCGCCCGGATGTGATCGCGGATATTTTCGGCATCCAGGTCCGCGTTGCGGATGTGGACGGCCAGAAATTCATCATTGGAGGAAATTATAATGCAGATTAGACGGATTTTTGCCCTGCTGCTGGCTTTGGGGATGGTGCTGTCCCTGGCCGCCTGCGCCGCGGAGACTGGCGAAGACAGCACCGGATCCCCGGGAACCGGCACCACCGCCGCAGCCGACAGCGGCGAGATCACCGTAACTGACATGATTGGCAGGACCGTCACCGTCACGCCGGGCAGCTATACCCGGGTGGTGTGCATCGGCGCAGGCGCGCTGCGGATGTACTGCTACGTGGGGGATACGGCGCTGCTTTGCGGTGTGGAGGACATTGACAACCTGACCCTGGAGGAGCGCCCGCAGATGTTTGATTCCGTGGCGCGGCCGTATGTGCTGGCCTACAGCGACGTGTTTGCCTCCCTGCCCTCCTGCGGCGTGGGTGGCCCCAATGCCCAGACAGCGGAGGCAGAAAAGATCCTCGCCTGCGCGCCGGACATCGTCATTTCCGAATATGAGGATGTGGAGAAGGCGGACGCCCTGCAATCCCAGCTGGGTGTGCCGGTCATCACCCTGAAATCCGGCGTGGACGGCGTATTTGGTGAGGAATTCTCCGGCTCTCTGGCGCTGCTGGGCACTCTGTTCGGCCAGGATGAGAAGGCGGAAGCGCTCATCGCCTACGTCCAGGCGGAAGCCGCGGAGATCACCGCCCGGACAGAGGGCATCGCCGAGGCGGACCAGCCCGACGTGTACATCTGCGGGCTGGGCAACTGGGGCACCACCAACCATCTGATGACCGCCCAGGATTACATCACCTTCACCATCGCCAACGTGCGCAATGTGGTGACGGGGCTGGCCGTCAGCGGCATCCAGTCCATTGAAGCGGAGAAATTCGTGTCCCTGGGGGACGAGATGGACATTATGATCATTGACGCCGCGGCGGTGAAGAACATCACCCCGCTGTACCAGGAGGACCCCACCCTGTTCGACACCTGCAAGGCCTGGCAGGACGGTGAAGTTTACCTGCAAATGGCCTACAACGCCTACTACACCAATTACGAGATCGCCCTGATGAACGCCTGGTTCATCGCCAAGACGGTGTACCCGGAGCAATTCGCGGACATCGACATGACCGAGAAGACCAACGAGATCACCCAGATGTTCCTGGGGCAGGCGCTGGCGGAGGAAATTTTCGCCTGCGGCTCCAGCTTCGGCGGCTACCAGAAAATCGACACCGGAAGCTTCTTCAGCTGATCCTCCGGCGTAAAAAGGCTCCCCCGGCGGAAGGCGGCGCAAAGCTGCGTTTCCACTGGGGGAGCTTATTCTTTTTCCGGCGGCCGCAGCCGCTCCAGGACCACCTCCGCGGCGGTCACCGTGTCCTCATATTTACAGCTTCTTCACGGACAGACAGCGGATGGCATTCAGCACCGCCAGCACCATCACGCCCACATCCGCAAAAATTGCCAGGTACATATTGGCAATGCCCACCGCGCCCAGGACCAGGCAAGCCGCCTTCACCGCCAGGGCAAATACGATGTTCTGGTGCACGATGCCCAGGCATTTCCGGGAGATCCGGATGGCCTTGGCGATCTTCATGGGGTCGTCGTCCATCAGCACGATGTCAGCCGCCTCGATGGCCGCATCCGCGCCCATGGCGCCCATGGCGATGCCGATATCCGCCCGGGACAGCACCGGCGCATCGTTGATGCCGTCGCCCACGAAAGCCAGCTTCGCCTTGGCAGGCTTGCTGCGCAGCAGCGCCTCCACTTTCTCCACCTTATCCCCGGGGAGCATTTCGCTGTATACTTCGTCGATCCCCAGCTCCTGCGCCACCTGGTCGGCGACCTTCCTGGTGTCGCCGGTGAGCATTACCGTCCTCTCCACCCCGGCGCGCTTCAGCGCGGCGATGGCGGCCCCCGCCTGGGGCTTGATCACATCCGAGATCACAATGTGCCCGGCGTATTTGCCATCCAGCGCCATGTGGATGATCGTGCCGGTTTGGCGGCATTCCACATAGGGGATGCCCAGGTGCTTCATCAGCTTGTCGTTCCCCACAGCCACACTGACACCGTCCACCACGGCGGTCACGCCGTTGCCGCTGATTTCATGGATGTCCGCCACGCGGCTGCGGTCGATGTCCCTGCCGTAGGCCCGCTGCAAGCTTTTGCTGATGGGGTGGGAGGAGGCACTTTCCGCCAGTGCCGCGTATTCCAGCAGCTTTTCGTCCTCCACGGTGGAATGGTGGATGCCGCTGACCTCGAAAACGCCCTTGGTCATGGTGCCGGTTTTATCGAACACCACATACCGGGTCTGGGAGAGGAGCTCCAGATAATTGGAGCCTTTCACCAGCACGCCCTCCCTGCTGGCGCCGCCGATCCCGGCGAAGAAGCTCAGCGGAATGCTGATGACCAGGGCGCAGGGGCAGCTGATGACCAGGAAGGTCAGCGCCCGATAGAGCCATGTGCCCCAATCGGCGCTCAGGTCCAGGAACGCCACGCGGACGATGGGCGGCAGCAGTGCCAGCGCCAGGGCGGCATAGCACACGGCGGGGGTATACACCCTGGCAAAGCGGGAGATAAAATCCTCCGACCTGGACTTACGGGAGCTGGCGTTTTCCACCAGGTCCAGGATTTTGGAAACGGTGGACTCCCCGAATTCCCGGGTGGTCTGGATCTTCAGCACGCCGGTCATGCTGATACAGCCGCTGATCACCGCATCCCCCACGGATACGTCCCGGGGCAGGCTTTCGCCGGTCAGGGCTGCGGTGTCCAGGCTGGAGTTGCCCTCCACCACGGTGCCGTCGATGGGCACCTTCTCCCCGGGCTGCACCACGATTATGCTGCCGACCGCCACCGCATCCGGGTCTACCTGCTCCAGTGCGCCGTCCCGCTCCACGTTGGCATAATCCGGGCGGATATCCATCAGGCTGCTGATGTTCCGGCGGCTTTTCCCCACGGCATAGCCCTGGAACCATTCGCCGATTTGGTAGAACAGCATGACGGCGATGGCCTCCAGATATTCCCCGTTCTGGTAGATCGCTAGCGCCATCGTGCCCACGGTGGCGACCGCCATCAGAAAATTCTCGTCAAATACCCGGCGGTTGCGGATACCCTTCCCGGCCTTGCGGAGGATATCATAGCCGATCACCAGGTAGTCGGCAAAGTAGCACAGCAGGCGCAGGAGCCGCCCCGCGTTGGGGAACAGGTACCCGTCCAGGGTGTCAAATCCCTCCGCCGGGACGCACTGCAGCACCAGCAGGGTCCCCGCGCTTATCAGAATGCGGAGCATCATTTTCCGCTGCTTTTTCGTCAGTGCGTCCGGCCGTCTGCCCAAAATGCCCAGGACCAGCCCGGCCATGATCACCACAGCGGCCAGCAGTATGCCAATGACCAGCGCCTGCATGCCCAATTCCCCCTTCCGAATCTCCGGCTTCCGCCCGGCTTACAGGTAGATCTCGCAGTCCGGCTCCACCTTCTTACAGGCGGCCAGGACATTTTTCATCACCGCGGCGGGCTGCTGCCCCTCGGCGAACTCGACGATCAGCTTCTGGGTCATAAAGTTCACCGTCGCGCTGGCCACACCGGCGGTTTTGCGGGCGGCATCCTCCATCAGATTGGCGCAGTTGGCGCAGTCCACTTCGATTTTATAGGTCTTTTTCATTTTGGAATGTCCTCCGTTTTTCGATTTCATGATTAAGCACTTGCTTAATGGTTCTGAATGTAGTATAATTCCCGGGAAGGCATCCGTCAAGCGTTTGGCGGAAAATGCGCCCAAACGGGAAAAAACATCTTCCGTTTGGGCGAAAAGGAGGCAAATTATCATGGAGGGAGCCATTCTTCCCCATCATCACGGCGAAACCGTCGGCATGGGCACCATCATGGAGCAGCTGGCCTGCGTGGACAATTTCCAGACGGTGGCGGACATTTTCCGGCAGCTGGCGGATCCTACCCGCATCCGCATTTTCTGGCTGCTGTGCCACTGTGAGGAATGCGTTGTGAACCTTTCCGCCCTGCTGGAAATGTCCAGCCCCGCCGTTTCCCATCACCTGCGCCCGCTGAAGGACAGTGGCCTGATCGTCAGCCGCCGGGTGGGCAAGGAAGTCTACTACCAGGCGGCGGACACCGCGCAGAGCCGCCTGCTGCACCAGATCATCGAGCAGGTCATGGACATTGCCTGCCCCCAATGGCTCAGCCAGCGCCAGTCGGATCAGGTCATGGCCGTGCGGGAGATCCACGACTATCTGCTGACCCATATGGATGAGCGTGTGACCATCGAGGAGCTCTCCAGGCAGTACCATATCAACCCGACGACCCTGAAGGCCGCGTTCAAATCCGTGTACGGCACATCCATCGCCGCCCACATCAAGCAGCACCGGATGGAGCAGGCGGCGAAGCTGCTCTGCGAAACCGACCGCTCCATCGCACAGATCGCCCAGGCCGTGGGCTACGACACCCAGAGCAAATTCTCCGCGGCGTTCAAGGCGTATTACGGCGTCCTGCCCCGGGATTTCCGGAAGCAGCCCGCTCCCCAGCGTCCCGCCGCCTGCCCCCACTGCCGCTGAGCCGGGAAGCGCGAAAACAGCCAGCCTGAAGGTTCGGGCTGGCTGTTCTATTTGGCTCCGCCGTCAACCGGCGTTAAAGAGCGGGGCAAGGGTATCCGCGTATGTCTGGAAAATATCCAGCAGGAAAGTGTTCCAGTGCCGGGCGTCCTGGGTGCTGCTGCCGAACACATAGTCCTCCTGGCCATAGTCGATGACGTCGAAGCCGGGGATGGCCTTGCTGGCTCCCGCCGTGCGGTAGGACACCGCGTCCGCCAGGGTGAAGGACACGCTGGTGATGTCGGTGTAGTCCACCCAGCCGCTCAGGTCCGTGCCGGTGGCCTCGGTAGCGGTCCCGTTGGCGGTCTGCGTCTGGGCCTCCGGCGTTTCCACGGCGACGCCGCCCGCATACTGGGCGTACATCTGATCCACATACAAGGCGAAGGAGCTGCTCAGCACCTCCGAGGGCACATGGCCGCCGTCCCATTGCCACTCGATCTGGCAGTCCGTCCCCGCATTCAGCCAGGCGATCTGCAGATTCAGCGAGGAGAACATGGACATGTCGCCCTCCGCCGCGCCCATGACGATCCGCGTCCACGCGGCGCCCTCGGTATCCGCATCGCCGATATAGTTCAGGGGATTGTAGAGGGATACCAGATTGTTGCCGTATGCGTCGCCCGCCTCAAGCTCGGCGATGTCGGCGGCATAGGCGGCCACCATCTCCTCATAGCTGGCGTAATTATTGGAATCGATGGAGCTGCCCGCGGCCTGGGTCGTCCCGGCGTCCGGGGTACCCACGTTCATTGTGTCGCCGCTGGAGTCCACATTCTCATTGCCGGAGGTAGTTTCCCCGGTTCCCGGCAGATCTGCGGTGTCCAGATCGCCGGGCATCCCGCCATCCGGCAGGTCTGAGGTGTCAATATCCCCGGGCATCTCCCCGTCAGGCAGCGTGCCATCCATTGAGGGGCCGCCCGCGCCGCCGAAGTCCGCGCCGCCGAAGTCCGCGGCGCCATTCATGCCGCTGGGCAGTCCGCCGCTGATACCGCCGGTGCTTCCGGCAGTGTAACGCCCCTCCACAAAGGCCTCCGCCTTCTCCTGGGCGGTCATAGCCGCCACCTGCGCGTCGGTCAGCGCATTGCCGTCCGCGTCGAACCAGGTCCAGCCGTCCGCATAGTCCAGATTGTCCAGGTACCACTGCAGGTTGGAGATGAACTCCGCCAGGTACAGGTCCAGGTATGTGCCGCCGTAGCCGTTGGTGTCGGCGTACAGTTCCGCGTCGTACTCGATGGTCAGGGCAACGGTGCTGCTCAGCGCGCCGTCCCCATCCAGGTCAAAGCCCACGTCGGCCTCCGCCACGGTCAGGTTCTGCCCATTGATATACGCCATGTAGGCCTGGGAGAGGTATTCCGCCAGCTGCGCCTGGAAATCGGACCCGAAGGAATAATCCGTATCCAGGTAGTATTCAAAGGCCATCGCCATGTCCGCCTCATACAGGGAGGTAATGGCGCTATAGGCGATGCAGCCCCATGCGCCGTCGGACAGCGAAACCTCCTCGCCATCGATGGTCACAGTGGTGGAGTACGTCCCGTCCTCGTTCACATAGCAGCCCACGGCGCCCACCGCAGCCTGGTAGGGATAGAAATCCGGGTTGTTGGAGGTGGCTGCGAACATGGTCGCGTGGGCGCCGCCGCCGGAGCCGCCGGTGGACACGAAGTAATCCACGCTGCCGGGGAGATTGCCCAGCAGGATGTTATACTTCACGAACCGGGCGGCGGCCTTCTGGTCCGCCAGGCAGGACGGTGCGTCGCCGGTGTAATAGGTGTTGCCGTCGGCGTCCGTGGCCGTGTCCTGCTTGCCGCGGTTGCCGCAGGACACATTGATGTAGCCCTCGACGGCATAGGTGGTAGCCGCCAGCGTATTGGTGGACGAGCTGTACCCGGCTGCGCCGGTATTCAGGATCACCGGCGCGGTGGATGCGGTGTACACCTGGCCGTTAGTGCTGACGATCTGGGCGTCGTAATCGATCACCAGGCTGCCGTTGACGGCGGCGGTGTAGCTTTCCGCCGTCACATCCGCCGTGCCGTCCCCATCGGTATCGATGCCGGTGACATAGCCGCCGGGCACGCAGACGGAGACGCCCTCCTCGTCCGCGATCTCCGGATAGGCCACCGCGGACACAATGGACATGACCCAGGCGTCCGCGCCGGAATCGTAGCTCCATGTATAGTCCGTATTATTGGCGAGGTTCAGGACGGACTCGATGTACGCCTTCTCCGTGGAATCCGCGACCTGGGATTCCGTCCCGGAATCGGATGTGTCCCCGGATCCGGTATCTGAAGATGTGGTGCTGCACGCGCCCAGGCTGATCACCAGCGCCAGGGCGCACAGCATTGCGGTCAATTTCTTCATGGCAAGAACCTCCTTGTTCTTTTCCCCGATCGTATCACAGAGTGCTTGAAAAAACATTGAAGTATTCCATGATTTTTCAAGCTTTTTATGGTATGATGGCGCCAGATTCAGATATAGGAGCAGGAGGTGCTGCAAGTGAAACTTTTGCTGGTAGAGGACGAGCCCCGCATGGCGGACGCGCTCCGGGAGCTGCTGCGGCAGGACGGCTATGACGTGGACTGGTTCTCCCGGGGGGACGAGGCGCTGATCGCCATCCGCAGCGGGCAGTATGACGGGGTGATCCTGGATGTGATGCTGCCCGGACTTTCCGGCGTGGAGGTCGCCGCCCAGAGCCGGCAGGCAGGGCTGATCACGCCGATTCTGATGCTCACAGCCAAGGGCGAGCTGGACGACAAGGTGCTGGGGCTGGACGCCGGAGCGGACGACTATGTGACCAAGCCCTTCCAGCCGAGGGAGCTGCTGGCACGGGTGCGCGCCCTCTGCCGCAGGGGTCTGCCGCTGGTGGAGGACCGGCTGTGCGCCGGAGATCTGGCTCTGGACGCCAAAGGCCTTACGCTGCACTGCGTAGCCACCGGGCAGAGCGTGCACCTGAGCGAGAAGGAATGCCGGATCCTGGAATACCTGATGGTCAACCGGAACCGGATATTGTCCAAGGAGCAGCTGGCTGTGAAAATCTGGGGCTATGAGAATGAATCGGAGTACAACAAGGTAGAGGTCTACATTTCCTTCGCCCGGAAGAAGCTGGCGTTCGTCGGCTCCAGCGGGCAGATCCGCACAGTCTGGGGAGCGGGATACGAGCTGAGGTGGGAAAATGCGTAAGCAGGAGAGAAGCGGCGCATTCCGGCGCTCCCGGCGGCAGATCGTGGCGGTGATCATGGCTGTATTTCTGGTGCTGCTTTCCGTCACCCTGGGGGCGATCTATATCATCAGCTACCGGCAGCTTTACCAGGAAAATCTGGACATGCTGGAGATTTACATAGAGCAGTACCTGGAAAACGGCAACCCCAGCCAGCGGGAGGATACGCCGCCCCCGGGCGAAAGCGCGCCGGAGCCGGACGGGGCGCCGGACAACGGCCGGTTCCTCCGCTCCTCCTTCTACTCCATAGCGTTCGACGGGGACGGCCAGCCGTTCAGCGTGGACCTGGGCAGCGGCACAGTGTACACGGAAGCCCAGCTTACGGATACGGCGCAATACCTGCTGGCGCAGGGGCAGAGCCAGGGGACGCATGGCAATTTTGTCTACTGTGTCGACCGGGAGGCATCCTACACGCTGGTGGTGCTGATGGATAATACCCTGGTTTCGGACAGCTTCACCACTCTGTTCCGCAACGCGCTGATCCTGGGCGCGGGGATGGTGGCGGTGCTGCTTCTGTGCGCCATCGGCCTGGCCCGCTGGATCATCCGCCCGCTGGAGGAGAGCGACCGCCGCCAGCGGCAGTTCATCTCCGATGCGGGCCACGAGCTGAAAACGCCGGTTGCCGTAGTGGAGGCCAATGCGGAGCTGCTGGAGCGGGAGGTCGGCGCCAACAAATGGCTGTCCAACATCCGCTCCGAGAGCAGCCGGATGGCCGGATTGGTCAGCGAGCTGCTGGAGCTGGTGCGAACGGAGCAGGATCCGCCCCGGATGGAGCCGGTGGCGCTGAGCCATCTGGTGCTGGGCGGGGTGCTTCCCTTCGAGAGCGTGGCGTTCGAGCTGGGGCGGACACTGATCCACCAAATCGATGCGGACATCACCGTTCCCGGCAACCCGGGTCAGCTCAGCCAGCTGGTTTCCATCCTGATGGATAACGCGCTTTCCCACAGTGCGGGTGCGGGCGGCATAGCCGTCACACTGCGCCGGGAGAGGGCCGGGGCGATCCTGACCGTCTCCAATCCCGGCTTCATCCCGGAAGCGGACCGGGCGGAAATCTTCGACCGCTTTTTCCGCAGCGATGCCAACCGCGGCGGCACCGGGCATTACGGCCTGGGGCTTACCATCGCCCGGAATATTGTGGACGCCCACCAGGGGGACATCCAGGTCGCCTGCGGGGACGGCCGGGTCACCTTCACTGTCACCCTGCCAGCCCGGGGGAAGGCGCGCCGCGCCCCATAACGCGCTTCCCTGCCGCCCTATTTGCAATCGCCTGCGGCTCCGCCGCAGGTTCCCGGCGGGATTCTACGAAAATCTACGCTCCATAGGTTGCGTTTTTCCCTCTGGCCCGGTATAATGGGGCCTTAGGGAGGTGTGGCCATGGATGCACAAAAGGCCGGCCGTTTTATTGCGGAGCTGCGCAGGGAAAAGGGCCCCAGCCGCAAGCCGGTCGGGGGTCTTTCGCTTTTAGATTCATTTTATTTTCATATTTAATTTATTAAGCGTACAAATAAACTTCACAATTTGCAAAGGAATACGGTTATAATATTATCGTACTAAGCTTAGGAGGGATTACCAATGAAACAAAGATTCGCTGCAAAATTAATATCTTTAACTGCCGCTGTCGGTATGCTAATTGCGCTAGGTAGTACAACGGTGTCTGCGGCAGAAGCGACCAATGATACGGACGCAACACTAAAAATCACATTCTTTGCGGAAACAAAGCCCCGCGAAATCAGTGAGTTTGTAGAGACAAACGAAATTACATTGGAGTCTTTTACCGTCAAAAGCATTTTGGGGATTACCGAATGTACCAGCGGTTATGTGATTAATGAGCAACTGGATTTTGAGAGCATGTGGGACGAATTTGTCTATATGCAAACCGCCCTTTTGTCCGAGGGCATAGAATCCTTTGAGGATAGCTCCGCAACGGATGACATGTCCTTCATGTTAGAGGCCATCATGAACAATGATGTTCAAACATCTATTATTTGTGAAAATGCAGATATAACACAGAGTTATGCCTTTGTTGGGTCAGAAATCATTGAAAGTGTCGAGGTTCTTGATTCCTGTGCCATCGAAACTCTCGGCGAAGATGAACTAAAGTCATCAAAAAGTAGCTATGGAAATTGGCTTCCCACATATGGATGGGGAGGGGCGTGGCCTAGTAGCAACGTAGCGGATGCTACATATTTGGAGGTAAGTTATCGCTGGGATTACGCATATCAACTCGCCGGGCTCACAGAGGATGAAGATTCCACTTTTGAAGCAGATTTGGTTCTATATAATTATGATAATACAGCTATGGCTACCGACTGGTACAGTGGAAATTATACATACAATACTAATCAACCACGCCCCTATCGAGATACAAAAGCATTTGATAACGACGATGAGCCCGTGTTTTGTATTGGTTGCTCAGATGCAGCATCATTGGTAGCGGGTAAGGATTATTATTGGATTGCCTATGGGAACGAGACTGGTTCCAGCAGTTGCAAGGCCAAACTTAATTTACAGCGCGGGCACCGAGTCATCGACAGCATCTATGAGGAAACATGGAATATTTTCGGTGACGAGACAATCACCGCCATTCCCTTTTCCTCATGGAATACCGCGACAGACCCTAAAAAATATTTTCAGTTCTACTATGTGTAACAGAGATACGCAGAGGTGAACGCAATGGTAACGGCGTTAATATCGCAGTCTTATGTTAACCATGCAGGTGCATGGTTGGCAGGTTGGTTTGTTTGCTCGCTGGTGTACATGATTGTGTGTTTTATGTTCAAAACCAACAGAAGAAACGTAAAGCATGTCCTTTTCTCGTTTTTGCTGATGGAATTTGTCGTTGATGTCGCATGGGCTTTGATTTACTATGGTCCTGACGGATATATCAATCAAGGTCTGTCTTCTGTTTTAGGTCTTCTCTTGTGGCCAGCTGCTCTGATAATTTCCGGTGTGATTGTAACCGTTAACGGGAAATCTCATAGAGATTAGCATCTGGCTCCATGGTTGCGTACTTGCATAACTTTTTATCGTGGCAACAGCCTCTATAGGAGCGATCAAACTGCCAGGCAGTTGTTTGAAAGGGCCCCCAGCCGCAAGCCGGTCGGGGGCCTTTCGCCTGGCCGTAAAACAGCCCGTGCCATGCCCTTCCGGATCTCCACCCCATAACGCGCCTCTGTGGAGGTCCCTGCGCGGCCTTTTACCGCGGCGGGGCCGGATTTGGCATATTATCCAAAATAATCTATAACTTTTCTCATTTCTCTATTGAAATTTACAATCCTATCCCTTATAATAGAGGCATCCGAAACATAAGGAGGCCCAACATGGAACATCATAATCCGCTGCTGAACGAGCGTGTCGGCGACCATAAGTTTATCACCATCGGAGAGATCATGCTCCGGCTCACCCCGCCCAATTACCAGAAGATCCGCATGGCCAATGAATTTGAGGCCACCTACGGCGGCAGCGAGGCCAACATTGCCCTGGCCCTGGCGAACCTGGGCATCGACTCCACCTTCTTCACTGTTGTGCCCAACAATTCCATCGGCAAAAGCGCCGTGCGTATGCTCCGCTCCAACGATGTCCACTGCACTCCCGTCATCCTCTCCACCCCGGAGGAGACGCCCACCCATCGCCTGGGTACCTACTACCTGGAAACCGGCTACGGCATCCGGGCCAGCAAGGTCACCTACGACCGCAAGCACTCCGCCATCACCGAATACGACCTGAGCAAGGTGGACATCCCCGCCCTGCTGAAGGGCTACACCTGGCTCCATGCCTCCGGCATCACCCCGGCCCTGAACAGCACCTGCGCCGACTTCATCCTGAACTGCCTGAAGGTGGCCAAGGAGCTGGGCCTGACCACCAGCTTCGACGGGAACTTCCGCTCCAAACTCTGGACCTGGGAGGCGGCCCGGGACTTCTGCACACAGTGCCTGCCCTATGTGGACGTGCTGCTGGGCATTGAGCCCTACCATCTATGGAAGGACGAGGCGGACCACTCCAAGGGTGACTGGAAGGACGGCGTGCCCCTGCAGCCCAGCTACGAGGAGCAGGATGAGGTATTCCTCCACTTCATCGAGCGCTATCCCAACATCCGCTGCATTGCCCGCCATGTGCGCTATGCCCACTCCGGCTCCCAGAACAGCCTGAAGGCCTATATGTGGTACCAGGGCCACACCTTTGAGAGCAAGCTGTTCACCTTCAACATCCTGGACCGGGTAGGCGGCGGCGACGCCTTCGCCAGTGGCCTGATCTATGCCATGATGCGCGGCTACAAGGCCATGGATATGGTGAACTTCGCCGTGGCAAGCTCCGTCATTAAGCATACCATCCACGGCGACGCCAACATCACCGACGACGCCGGCACCATCAAAGAGATCATGAACATGAATTTCGACATCAAGCGCTGAACCGCACTCAAAATTTGCTCCCGTCTGCGGCACGCAAGCGCGGTAAAAACCCCGGAAAACGGATGCCTGAAGAGCCTTCTGTTAAGTAGACATTGGAATAATAAAAAGGGTTTCCACGAAGATGGTCTTTGCCCCGTGCAGAGACCATCTTTTTATACTACAGCCACATAGCGCTACATCCTCCATCTATTTTTTTATACAAATGCAGAACCAATAAAAATAATGGCAAAACAGCAGATTTTAGTTGAAATATATCGAATGTAGCAGTATAATAAATTAAGAAGTGTTGATATAAGTTTATTTGTCAATGCAAGTGAAAAGCACTGCATCATATTTTTATAGAGTTTCAAATTATTCTTACAAATCTATCTTACCTGGAATGAGGATCATTGTAATCAACAAGGCCCAGTGCGGACAAGCCCCATGACTTTTCGGAATGTTCGCAGATAAAGCAACGGTAAACTTGGAGCAGGAAAGAACAACTTGTTGACAAAGCGATGAATATTGGTCCGTCTCCAATAGAGCGCCTCGGTTTCTTTCAATTAGGCTATACTTCAGTTTATGTGGAGTGCTGTAATAGCCCCATATGCATAAAACGTTCGCTTATAATACCGTGTCGCTAAGAGTTGGCGCAGAAGTAAAGACGCACGTTTGGGTATATCCTGTCATAATGAAATAATGGCAATGATAATTGGCAGCAAAAGTTATCGCTGATTGTCTTGAACATATATGCTCAAAACCAAATTAAAACGGAGGTAGTATCACATGGCAGATTATGCGATTAGTTATGCAAACCTAAGTGCAATTGAAAGTAGCCTGAGTAAAATCAACAAAAACTTGGGTGCGCTTAACGGGAACCTCGAAGTGATCGACAATAATGTTGATCGCGTAAACGACAACGTGAAAGTCGTTTATGATGAAGTTGAGGCGTTGGCAAACGAGTTCCGAAATTTTGTACAGCTCCAGATTCGAGCCAACGCGAAATCAAATTCTCAGCAGCGCCTCATCCAGATCCGTCAAGAGATGGAAAAGCGTTTTGGTCATTACGATATCGTAAGAAGAACCACAACCGGCATCCTTCAGGCGGATGATCTCGGTATCGTGAAAAAAGACACCATTAGTAACGCAACAGAGGAATTGATGATTTCGACTCCTGGCTATTGGCTTGCTCCTTGCCTTGTTGCTTTAGCCGCACGGATTAACGACCAGCCTGATCTGGCAGAGAAGGCTTTGAGAGAAGGTATTAAGAGGAACGACGAAAAGACCTCCCTGTTCTGGGCTTTAGTTTGCCGCCGTGCGGGCCGTAAAAGTGCAGCATTGAAGTGGACACAGCGTTACCTTGCAAACCAGGATGAAGAAAACCTCGATCGCAAGACCGTTATCATTCTTGATGCATTTGCCAGTGGCCTTCTGGGCTCCGACTCCGAAGGTGTAGTTTCCAAGCAAATAGGCGAATGGCTTGAACATCTCACAGACAAGGCTGGCTTCGTTGAGCAGCAGACGCAGCAGTGGTCTGATGCCATCAACCTAAAGAGGAAGCCCCTTGAATATAACAATTATACATACCTCCGCAAGTACAGCAAAACATGGCCCGCCCTTGAGGACATTCTTGAAGGTGCGATGCTCCACGCCGAAATCCTTGATTATTTCACGGCCATTTTTGAGCAGGAATCTTCAACCGATTCGCTGAAGGCCCAACTCGATGAAATTCTCACCAGTCTCGTAAGCGAGTTTGACGATGAAGAAATCCCGCTCAGAAAAGAAGAAAAGTACAATCAGTTTGTTGTCGATTTTGATGGTGACGAAGATCGTGCTCGTCAGCACATGGCTATTGAGCAAACTGCATTTGAGGAACATAAGGATTTCACCCAGCTCCTCACAGATGCTGCTATGAAGCCCGAAAGTTCTCATGCAAGCGTATCCACCCAGAAGTTTGCTATTGCTCTTTCCAAGGAATGGGTCAGTAATGCATACAATGATGTTGTCGCTCAGAACCGCATGAAGGTTCCGCACAAAATTAAAATAAATGTAGATAATTTCAATGACGAAACCACAGATGGCCGGAATGAAACCGAACTCGTTAATAAATTCAAGGCACAGGTTGACCAAGAGGAAGCCAGTGCTCTTGCTAAGTGCGTACTCTCCGGTTTTGAAAACTTTTGCTTGTGGGGGGGCATTGCTATCGGCGTTATCGGCTTGATCATGATGATCGCCTCTAATGCATTCCTTGGTCTCATTGCTATGATTGCTGGTGTCGGTATGGTCATCAACCACTTCTCTAAGAAGAAAAAGGTTGAAGCAAACCGCCAGATCATTTCCTCGCAGTTTGAACAGAAGCGTAAGAACGGCACTCAGATTATTCGCGCTACTCTGGCCGAAGTCGTTGACTTCCGCGCTGAGTTTGCCGAAAAAGACAGTGAAAGTCAGAAAGTTATTGACTTCCTGGAGCAAATCAGCCCTGAACAGTATGTAAGGAAACTGGCTGATTCTAACCGCAGAATCAATGTTTCTAGATGAGGGAGGTATATACGATGGATGCAAAAAGCAAAGCTAATTTCATCAATTCGGTCGCGGCAGGTCAAGTAGTTCCTTGCCCCAGGTGCGGCACAGCAAATAAGCCAGGCAGTAAGACCTGTGTTTCCTGTGGTGCAGATATCGTTGTCGCCGAAACCAGTGCGGCTCCTGCTTTTGCTGCGGTGGCTGAAACTGAGCAAATGCAGACCGCTTCTAAGTATGTAGAACCAACATCTGTATTTGCAGATGGTCTTCCTGATTGGGACATTGTTCCTCCGCAGGTTATGGTAAGGAGGCACTAATTCCAATGTTTGCGCCTACCATATCTCCTCCGCACACATACGCCGAATGGGTGTCTATCTTAGATATGCTCAAAAGCAAGACAAATGATGAGGAAGTGCTCCAGGCGATGCTGCAGGGGACTGTCGAATGGCAGTCCGGTGTTGCAGAGCGTTTTTCAAAGAAACTGATTGACGTGGTTAATTACCGTATGAACAGCGCAACAGATAAATTCCAGACGGAAATGACTCGTTCCCGGGGGCAAGAGAGGGCTATTGTCCAAGCTCTCCTTGCCCTACGGAAAGAGCTGCGTTTTTTATCAAAAGCGATTGACTTGCCTGCTCTCCCGGATGCGAATCGCCAGCACTATCATCAGCTGGTAGTCAGCCAAGCAAACAGCATACAGAGTTCACTCGAAGATTCTGCAAAAACAGATCATTCGGGTAAGCTCGCAAGTATAGTTCGTAACAATAGGGTAAATGCTTTTTGAGCGCTAATAAACAATAGGAGCAGCGGTATATGAGTGATATAGCAAAAACAAAAGAACTTTTAAAAAGGTACTCGATTGCTCGCATACCTTTTATCGCGATAAACACCATAGAGCGTGCCCGCACTCTGGATGTTCTTAAACAGATTTCTGAGGAACTGGCGCTATCGTTTTATGTTCATACGCTTTCGAAAGGTATATATGACTTGACCACAGAAAAGGTTATCAGCGATGACAAATCTATATATGGTGCAATCGACTTTATGAGCGAGCAGATGAAGCGTAAACAGTATATGACGCTCATTTTAACCGAAGTACCCGACCTTAGTACAGATAATAGTGATTCCAAGCAGATTCTTGACTTGGTAACATTGGCAAATGAATCTGGTGGCGTAGTGGTTGTATTGACCAATAACCCCGTATGGAATCAGTTACAACGTCAGGGAATGGTGATCAAGGTAGATCTCCCCAACGAAGATGAAATGTATTCCATCATCAAAGAATACATCGACGACTACAGGTCAGAGATTCCAATTGAGTGGGATAATACCGATATTCGCGAAGCAGCCGCAACGCTGGCAGGTGTAACACGCATTGAGGCTGAGAATGTTATGGCGGCGCTCATTGCCAACAAGAGCATCAAAAAGTCCGACATGGACGAAATCCGTCATGCAAAAGACCGCCTGTTCTCGGATATTTCCGGGCTAGAAAAAATTGAGGTTGACGAAAGCGTAAAAGATGTCGGCGGACTTGCTGGACTTCGCAAGTGGTTAGACGAAAAGAAGGAGCTTCTTACTCCCGAAAAGCGTGACGAATTGAAGTCTAAAGGGCTTCAGCCTCCTCGTGGGATCCTCTTGGTAGGTGTTCCTGGATGTGGTAAATCCCTTTCAGCTAAATCCATTTCGGCAAACTGGAAATTGCCTTTGTACAGACTTGACTTTGCAACTGTTCAAGGCAGCTATGTCGGTCAGTCTGAGCAGCAGTTGAAAGATGCTCTGACAACAGCGGAAAATGTTTCTCCTTGCATTCTTTGGGTTGACGAGATTGAAAAGGGCCTTTCCGGTGCAGGCGGCTCAAACGATGGAGGCGTGTCCACCCGTATGGTCGGTCAGTTTCTTTTCTGGCTCCAAGAATGTAAAAAGCAGGTGTTTGTTGTAGCCACAGCAAACGATGTTTCTATGCTCCCTTCGGAATTGTTACGTAGAGGCCGCTTTGACGAGTTGTTCTTTGTTGACCTCCCCACAGCTGATGAGCGCAGAGACATTCTTTCTTTGTATATGCGTAAGTATTTGAAGTTGGATTTCGTTGGTCCCTTTGCGGATAAGATTGTTGAGCTTACAGACGGCTTTACCGGTGCGGATTTGGAGTCTACAGTTCGTGATTTGGCATATAGAACGATCGCAAACGCAAATTTCGTGATGAGTGAAGAAAACATAATAACAGCATTTAACAATGTCGTTCCCCTTTCGCAAACAAGCCCTGAAAAGATCGAGGCAATCCGTGAGTGGGGTAAAGAGAGAGCTGTTCCCGCCTCCGGTAAGCCAATTGGTGGTGAAGAACTTTCCAAAAATAGAATAGGGCCCAAGACACGCAAAGTGTTGGTGTAATTTTACGATGCAGACACAGGTGTAGCTTGAATGCTAATGCATAGTCGCTCCCGCGTTTTGCTTGCTTATAGAGAATACTCTGTCTGCTTTGAAATTACCTATTTTGTCGGCAAATGCCACCACAATTAAAACCGTTCCAAGCAATCGATCCTGTAATTAAAATAGAACAAGGGGGTGTAAAAGATGCCACGGCCAATGTTAAAGCAACCTCAGGCACAGACGCAGACGGGTGGCATACTTAGTGCCACTCAGCAGCAATCTCAAAAACAGCAAGCTCAGCAAATGGGCAAAATGAAGCTTGACCGTTTGCTGAGGAAAACACGTTCCAAGGAATATATGGATGCACTTCACAAATTGGATGCTGGTGGCCACGTTCACAATCAGCACAAGGTCAATGAAATTATTGACGTGATTCGTAATGAGTTTCCCGAAGTTGAAATCAGCGGAGTCCTTCTAGGCTTTGTTTCTATCTGTCACCTTGGAGAACCGTATGAAGTGCATACGCTTGATCTGACAGGGAAAATCATTGAGCACTATAAGTCTGGGCAAGCTCTCCCTGGAGGACTTGAAAAAGCCCGTTCTATTGCTCTATGTGGAGGTTACGACTTTATTGAAGTCTATGTTGATTGCTGCAGGTGCATCAGTTCGAACGGATCTGTTTCGGTTGTCAGCGTGTAAGCGCTTGCGGAAAGGCACATTTGTTGTCAGGTAATTCTGATGCAATATGGCCGCCGGGAGGCCGCAAGAAGGACCTGAAAACAAAAAGCGGGGGCTGCAAAGAAAGCCCGGATACAAAAAATTGCGGCTTCGGTACAGGAGTGAACAGCCCCAGAATGTACGGACTGCGCAAAAGAGCCCCTGTGTGGGAAATATTTAGTCAAACGGACAGGCATTGCGAGAGCGGTGCCTGTCCAGTTTTTATCTGGTGCAGCGTTACAATAGATGTAAGACTGGGAGTAGAAAAAGGCAATTGCGTTCGTTAGAATAAAGTCCTTTGTAGAGGAATGGCAGAAACATTACAATGAGATTGTTCTTCCCGCCCTGGGGACGGAAGATTATTTTGACACCTGGCTTGCGCATGATGGATGGGGGAGCTATCAGGTGCATATCGTAACCCGTGCAGGTTACGAAAATTACTGCAAGCGCTGCGGAGCATATTGGTTTGAAGATCTCACAGAGCAATCCAAAGGTGACTTCCAAAAGTGGGCAGAGGAAACAGGATTTATTTCCTGCCCCTGAACCATCCCAGCAAATTTAATATTCTGGATAAAAGATCCCGGTGAGGCTGCAATCACCGGGATTTTTTATATATACGAGGCTGTGACAAAACGAATCTGTTTTGTTACAGCCTTTATTTTATGAAAAGGAGTGCAAAAGCAATGAGAACATTCAAACGAATGGCCAGCCTGTGTTTGATGCTTCTGCTGCTGCTCAGCTTCCCGACGGCACTTATCGTGTCGGCGGAGGAACTGGATACAGGGCAAGAAGCGTCGGCACAGGCAAGCAAATGCCCCGCCGGGGGGATGTGCCGGCGGGGCATACATTATAATAATAGTATCATGAACCTAGCGCGTCAGGACACCCGGACAGCCACCACTACCAGCCGCCCATTATCCAGGGTGTACTCGCAGGTGGACAGGCAGATCAGCTTATCGCCATAGACCGGCGTAATGCCGGTATCGTAGTAGGACAGCTCCTTCACCTTCGCCACGAAAGCGTCGAATTCCTCCGCATTGGCGGCATTCTCGAACTGGTGGTAGGCGAAGCCCTCATCCAGATTGGCCGAGGTCTTGAACACCGCAAAAATCTGGTACGTATGATGCTCGTAAATGGTATCGAAGGTGATGTACTGGTACTTTTCCCAGAAGCTCTTGCTGGTGAAGCTGCTCAGGTTGCCGAACATCTCCCCGGTCTTCATGCAGTGGCCATAGATGGTGACATTGTCCGACGGCGTGAAAACATCGCAGGTTTCCCGGACATAGATCGCGCCCATGCGGGAATCGTCGCCGTAAATGTCCCGGTAGAGGTAATAATCCTTATTCTCCACACTGCTCTGCAGGACGGGGTAATTGACCTTCGTGCCCGGAACGGTGATCCAGCCGACCAGATCGTTATTCAGCTCATAGATGGCCTGGTACTCCGCCAGGATAGTGGGCGGGTCCGTTTCCTCCGGCTCGGTAGAATCCGGGTCCGGATTGGTGGCTGTGCCAAAGGTGGGCAGCACGGTTTCGCTGGGCTGGGTCTCCCGCGCCTGCTGCACCATGCTGGCCAGCTCGTCATACTTCTTCGCTGCCTGGTAAATCTCCACCAGGTAGCTGCCGATGTACACGGCGCAGCACAAAAACACAGCGGAGAAAATCGCGATCAGCGTGTAATAAAGCCACGGGCGGCGCTTTGCCGGGGCCGCGGCAGCGGGCGCTTCCGGCTCCTCCGGTTCCTCCGGCGGCTCTGCCGGCTCCGGGGCGGCCGCCGCTTCCGGGGCTCCCCCCTCGCCGCCTTCCGGGGAAGGCTCATCGTGGAATTCTTCTATAATCTGCTCCAGAATTTCTTCTGTGGATTCCATTTCCTGTTCATCCATATCCGCGTCAGTCCTTTCCAATGGATTCAAGCAGTGTTATCATAGCAGGAATTTGCCGGAAAGTAAAGCTATTTTCGCAGAGCCGGGGAAATTCCGGCAAATCGCCCGGCTTCCACATCCGGAAAATTATATTCCTTGACTAATATGTGAATTCTGGTATAATGAATTTACCAACGGAAAGAAAGAGGTAATTGCATATGCGTAAGAAAACCCTTTGGGTCACGGAAACCGCGGCGATGCTTGCGCTTCTGGTGGTGCTCCAGTGGGTCACGAAGCCCCTGGGCCAATTTGTCACCGGCTCCTGCGTCAATGCGGTGCAGGCAGTGACCGTGCTGATGGTGGGCATGAGCAGCGGCGTCACGGTAGCGCTGCTCTCCCCGGTGTTTGCATACCTGCTGGGCATCGCCCCGAATCTGGCCACCGTTCCGGCCATCATGGTCGGCAACACGGTGCTGGTGGTGGTGCTGCGGCTGATCTGGGGCAGCGGGGCGCTCGTCTGGCGGCGGGTCGCGGCCTGGCTGTGCGCGGCAGTGGCAAAATTCGCGGTGCTGTACGTGCTGGTGGTGCTGGTGATCTGCGACCTGGCATCGGATGCGCTGCTGGCGCAGGGCATCCTGAAGGCGCCCATGCTTACATCGCTGCCGGCCACCTTCTCCTGGCCCCAGCTGGTCACAGCGCTGATCGGCGGCGGCCTGGCAGTCATTCTGGTCCCCATTCTCAAAAAAGCGCTGCACCGCAGCTGAATCAAAGAGGAGGCAGAGTAAAATGCGCGGAATTCCATCCCTGATCACCGACATCCGGAAAAAGGTATTTACGGAAGTGGCCAGAATGGCCTACAACGGGGGCGATTACACCCATGCCGAGGATCTGCCCTATGTCATCGTTCCCGGCGACCGGCCGCTGCACCGGGAATCTGTGTTCCTGGAGCGTGCCATTGCCGGTGAGCGGGTGCGCCTCGCGATGGGGCTTTCCCTGCGCTCGGTGCAGACCCGCAGCCTGATGACCGAGGGCATGGACCAGGCGGCCATTGCCGAGCAGTATTACGAGCCGCCGCTGGTCAACATCATCCCCTACGCCTGCCACGCCTGCCCCACCAACCAGTACCGGGTGACCGAAGGGTGCCAGAACTGCCTGGCGGCCTCCTGCCAGAAGGTCTGCCCCAAGGGGGCGATCTCCTTCGTCAACGGCAGGAGCCATATCGACCCGGACAAATGCATCAAATGCGGCAAATGCGCCAAGGCCTGCCCCTATCACGCCATCGTCCACCTGGAGCGCCCCTGCCAGGCCGCCTGCGGCATGGACGCCATCGGCTCCGACGAGCAGGGCCGGGCGGTGATCAACCAGGATAAATGCGTGGCCTGCGGCCAGTGCCTGGTCAGCTGCCCCTTCGGCGCCATCGTGGACAAGGGCCAGATCTTCCAGGTGATCCGCTCCATCCTCCAGGGCGATCAGGTGATCGCCATCGTGGCCCCGGCCTTCATCGGCCAGTTCGGCAAGCATTCCACGCCGGAGAAATTCAGCGCCGCCATGAAGGTGCTGGGCTTCGACCGGGTGGTGGAGGTCGCCGTGGGCGCGGATATGTGCACCATTGAGGAGGCAAAGGACTTCCTGGAGAAGGTCCCCTCCCAGCAGAAATACATGGCCACCTCCTGCTGCCCGGCCTGGCACTCCATGATCTACAAAATGTTCCCCGGGGAGGCAAAGAACATCTCCATGACGCTGACCCCCATGGTCTTTACCGCCCGGATGCTCAAGAAGGACAATCCTGCCTGCAAGGTGGTATTCGTCGGCCCCTGCGCCGCCAAGAAGCTGGAGGCCATCCGGGAGGACATCCGCTCGGACGTAGACTTTGTCCTAACCTTTGAGGAGCTGCAGGGAATGTTCGAGGCAAAGGGCGTGGATTTCGCCGCCATCGCGGACGGTGAGCCTATGAACGAGGGTACCGCTGCCGGCCGGGGCTTCGCGGTTTCCGGAGGCGTCGCCGGAGCGGTGACCAACCTGATCCACGAGACCCACCCGGAGGTGGAGGTCAAAACCGCCCGGGCGGAGGGCCTGCGGGACTGCCGGAAGCTGATGACCCTGGCCAAGGCCGGGAAGTACAACGGCTACCTGCTGGAGGGCATGGCCTGCCCCGGCGGCTGTGTGGCCGGGGCGGGCACGCTGCTCCCGGTGGAGCTGGCCGCCACGGTGGTCGGCCGCTACCAGAAGGAAGCGCTTACGGAAAGTCCCACGGAAAGCCCCTACCGGGACCGGGGCGAAACGCTGGACTGAGCAGATATTATCCGGCGGGGCGGGTTCATCCGCCCCGCCTTATCTATAGGCAGGAGGGCTGCGCTGTGGAATACAATGACATTTATGATGAGGACCGCCGCCTGACCGGCCGGGTCCACCTGCGGGGAACACCCTGGCAGCCGGGGGAATTCGGTCTGGTGGTCTGCGTCTGGGTCTTTGACGGCGCCGGGCATGTGCTGCTCACCCTCCGGGCGGAGGGGAAGACCTTCGCCGGCACCTGGGAAAATTCCGGCGGCGCCGCGCTGGCCGGGGAAAGCAGCCGCCAGGCCATTGCCCGGGAGCTGCGGGAGGAAACCGGCATCCAGGCGGAGCCGGAGGAATTTACGTACCTGCGCACCGACCGGGACCAGAGCTGCTTCTACGACCACTACTGCCTGAAGCGCCCCATGTCGCAGCCCGTGACGCTGCAGCCTGGGGAGACGGACGGGGCGCAATGGGTCCCCCTTGCCCGGGTGCATGAGATGATCCGGCGCGGCACGATCTGCCAGATCATCGCCCGGCAGTTCCTCCAGCTGGAACCGGAACTGAAAAAACGGCAAACTGCACAAGAATAGCCGCTGAAATTTGGATGGCTCCAGCGGGATTTCCGCTTGAAATTTCCCGCTCCAGTGGGTTATAATGAAAAAAAGCGTTTTCGTAAGCCCCGGCAAAACGCTTCTGCCGGGTATGTGCGGAGCGCCTTTCTTTTTTTGATTCTAATGTTTGGAGGATACACCAATGATCGAGATTAAGGATCTGCCCATTCTGCACGGAAAGGTGCCCCTTCGGGTCGCCACGGGTCACTTCGCCACGAACCACAGCCACATCAACTATTACATTGACATCACCTACCAGAAAACCCGGCTCAGCGAGGCGAAGGAGAGCGCCCACCAGCTGGTGTCCCACTTTGTCAATAACACCCCGGTGGACACCATTCTGTGCCTGGACGGTACGGCGGTGCTGGGCACCTGCGTGGCAGAGGAACTGACCAAGAGCGGCTTCCGCACCATCAACCAGCACCAGTCCATCTACGTTCTGGAGCCGGAGTACAACGCCAATTCCCAGATCATTTTCCGGGACAATGTGCAGCCCATGATCTGCAATAAGCACGTGCTGATCCTGATGGCCTCGGTGACCACCGGCTTCACCGCCAAGCGCTCCGTGGAGGCCATTGAGTATTACGGCGGCCACGTGGCGGGCATCGCCGCCATCTACCGGGCGGTGGACGAGGTGGCCGGCTACCCGGTGCGCTCCAACTACAGCGTGAAGGACCTGCCGGATTACGCCAGCTACGACTATCACGACTGCCCCTACTGCAAGAGGGGCCGGAAAATCGACGCCCTGGTCAACAGCTTCGGCTACTCCATCCTGTGACGCAAAATGCACTGCCGCCGCTCCGTTTCTGTGGAGCGGCGGCTTTTTGCGCAAAAAAACAGGGGCAAAAGCCCCAAAATATTGCAAAAAAGACAATTGACAAATCCGGCAGGATAGGGTACAATGGTAGTCCATACTGTGATAATATGCCCTTCTGCGGCATCTTAATTCATTGAAGACATTTTACCACGGTTTGCGGCATCTGTCAAGGGCTATATTTCGCAAATTTAACAACTGGCCCACGCGTATCATAAGAAACACACAATCCGAAAGAAAGGCTGTGATGATCCATATGGCAATGGTCAAGGACGTTATGTTCGGAAAGACCATGCGTAAATCCTACGCAAAGTACCGGGAGATCCTGGAGATCCCCAACATGCTGAAGATCCAGAAGGATTCCTACCAGTGGTTCCTTCAGGAGGGGCTGCGGGAGGTTTTCCAGGATGTGGGCACCATTACCGACTTCTCCGGCAAGCTGGAGCTGAGCTTCCTGGACTACTCCATGAACGACAAGCCCAAGTACACTATCGAGGAGTGCAAGGAGCGGGACGCCACCTACGCGAAGCCCATCAAGGTGCGGGTGCGCCTGCGCAACACGGAGACCGACGAGATCAAGGAGCAGGAAATCTTTATGGGAGATTTCCCCATCATGACCAACGGTGGCACCTTCGTGATCAACGGCGCGGAGCGGGTCATCGTCTCCCAGATCGTCCGCAGCCCCGGTATGTACTACGGGCACGAGGTGGACAAGGCAGACCAGCACACCTACACCGCCACGGTGATCCCCTACCGGGGCGCCTGGCTGGAATACGAGACGGACAACTCCAACGTATTCTGGGTGCGCATCGATAAGAACCGGAAATTGCCCATCACCTGCCTGATCCGGGCGCTGGGCGTCAGCACCAACGAGCAGATCAAGGAAATGTTCGGTGAGGACGAGCGGATCCTGACCACCATCGAGAAGGACGCCTGCAAGACCCGGGAGGAGAGCCTGCTGGAAATCTACCGCCGGCTGCGCCCCGGCGAGCCTCCCACGGTGGAGACGGCTGCCGCCCATCTGGAGGGGCTGCTCTTCGACCCCCACCGCTACGATGTGAGCAAGGTCGGCCGCTACAAATTCAATAAGAAGATGGACATCTGGTCCCGCATCTCCGGCCAGGAGGCGGCGGAGCCCATCGTCGATCCCATGACCGGCGAAATCCTGGTCATGCCCGGGGAGATCATCAGCCGTGCCCTGGCCCATCAGCTGTCTGACAAGGGCGTGAACGAGGCTGTGGTCAAAGTGGGTGACCAGAATGTGAAGGTATTCTCCAACGGCATGGTGAACATGGCCAACTTCGTGGACTTCGACCCCGCCGAGTACGGCGTGCGGGAGAAGGTCCGCTTCAGCGTGCTGAAGGAAATGCTGGAGACCGTCCCCGCCGACGGCTGGAAGGATGCCATCGCCCTGCGGATGGACGATCTTGTCCCCAAGCACATCATCGTGGATGATATCATGGCCTCCATCAATTACCTGAACTGCGTGGCTATGGGTCTGGGCGTGCCCGACGACATTGACCACCTGGGCAACCGCCGCCTGCGCTGCGTGGGTGAGCTGCTGCAGAACCAGTTCCGCATCGGCTTCTCCCGGCTGGACCGGGTGATCCGGGAGCGGATGACGGTGCAGGACCTGGACACGGTCACCCCCCAGAGCCTGATCAATATCCGCCCGGTCACGGCAGTGATCAAGGAGTTCTTCGGCTCCAGCCCCCTGTCCCAGTTCATGGACCAGAACAACCCCCTGGCCGAGCTGACCCACAAGCGGCGGCTTTCCGCCCTGGGCCCCGGCGGCCTGAGCCGGGAGCGTGCCTCCTTCGACGTCCGGGATATCCACTACACCCATTACGGCCGTATGTGCCCCATCGAGACGCCGGAAGGTCCCAACATCGGCCTGATCAACTACCTGGCCACCTTTGCCAAAATCAACGAATTCGGCTTCGTGGAGGCGCCCTACCGCAAGGTGGATAAGGCCACCGGCTTCGTCACCGACGAGGTGGAGTATATGACCGCCGATGTGGAGGATGATTACTACATCGGCCAGGCCAACGAGCCTCTGGATGAAAACGGCTGCCTGGCGAACAAGCGTATCACCTGCCGCCACCGCAACGACATCATCGAGGTGGACCGGGAGCAAATCGACTATATCGACGTTTCCCCCAGAATGATGATCTCCATCGCCACCTCCTTCATCCCCTTCCTGCAGAACGACGACGCCAACCGCGCGCTGATGGGCGCGAACATGCAGCGCCAGGCTGTGCCGCTGCTGACCACCGAGCCGCCCATCGTCGCCACCGGCATCGAGCATAAGGCCGCCCTGGATTCCGAGGTATGCATCAAGGCGGAGAAATCCGGCGTAGTCACCGCCGTTTCCGCCACCGACATCACCGTCCGGTATGACGACGGGGATATCCAGACTTACCACCTGACCAAGTTCGCCCGGAGCAACGCCGGGACCTGCGTCAACCAGCGCCCCATCGTAGATGTGGGCGAGCGTGTGGAGGCGGAGCAGATCATTGCCGATGGTCCCTCCTGCTCCGGCGGCGAGGTCGCCCTGGGCAAGAACGTGCTGATCGGCTTCGTCACCTGGGAAGGCTACAACTACGAGGACGCCATTTTGCTCAACGAGCGCCTGGTGAAGGAGGATGTGTTCACCTCCATCCACATTGAGGAGCATGAAACGGAAGCCCGGGACACCAAGCTGGGCCCCGAGGAGATCACCCGGGACATCCCCAACGTGGGTGAGGATACGCTGAAGGACCTGGACGAGGACGGCATCATCCGCGTGGGCGCGGAGGTGCACGCCGGCGACTATCTGGTAGGCAAGGTCACCCCCAAGGGTGAAACCGAGCTGACCCCGGAGGAGCGTCTGCTGCGGGCGATCTTCGGCGAGAAGGCCAGAGAGGTGCGGGACACCTCCCTGAAGGTGCCCCACGGCGAAAGCGGCATCGTGGTGGACGTGAAGGTGTTCACCAAGGAAAATTCCGACGAGTTGGCCCCCGGCGTCACCAAGTCCGTCCGGGTCTACATCGCCCAGAAGCGGAAAATCTCCGTGGGCGATAAGATGGCC
>JAJQHS010000034.1 GCA_021199635.1 Bacillota bacterium
CAATTGGACATATTGGGCGTGACCAGGGGCAGAATATAATCCAGCAGGCTGACCATCTCCGTAGCGGACAGGCTCTTATACTTGTTGATCAGCGCGATCAGCACTTTCCTCTGCCGCTCTGCCCGGCGATAATCGCTGTCGATATAACGGATACGGGAGTAGGCCAGCGCCTTCTCACCGTCCAGGTGCTGGACGCCGGAACTCAGCGACCAGCCATTATTGGTGTTCAGGTAATCTGCTTCCTTCTGGGTCAGGCTGATGTCTACGCCGCCGAGATAATCGATGATCTCCTTGAATTCAGAGAAGTCCACCTCCACATCTCCGTCCACACGGACGCCAAAGTTGACCTCCATCGTCTGGTTCAGCAGGGACATCCCGCCATACTGGTAGGCGGCGTTCATCTTATTGGGCAGGTAGCCCGGGATCAGCACGTACATATCCCGCATGAAGGAGGTCAGAGTTATGGTGTTCTGGGACTTATTGAAGGTCACGAGGATCATGGAGTCCGACCGGGCGCGCCCCTCGCCCTCCCGGCGATCCTGGCCAATGAGCAGGATGTTCACGATGTGGCTCCCCTGCTCCTCCAGAAGTCCGCTGCTGGCGGAAGTGGCGATGGTGACATCATCGATATGGGGGATTGTTTCCGTGCTGGTGGGATCAACGGTTTCCAGCTCAGGGTCCGTGTACATCAACTGCTCCGCCTCGGAGGAGGACAGCACAGACTCAGTCCCTTCGACCCGATTCATCTGCCCCAGCAGACGGTTCACATACGCTGTCAAGCCAAGCATAAGCAGGAGAAGAAGCAGCAGGATCGTGCAGAGAATGATCATCACGACACGGGGCCAGCGCTTCACCCCTGAATTGTTGTTTTTATTGCTCATAACGCTACTCACCTTATCGAAATGAAATTTTGATTGCGTTTTCCCTATTATACACGCATTGCAGACAAAAAGCAAGCCATTGTGCGAAAAATCCCGGCGAGTCTATTATAGAAGCTGAAATTGTTGGCTCTCATCTTCCTCCGCGAAGAAAAATGGAATTTGCGCCCTTTGACCGGTGGACAAACGCCAAAAAATATGATATTCTATAGAATCATACGCTGATGCAATCAGGAGGCCATTTCAAAATGGGCAAACTAATCGTAATCGAAGGCACCGACGGATCCGGGAAATCCACCCAGTTCCAGCTGCTTACCCAGCGGGTGGCCGGAGAGGGGATCGCGTTCCAGAAGCTGGTGTTTCCCCAGTACAGCCAGCCCAGCTCCGCGCTGATCCGCATGTACTTGGGCGGGGAATTCGGCAGCAATCCAGCCGATGTCAACGCCTATGCCGCTTCCGCATTTTACGCCGTGGACCGGTACGCTTCCTATAAAAAAATATGGGGCGAATGGTACGACAGCGGCGGTGTGATCCTCAGCGATCGGTACACCACCTCCAACGCGGTGCACCAGGCATCCAAGGAGAAGCCGGAAAACCGGGAGCAATTCCTGCATTGGCTCTACGACTTTGAATATGACAAGTTGGGCCTGCCCCGGCCGGATTTGGTGATTTATCTGGACGTGCCGACCTCGTTCACCGAGAGGATGATGCGCCGCCGGGAGCAGCAGACCAATACATCCGCCGACATTCATGAAAAGGATCTATCCTACCTGGCGACCTGCCGAGATATGGGCCGCACCGCTGCCAATTACTACGGCTGGACCCTGATCGAGTGTGTCTGTGACGGGCAAATGCGCAGCATTGAAGACATCCACGAAGAAATCTACCGCAATGTTAAGCGGTGTCTGGAGGAATAATTATGGTATATCTGTTATTGGGAACCGGTTTTGAGGAAACAGAGGCGATCGCGCCCCTGGATTTGCTGCGCCGTGCGGACATTCCGGTGCTGACTGTCGGTGTGAGCGGCAAGATCGTTTACGGCAGCCACGGGATCGGCATTGAGGCCGACATTCTCCCCGGCGAAATGGATCTGACGCAGATGGAGATGATCATCCTGCCCGGCGGGCTGGGCGGCGTTGCCTCCGCCCGCGCCAGCAAAGAGGCGCTGGATGCGCTGCGCTTCGGCTGGGAGAACGGGAAATACGTGGCAGCCATCTGCGCGGGCCCCACTGTCCTGGCTGACCTGGGCATTACCGATGGCAAAAATGCGACCTGTTACCCCGGCTGTGAGGGGCAAATGGGCTGCGCCAACATGGTGCCCGGTGCCGCCTGCGTGGTGGATGGAAAGCTGATCACCGGCACCTCCGCCGGGTGCGCGATCCCCTTCGGCCTGCAGCTGGTAGCCGCGCTGAAGGGCCAGCAGGTTGCGGACGCAGTCGCGCAGGAGATCGTCATCCGCTGATTTCCGCACAATCTCTGGGTCGGCGGCGGGCTGCGTGCCGCGTTTTACCGATCCAGCGTATCTCTACGATTGGTGCCGCCGGGCGCGGCAGAATGGGGGCTTTTATGGATAACGAAAAATGGAGCGATCAGCCTGAGGATACCAGTTGGCTGGATGAACTGCTTTCCGCCCCGGAGGTAGGGGAGGAAATTTCCTCGGACGACAATGCGCTCTCCTCCCTGGGGCTCAGCGGGCTGGACGACATGGAGCTGGAGAAAATTATGAAAGAGGCCATGTCGGACGACTGGAACCTGGAGGACCCCATCGAGCCGTCCGAGCCGGTTCCCATCCATGACGAGGAATACCGGGATTATTCCGACGAAGCCGAGGAATCTGCCCCTGCTGCGGAAACCGATGCGCAGGAGGATGCGGAGCCGGCACTTTCTACCCGGAAGGTACGCCCAAAGCGGAAGGGCGGCTATGGCCTGCTGGGCATTCCCCACCTGCTTTCCACAATTATCTGGATCGTACTGTGCTTCGCCATTGCCGTTTCCCTGGGGCGTCTGCTCTGGGTGTGCGCGGCGGATGTGCTGGCCTTTGGCCGGGAGGACCAGACGGTCACTATATCGATCACCGCGTCCGATGACCTGGAATCCATTATTGACAAACTGTATAATGCCGGTCTGATACAGTATAAGCAGCTTTTCCGGCTCTATGCTCAGCTTGCCAACGCGGAGAATAAGATCAGCGTGGGAACCTTTGAACTGAACACGCTCTACGATTACCATGCTCTGGTCAATGGGATGCAGGAAACCTCCTCCTACCGCCAGCAGGTAAGCGTCACCATCCCCGAGGGTTATAGCTGCGCGCAGATTTTTGCTCTCCTGGAGGAGGAAGGCGTCTGCACCGCTGCGGAGCTGGAGGCCTACGCCGCAGAGAGCGATTTTGCCAGCTACTGGTTCCTGGAGGGTACGCCCCGTGGGGATAAGTACTGCCTGCAGGGTTTCCTGTACCCAGACACCTATACCTTCTACACAAATGACACGCCCAAACGGGTCTTCATCAAATTCCTGGAGCGGTTCGACGATATTTTCAGTGAGGAAATGCAGTCCTATCTGATCCTGCTCAACGAGAAGCTGTCGGAAAAGATGCTTGCCAACGGCTATGACCAGACCTATGTGGACGAACATCAGCTGAGCCTGTACGACGTGGTGATCGTGGCATCCATGGTGGAGAAGGAAAGCTCCACTACTGGCGACAGCTATCAGATTTCTTCCGTCATATACAACCGTCTGACCAACCCCAATTTCCCCTACCTGAACATTGACGCTACGCTGGTCTATGCCACCGGCCACAGTGAGCTGACCCAGGAGGACCTGGAGGTGGACAGCCCGTATAACACCTATACCAATGAGGGGCTGCCCCCCACGCCCATCGCCAACCCCGGCCTGATCAGCCTGCAGGCTGCGCTGAACCCTGCGGACACCGACTACTACTATTATGCCCTGGATCCGGCCGAGGGTGAACATCACTTCTCGGCTACCTATCAGGAGCATCTGGAATTCCTGGAATCGCTGGAAAACTGATATGGCAAAGCTGGAACTATTAAGCCCCGCCGGGGATATGGAACGGCTGAAAATGGCCGTTCTGTACGGCGCCGATGCGGTATATCTGGCGGGTACGGATTTTGGGATGCGGGCGTTTGCCGGAAATTTCTCCCCGGAGTCCCTGCCGGATGCGGTGCGTTACGCCCACAGCCATGGCGTTCGGGTACACGTTACTGTAAACATCATGCCCCGCAACGATGAGATCGTCCGGCTCCCGGAATATCTGGAAATGTTGGATGACGCCGGTGTGGACGCGCTGATTGTGGCGGACCTGGGTGCGTTCACCCTGGCCGGGAAATATGCACCCCACTGCCAGCGCCACATCTCCACCCAGCAGTCCAT
>JAJQHS010000013.1 GCA_021199635.1 Bacillota bacterium
GGGGACCCGGTCCCTGCGATAGGAGCCGTCCTTTTGTGGGATGTAGCGGTTATACATATCCATCACCTGCCTGAATGGTTTGGCGCGCCGGAGCCGTTCAGCGCGAGGCTGGCCATCGACGCCAGCTTTGCCGCCCACATGGCTTTCTCCAGCTTTTCGATCCTGCCCCGGCTCAGGTATGGGGCAAGCGCCTTCAGCAGCGCCTGCTGATTCGGATCCACGCCGGATTGCCGTGCGATGGCCGCCATCCTGCGGAGCATGGAAAAATCCATACTGCTCTCCTGCGGCGGAGACGGCGGGGGCGGCTCCGGATTTTGGGGCTGCGCCGGGGCCGCGGACTGCCCAAGAGACTGCGCCATGGTCATGAGCCTGGACATCATTTCCGGATTGCCCAGTATGGCGCTGAGCTTTTCCTCCAGATCATCCATGGGCCTGCCCCCTCAGCTGCTGCATAAGTGCCTGCGCCTCCCGGGACTGCAGCAGGGACGTAAGTGCTTGCTTCACGCCCTCGTAATTCCCGGCCTGCGCCTGCGTCATGGCCGATTGCAGGGTATCCCCGTGGTTTTGCTGCAGCATGTTTAATAGCTTCTGCCCGTCCTCGCTCTGCGCCAGGCGCATGGCCTCCTGCATGGAGAGAGGCTGGGACGCTTCGGAACGACTGCCCATGATCAATGCCTCCTACTTTGCATTCTTGGGATACTATATGCCGGGAGACAGGGGATTGTTCCGGGGAAATTTCAAAAAGAGGTAGATATTTCCCTATAAATATGTTATACTTACAAAAAATCCGCCGGAGGTAATATCCGTATGAAAATTCTTGTCCTGTCCGATTCCCATTCCGGCCTGGGCTTTATGCGCTTCGCCATCGGGCAGACAAAGCCGGATGCGGTGGTGCATCTGGGCGATTATTACGACGACGGTCAAACCATGGCGGAGGAGTATCCCGGCTTGCCGTTTCACATTGTCCCGGGGAACTGTGACCGCTACCGCTGCCCGGAATTTGCGGCAGCGGTGCTTTGCTATGATGTGTGCGGCGTCCGGCTGTTTATGACCCACGGGCATAATCACCATGTCAAGCTGGGGCTATTCAGCCTGCTGAGGGACGCCCGCAAATCGAATGCCCAGGCGGCACTGTATGGGCATACCCACCAGGCCTATTGCCAGCAGGAGCCGGATGGCTTGTGGGTCCTGAACCCGGGCAGCTGCGGCTCCTCCGGCGGGAGCGTAGGGCTGATTGAGGCGGAAAATGGGGAGATTCAGCGCTGCCGCATTCTGTACCAAGCGGATTTGGAGGCGATGATATGATTCTGGCAATCGATATCGGCAATACCAATGTGGTCATCGGCGGGGTCAACGGCAGCAGGATCGCAATGGAGGCGCGGCTGCGTACCGATTCCACCAAAACCTCGGACGAATACTGCATCGACCTGAAAAACGTCCTGGATGTATACGGCATCCGGGCGGATCAGATCGAGGGGAGCATCATTTGCTCTGTGGTGCCCCAGGTGCTGAACACGTTCCAGACCGCGGTGAAGAAGCTGACCGGGAAAACCTGCCTGGTGGTGGGCCCCGGGCTGAAGACCGGACTAAATATCGCCATTGAAAATCCTTCCCAGGCCGGTGCGGACCTGGTGGTGGGTGCGGTGGCTGCCCTGCGGGAGCATAAGCCGCCGCTGATCGTTGTGGACATGGGGACGGCTACCACCCTCTCCGTCCTGGATAAGAACGGCGCACTGATCGGCGGCAGCATCAGCCCCGGCGTGCGGATCTCTATGGACGCGCTGACGGCGCGCACCGCGCTCCTGCCCGGTGTGCAGCTGGATCAGCCCAAGCGCGCCATTGGCAGGAACACCATCGACTGCATGCGCAGCGGGCTCCTCATGGGGAACGCCTGCATGCTGGACGGTATGATCCAGCGGATGGAGCAGGAGCTGGGCTACCCAACTACGGTGGTGGCTACCGGCGGCATCGCCCGGTTCGTGATCCCCATGTGCCAGCGGAAGATCCTGTACGACAAGGATTTGATCCTCAAAGGGCTGGCCACGCTGTACCGGGAAAATCGCCGCGGCTGACGCATATTCCCCGCTCCGGTGGGAATTCTAGGAATGCAGCCCTTGCGCCAGGGCGTAAAGTGTGCTATGATATTATAAAGAGATCAAGATCATCCGGGGGTGGCTTATGAGCTTTCTGGACACGGTAATGGAAAAATGGGACGCCATATACAGCACGTGGCAGCCGCGTCTGGCGGCGGTGGGACGCTGGTTCTGCAGGGTTTGGGACGCGCTGGCGGCAGCCGTACGATACGTGGGCAAAATGCGGAAAGTTTTCCTGGCTGTGCCCGTAGGCGTTGCGGCTGTGGCGCTTGCGCTGTATAATATGCGCAACCTCCCGGCGGTGGTCGGGCTGGACATTCAGACCAACGGGGAATTCACCTACCAGATCGCCCGGGAGATTGCGGTCCTCGGTCCGATGGCATTTACGGCGGTGTGCCTGCTTCTGATGTTTGTTTCCCGCCGCACCCTGACGCCCTGGCTGGTCAGCGTCTTCTCCCTTGCAATTCCACTGCTGATCCTGGTCACCAATACTTTCCCTGCGTAAAAAATAGGGCGTGCCGCTGCGGGCACGCCCTTTTAGCAATGCAGCGCCTGATAGAGCGCCTGCGTGGTGTCGGCGATGGAGATCGCGCCGGCACTTTTCATTTCCGCCGGGTCACCGTAGCCCCAGGACACGCCGATGGTGGGGATCCCATGGGCGGCGGCACCCTGAACATCGAAAATCGTATCCCCAACCATGTAGACCTGCTTGGGCCAGCCGATCTCAGACATCAGCGCAGCGATCACCGAGGATTTGGAATCCCTGCGCCCGTCCCGGGTCGCGCCGCGAATGATGCGGAAATACGGCGCAAGACCAAAATGCTCCAGAATGTCCACGGACATCTCTTCGGGCTTGGAGGTGGCCACGTACAGCGGGAAGCCCTCCGCGTTCAGCTGCCGGAGCAGCTCCGGGACGCCGGGATAAGGGAAATTCTGGTATTTCCCGATCCGCTCGTATTCCACACGGTATACCTCCACCGCCTCGTCGATCCGCTCTGCCGGAATTCCCAGCCGCAGGAAGCTCTGGCGCAGAGGCGGGCCGACAATGCTCCGCAGCGACTGCCGGCTGGGCACATCCAGGCCGAAATATTGTAAAGTAAAGACGGCGCAGTTGAGAATCCCCTCGCCGGAGTCGGTCAGCGTCCCGTCGAGGTCAAACAATATGGCTGTTTCTGCCAAACCAATCACCCTTTCTGCTTCCATGGGATTATAGCACAGATTTCCGGGAAAGGAAAGAAAAACATTGTTTTCCGGAGGAAGCTATGGTAAACTGGCAGTAGAATGCATTTTGTTGGAAGCGTAAAAGGAGGAAATATATGGAAAAATGGCAACGATTCCGGTATATGCCCGTCAAGCCTCTGGGAGAAGATGGGCGCATTGTCACCGGCTCGCCGGAGCATATCCGCCTGTCCCGGCAGACGGCGGCGGAAGGTATGGTGCTTCTGAAAAATGACGGCGGCCTGCTTCCGCTGAAGCAGGGGCGTCGGGTCGCCCTGTTCGGGAAGGCCAGCGCCGACTATGTCAAGGGCGGCGGCGGGAGCGGCGATGTGACCGTAGCCTACGTGCGGAACCTGTGCGACGGCATGGAGGAGAAGCAGGCCCAGGGGAAGCTTTCCGCGTATCTGCCGCTGCATTCCTTCTACCGGGAGAATGTGGCCCGGCAGAGGCAGGAGGGCCTGGCGCCGGGGTATACCGTGGAGCCTGCGCTGCCGGATGCCCTGCTGGAGGGCGCGGCGGAATTCGCGGATGTGGCGATCCTCAGCATCTGCCGCTTCTCCTCTGAGGGATGGGACAGGCAGGGAACCCCCAACGATGGGGATTTCTACCTCTCCGTTCCGGAGCAGCAGCTGGTGGAGCAGGTGTGCCGCCGGTTCGACAGGGTGGTCGTGGTGCTGAACGTGGGAGGCGTGGTGGATACATCCTGGTTCGCCCACAATCCGCATATCCAGGCGGTGCTTCTGGCCTGGCAGGGCGGGCAGGAGGGCGCATTGGCGGAGGCGGACATTCTCTGCGGCGATGTGTGCCCGTCCGGCAAGCTTGCGGATACCTTCGCCGCCGCCTTTGCGGATTACCCATCCTCTGCCGGCTTCCAGGAATCGGAGGATCACGTGTGCTATACAGAGGATATATTCGTCGGCTACCGGTATTTTGAGACGATTCCGGGCGCTGCGCAAAAGGTGAATTATCCTTTCGGGTTTGGCCTGTCCTATACGGATTTTGCCATTTCCTGCGAAAGTCTCCGCATGGAGGAGGATGCCTTCACCGTCCGTGCCGCCGTGACCAATTGCGGTGCTACCGCTGGCCGGGAGGTGGTGCAGCTCTACACCCACCCGCAGGGATGCGCCATGGATATGCCGGCGCTGGAGCTGCGCGGATTCGCAAAAACCCGCCTGCTTCCCCCCGGGGAAAGCCAGACGCTGGAGCTGCGCATTCCTGTTGCGGCGCTGGCGGCCTATGACGAGTCGCTTGCCGCCTATGTCGTCCCGGAGGGAAGATACGAATTTCTGCTGGGCAACAGCGCCCGCTCCCTGCAAACGGTGGGCGCCTGGCAGCGCCCCAGTACGCGGATCATCCGGCAGGTGAAGAACCGCTGCGTACCCGCCAAGCTGCCCTGCCGCATGATATCAGATGGGACATACCAGCCGCTTCCCATGGGAGAATACACCGGCCGGACCGTGGACGCCGATTGGCCGGAAAAGGCCCACTGGCAGGCCGAGCACATCCTGCCCGATGCCAGCGGCATACCCGTCCCCGATGGGCGGATCGATTTTGCCAGGGTAGCTGCGGGGGAAGTGACGATGGAGGCGTTCCTCGCCCAGCTTACGGATGAGGAGATGATCACGCTGCTTGGCGGCACGGCCAACCGGGGCGTAGCGGATACCCGGGGAATCGGCGGACTGGATTCGTGCGGCATCCCCGCGGTCATGACAGCGGACGGCCCTGCCGGTCTGCGCATTTGCCCGGACAGAGGTGTGACCACAACGGCCTGGCCGGTGGCGACACTGCTGGCCTGCACCTGGGACCCGGAGCAGGTGTACCAGGTGGGACAGGCGGCTGCGCGGGAGGTCAAGGAAAACAATCTGGGCATGTGGCTGGCGCCCGCAGTGAATATCCACCGCTCCCCCTTGTGCGGGCGGAATTTTGAATACTATTCCGAGGACCCATACCTCACCGGAGCCATGGCCACGGCCATGGTACAGGGCATCCAGTCCCAGCACATTTCCGCCTGTGTCAAGCATTTCTGCTGCAATAATAAGGAGGGGAACCGCTTTGCCAGCGACTCCCGCGTCAGCGAGCGGGCGCTGCGGGAAATTTACCTGAAAGCCTTTGAAATGGTCGTGAAGGACGGCGGCGTCTGGAGTGTGATGACGGCCTACAACCTGCTCAACGGCACGTATACCTCGGAAAATTCTGACCTGCTCACCGGCATTCTCCGGGAGGAATGGGGATACGACGGCCTTGTTATCACCGATTGGGACAACTGGGCGGAGCATTACCGGGAGGCGCTGGCCGGCAACAATCTGCGGATGCCCCACGGGAGCCCTAAACGCCTGCAAAGAGCCATGGCGGAGGGGCGGATCACCCGCGCGGAGCTGCTCGGCAATGCCCGGCGCATCCTGGAATTTCTGCTCCGGCTGGATTGAGGCAGCCTGCGCCTGCCGGGGAAATGAGATGTAAAACTTGTATGAACCGGGAAAAATCCATTGCAATTACCGGAAAAGTATGCAATAATAAGCGGGATCGTTTGGATCGAAAGGAAGTGGTTACGTGGCAAAGCCTCTGGTGGCGATCGTCGGCCGGCCGAATGTGGGCAAGTCCATGCTGTTTAATAAGCTGACCGGCCAGCGGACCTCCATTGTGGAGGATACGCCCGGCGTCACCCGGGACCGGATCTACGGGGACTGCGAATGGTGCGGGCGGCGGTTCTCCCTGGTGGATACCGGCGGGATCGAGCCGAATACGGACAGCGACATGCTGAAATTCATGCGCCGCCAGGCGCAGATCGGCATTGAGCTGGCGGACGCGGTGATAATGGTTGCGGATGTCCGCGCCGGCGTCACCGCTGCCGACCAGGACGTGGCGGCGATGCTGCGCAAAAGCGGGAAGCCCGTGTGCCTGGCGGTGAACAAATGCGATTCCGTTGGCCCGGTGAATCCGGATGTTTATGAATTTTACAGCCTGGGGATCGGGGACTTATTTGAAACCTCCGCTGTTCACGGCCACGGCACCGGAGATCTGCTGGACTGGGTGCTGGAGAACATTCCCCAGGAGGACGGTGAGGAACCGGACGACGGCATTGTGAAGGTGGCCATCGTCGGTAAGCCCAATGTGGGCAAATCCAGCCTGCTCAACCGCATTCTGGGCGAGGAGCGGGTGATCGTATCCGATGTAGCGGGCACCACCCGGGACGCCATCGACTCCTATTTTGAAAACGAAACGGGGAAGTACTGCTTCATCGATACCGCCGGAATGCGCCGGAAAAGCAAGGTGGACGATGCCATCGAGAAATATTCCAACATGCGCACCATCAGCGCCATTGACCGGGCAGATGTGTGCCTGATCCTGGTCGACGCCAATGACGGCGTTACCGAGCAGGACACCAAGATCGCCGGGCTGGTGCATGAGGCTGGGAAGGCCGCCGTGATCGTGGTGAACAAATGGGACGCGGTGGAGGATAAGCAGACCAACACTATGCGGGATAAGGAAGCGGCAGTGCGCAGCGGGCTGAGCTATATGCTCTATGCGCCGGTGGTTTTCCTCTCCGCGCTGACCGGGCAGCGGGTGGACAAGCTGTTCCAGGTGATCCAGGATGTGGCCGCCCAGAACAGCACCCGCATCACCACCGGCGCGCTGAACAGCGTGCTGGCGGACGCCACCGCCCGGGTGCAGCCGCCCACGGATAAGGGACGGCGGCTGAAAATCTACTATATGACTCAGGTGGGCACAAAACCGCCGCATTTTGTCATTTTCTGCAATGACGCCCGGCTTTTCCATTTCTCCTATCAGCGGTATCTGGAAAATCAGATCCGGGAGGTCTTCGGATTGCAGGGCACGCCTGTGCGGATCACGATCCGGCAAAAAGGCGATCAGGAGGCGTAAACGATGATATTTGCGTGGATTGTAGCGGCGCTTACCGCATACCTGCTGGGGAACCTGAACGGTTCCGTATCTATCTCTGCGCTGGTGGAGAAGGATGATGTGCGCAGGCACGGCAGCGGGAATGCCGGGCTGACGAATTTCTTCCGCAACTACGGCGGATGGGATACGCTGCTGGTGATGCTGGTGGATGTGCTGAAAACGGCGATGGCGTGCTTCGCCGCCGGGTACATTCTTTCCCCCTATGGGTATTACCGTGAGGGGCTGATGGTGGGCGCGGTGTGCGTGACGCTGGGGCATGATTTTCCCGTCCTGCTGGGCTTTAAGGGCGGCAAAGGCATCCTGTGTGGGGTGACCATTGCCATGGTAGTGGATTGGCGCATTGGCCTGATCATCACCGCCGTGTTCCTGCTGGCGTTTGCGGTCACGCGGTATGTGTCCCTCGGCTCCGTGCTGGCGGCGATTGCGTTTGGCGTTTGCTTTGTGGTGTTCCAGCGGGACAGCGTTCCCGTTATGCTGGGCGGCCTGGTGCTGGCGGCTCTGGCACTTTTCATGCACCGGGGAAATATCTGCCGGCTGGTGAAGGGGACGGAGTCCAAGGTGCATCTGATTCACAGGGATTTGAATAAGAAATGAGAATTGCAGTATTTGGAAGCGGCGCCTGGGGGACCGCCCTGGCGATCTGCCTTTGTAAAAACGGCCACGATGTCACACTGTGGTCCCATAATCCCAAGAAAGCCGCGGAAATCGCCCTCAGTCGCGTAAATCAGTCCCTGCCCGGGGTGCGGCTGCCGGATCGCCTGAAGATTTCCGGCGATCCCGGATGTGCAGCGGATTGTCCGATCGTGGTGATCGCCAGCCCGTCCTTTGGGATCCGCGGCGTGTGCCGCGCGGCTGCGCCGTACCTTGCCCCGGATGCGATCATGGTTTCCGTGGCCAAGGGGATCGAGCCGGAGACACTCCTGCGCATGAGCCAGGTGGTGGAGGCGGAAACGGGCCACACCGCCGTGGCGCTGACCGGCCCATGCCATGCCGAGGAGGTGGGCAGGGGGGTCCCCACAGGATGCGTGGCCGCCTGCCCGGACCGGGCAAAGGCGGAGCTGGTGCAGGATGCGTTCATGTCGGATACCTTCCGGGTGTACACCAGCCCGGACATTGTGGGCGCGGAGCTGGGCGGGGCGCTGAAAAACGTGATCGCCCTTTGCGCCGGCGTGACCGATGGCCTGGGCTACGGGGATAATACCAAGGCCATGCTCATGACCCGGGGGCTGACGGAGCTGGCGCGGCTGGGTGTATGCCTGGGCGCCAGCAAGGATACCTTCGCGGGTTTGGCAGGCGTGGGCGATCTGATCGTCACCTGCACCTCCATGCACTCCCGGAACCGCCGGGCGGGCATCCTGATCGGCAGGGGAATGACGCCGGAGGAGGCCATGGAGGAGGTCAGCGCAGTGGTGGAGGGTTATTACGCAGCAAAGTCAGCCTACGCGCTTTCCCAGGCAGTAGGGGTGGAGATGCCCATCGTCCACGCGGCATACGCCGTTCTCTATCAGGGGGCGGGCGCCGCGCAGGTGGTGGAAACCCTGATGAACCGCAGCCGGAAGCCGGAATCCGAGGATGCAGGCTGGGTCATTTGAGAAAGAATGCGGCGGGATGCGTCCCTCCGGGCACTATATCGCAGCGAAAAGGTGCAGCCAGAAAAGGCTGCACCTCGTTTTTATGCGCGAATTTGGATTACTTCCGGGTCCTCCACTTTGACTGGAGGCGCAGGGCAAAGGCCCGGACCTGCTCCCGGCGCTGGATTACGACGATCGCCAGGAATATCATCAGGCACCCCAGGGAGATCTTCCACCCCAGGGAGAATGCACTGTTGTGATAGGTGAACACGATCTCGTGAACGCCCTGCGTCAGCTCCAGGGCGATCATGCAGTCGCCCACCAGGATGATTTCCGCCGGTTCGCCGTCCACAGTGGCCTCCCAGTTGCCATCCTGGGGGATGGAGGTGTACATCAGGCCGTCCCGGTTGCAGTCAATGGTGCCCGCTACCCGGGTGTTGGAGAAGGACGTCAGCTCCAGCGTGGAGGCGGCCAGAATTTCGTAGCCCTCCCAGAATACGCTGTCATCCAGTAGGGCGGCGCGGATGGAAACGCTGTTGCTTTCGTTGGCCTTGCAGGTCACGCGGATGGTGACCACATCGCCCGGCTCCACCTGACTGACGGACAGTGTCTGCGCCAGGGAGATGGATTCGCTGTACAGAAGCTCGCCGTTGAGATAGACGTAAAAGGTGTTTCTGGCGGGCATAGTCAGGTCCACGCAAAGGAACCCGGAATCCTCCACCGTGTAGGTGTAGGTCAGGGAGCCGCTGGTGGAGCCGGTCTGATAGTAGCAGTAGCCGTTGACGCTCTGGCTGGTGATTTCCACATCGGTGCCCTCCACGCTCAGCCAATTGGAGGGCGTGTAATTCCACACGCTGTCGATCACGCCTGTGGCGGCGGTGAACAGCAGGTTCTGGAAGGTGAATGCAAGGCTGCTGTCCGAGAAATCCACGTTGGCCAGCTGGGAGCTTGCCAGGAATCCCAGAGGCAGGTAAGCGTTATTTTCCAGCAGGTAGACATTTTCATAGTGGTGGACCTCACTGAAATAGTCGTTCTCCTCCACATTTCCGTCCCGCTCCAGCATATATTTCAGGTTCAGGAACAGGTTGGCCACCGGAGAGCTCTCCTCGAAGCAGTAGCGGTTATAGGTATTCTTGGCGGCGTAGCCCAGGGCCTTCATGAATTCCGTGACCTTCACATTGGCGGAGCTGGTGAAGGTGGAAATCCCGTTATAGCCGTTCAGGGCGCCGTCGTTCAGGGTCTGGGAATGGGTGGTTTCCGTCCGGTAGAACAGGGAATCCTCCCGCTCCTGCATGTAGCGGATCATGGAGGCAGTGGCCTCCGTCCCCTTGGGATAGTTGGAAATGTCCGTAGCCGGGAAGTTTACGCCGAAATTCACCACGTTCATGATCAGCTCCATGACGATGATGGCGGTCAGCGCGCTCCCAGCGGCATTTCTGCGGCGGATCCGCCCCTGGCACAGCTCCCGCATTTTCTCGTAGGAAACGGCGCCCCGCACGGGCTTGTGCAGTCTGGGGTACAGAAGCGTGAAGAAGTACAGGCAGAAGAAGATGGCGTTATAGCACAGGTAGACATAGGCCTCCCCGTGTTCACTGTAAACCGATTCCAGGTTGGACGAGGCGACTGACAGCGCGGCCGCATCCCCCACAAACACTGCCACCAGCAAATCGCCCAGATAGCCAAACAGGCTGCCCAGCGCCGCCATGGCATCGGGGATGTCATAGACGATGTCATTGAATAGGAATATGCACAGCGACAGCAGCCCGGCCACGGTGATCTGCCAGGTCTGGAATCGGTTCCGCATCAGGTACGCCCGGTACGCCATATACAGCACCACAAAGCTGAACAGGAAGCTGAACCGGTAGGGGATCATATTGGTGAAATGGAAGCCGTGCCAGATATAGTCCAGCTGGCGGATGATAAAGCTCAGCATGAAAAATACCAGCAGGCAGACACAGCATATTTTCTCCCGCCGCTTCACACTGGGAGAGGTAAGGAACAGGAACGCGAACAGAATGCTCCCCACGCCGCAGTACAGATTGGGCAGCCCCTCCTTGAAGGTGGGGGTGAGCCCGCCGGTCATGTTGCCGGCCACCTGGCGCATCCCGTCCAAAATGGGCGGAATGGACTGGATCATGGCGTCCAGCCAGAGCTTGAATGTGGCCTCACCGGCGTCCTTTGCGGCGTTGTACGCGGTCCAGGCGGCCTTGGCTTCTGTGCAGAGGTCGGAGCTGACCATATTCAGGGAGAAGCCCTCTGGGAAGGAATTGACACTGGATTGGGTGTTGGCCAAAGCGGCCAGGGCGGGCAGCTCCAGGATCGCGGTCATGCCAATGGCCAGAACGGAGAACAGAGCAATGCGGCAGAGGTCGGCGAAAAACCGCTTTATGCTGCGGCAGAAGCAGATTTGGTAGCAGATAAACAGCAGCAGCACAAAAATGCAGGTGAACAGGCCAATGTAGTAATTGCAGAAGATGGACAGGAACAATGTGACGGTGTACAGGATGTACTGCTTGTCCCGCAGCAGGCGCACCGCACCCAATGCCACCAGGGGCAGCAGGGCGAAGGTATCCAGCCACATGACATTCCACTGGTAGCCCAGTGCCCAGGCGCACATCCCATACAGCGTTCCGAACAGCACCAGGGAAAAATCGTCTTTCCCAAACAGCTCTTTCAGGAATATGGCAAAGAACAGCGAGGCCAGGCCCAGCTTAATGGGTACCAGCAGGGAGAAATAGGGAAGCACCCAGCTTTCCGGCAGCAGGGCGCTCAGAAGGTTCAGAGGGGACGCAAGATAGTAGGAGATCAGCCCCAGATAGTCCATGCCCATGCCCACATTCCAGCTGTAGAGAAGGCTGTCGCCACTGCGGAGCGCCTGGCGGAAGGCCTTGAAAAAGGGGAAATATTGGTGCCACATATCGGAGTAGAGCATGGAGCGGCTGCCAAAGGGGGTATAGCCGCCGATCATCATCAGCACCAGAATCCCAATCACGGGGAACAGGAATGCCAGCGCAGGATAGTTCCATTTTGGTTTTTTCAGCTGGGGCAATTTCATTGGTTTTTCCTCCCGTTGGAATACTGCGGAATCGATATAATCAGTTTACCACAGAAATCCCCCCGGGTAAAGAGGATGGGGGAGAATTTTTTCTGCACCGCCCCAGAAAGCGGGGCACAGCGTGCCAAAGCGCGCCGTGCCCATTCCGATGCTTTACAGGATCAGGCAGATCAGCCCGGTGGCGCCCTCGTTGACGATGCGGCTCAGACTGCCCCGGAATTTTGCCCGCACTTCCTCCGGCATCCGCACCACCTTGGCGCTCAGCCCCTCCTGGATTAAATCGTATACGGATTTTCCGAAAATGTTGCTTTCCCACAGGCGGTCCGGGTCCTCCCCTGTCAGGAACGCGATCATATCCTGGGACTGCTGCTCCCCGCCCACCATGGGGTTGATCTCTGTGTCGATATCCACCCGGATCATATGGATGGAGGGGGCGCTGGCCCGGAGCTTTACGCCGAAGGAGCCGTTCTTCCGCAGAAGCTCCGGCTGCTCCAGCTTCATCTCCTCCGCAGTGGGCATTACGATGCCGTAGCCCGTGGCTTTTACGGAGGAGAGGGCATCGGAAACCTTGTCGTATTCCTTCTTCACCTGGCTCAGCTGGGTCAGCAGGGACAAAAGCTCAGCGTCGGTCTTTATGGACATTCCCGCCCGGGCGCTGAGGATTTCATAGAACAGCGTTTCCGGGAATCCCAGGGCGCAGGAAACGGTCCCTGTGGCCAGATCGATATCCCGGATGGAGAAATCCAGCACCTGCTCCAGCTCCCGCAGGGTGGACAGAGCTGCCTCCGCCTGCCCGAGAGCGCCGATTTGCCCGGCACACTGGAGAAGCGCCTCATACAGCCCGGCCTTGACCGGATGCTCCGGCTCCAGCGCGTCCATCCAGCGGGGCAGATATACCCGCAGCTCCCGCATGGGGAAGGCGTAGAGCAGGTCCTTCAGAAGCAAGCCGATCCCATCGCTGTCCAGCGCCTGGCAGTCGGCGGTCACCGCGTCCACGCCATACTGGCTTTTCAGATAGTCACGGACGGCCTTAGCCTCCTCAGAGGCGGGGACCCGGGAATTGATGATGACGAGATACGGCTTCCCGGTGGCCTGCATATCCCGGATGGCGCGCCCCTCCGCCTCCACATAGTCGCTCCTGGGGATGTCGGTTATGGAGCCGTCGGTGGTGACCACCAGGCCGATGGAGCTGTGCTCCTCCATTACCTTTTTCGTCCCCATCTCTGCGGCCTGGGTCATGGGGATTTCCTGGTCATACCAGGGCGTGGTGACCATGCGGGGCGCGCCGTCCTCCTCCGCGCCGACCGCACCCTCCACCATGTAGCCCACGGAGTCGATCATCCTCACCCGCAGCTTCACCTTACCGTCCGGGGAAATTTCTACGGCCTCCTCCGGCACAAATTTCGGCTCTGAGGTCATGATGGTTTTCCCGGAGCCGCTCTGGGGCAGCTCATCCCTGGCACGCTCCTTCCGGTAGGGGTCCTCGATGCAGGGGATTACCAGCGCCTCCATAATGCGCTTGATCAGCGTAGATTTTCCGGTGCGCACCGGGCCTACCACGCCTACATAAATATTGCCGCCGGTTCTGGCGGCAATGTCAGCATAGATGTTCTCCATAGCCAGCCTCCTCATCCGGCAGGAGGGAAGGCTCCTGCCCAAGTCTGTTGTAGGGTATGTCCCGGCGGAGGAAAATAGAACCACAGGCGCCGTGCCTCCGGACATGCTTTTTTTGAAAATAATGTTTGACAAACGGAATAAAACCCTATATAATATCTAAGCATGACTGTGAGGAGGGGAAAAGTATGCTTCTGGGGGTGTCGCAAATCATAGATCGCCCCGGCGAGAGCCTTTCCTTTTCCGCCAGCGTGGATCTGAGTGATCTTCGTTACAGCAATTGCTACCCGGTCAGCGAGCCGGTGGTGGCTACCGGCACCGTCCGCAATACCGCGGGAGTCCTGGTGATGCGCGGGAACCTCCGCACCACCATCCATGGCGTATGCGACCGCTGCGCTGCGGATTATGACTCCGATGTGGAGATGCCCATCGATGTGGTGCTGGTGCAGGAGCTGTCGAACGAAGAGAATGAAGATGAGTGGGTATTCCCCCTGGAGGCGGACAGCGCAGATTTGGACGACATCGTCCGGACGGTTTTCGTCCTGAACTTTGATTCCAAGCTGCTGTGCGGGCCGGATTGTAAGGGTATCTGCTGCCGCTGCGGCAAGAACCTGAACGATGGCCCCTGCGATTGCCAGAAGGAGCCGGATCCCCGTTTCGCTGCTTTGAAGCAGCTTCTCGATTCGTAAATCCACAAGAATGCTGCAAAAAGCAGTTTTACCAAGGAGGTGTCATCCATGGCTGTCCCTAAGTGTAAAGTATCCAAGGCCCGCCGCGATCAGCGCCGTGGCTCCAATTGGAAGCTGTCTGCGCCCACTGTGACCGTGTGCCCCAAGTGCGGCGAGCCCGTCATGCCCCACAGAGCGTGCAAGGCTTGCGGCACCTACAACGGCCGTCAGGTCCTGGCCGCCAAGGCTGACTGAGGAACAAATGCGTAAGCAAGAGGAAGGGAACGCCCTTCCTCTTTTGCTTTTTATATGCTGAACGCCCCGCTGGATCCCTTGCCGGAATGTCAGCGGGGCGGATCGCGTTTGGCGGCTCTCTTTCCACATATATTATAGCACATATCCCAGGGAACTACAAGACTTGTCTTTACCCGTGGCGGTGGTAAAATTATGCAGGAAGGGAGTGGGGAAAATGCAATTTTTACGGTACCTCCGTCGCTATTATCCGGCCGGATCGTTCGTGGGGTGTATTGTCCTGTGCGTGGCGTCGGGCATACTTCCAGCGGTGCAGATCCGCATTCAGGGCAGCGTCATCGATGCGGCGGTGCAGGGGGAGGGAATGGATTTCTGGCGGTTCCTCCTTGTATATCTGCTGGTGCTGAGCAGCGGCTCCGCCATCGGCGTGCTGCTTCAGCGGAATGCCCAGAAGCACAAAAACGGCACCGGCTATCGCCTGGATTCGCGCCGCGTGGAGAAAGCAAACGCCGTCCGGTTCTCCGTCACCGAAACAGAACGCTTTCACAGCCTGCTGGAAAAGGCACGCAGCGCCCCGGCGCAGGATGAGAAGCTGTACGGCGCCATCCAGACCGTCCTGGTGACGGGTACGGCCATGGTATCCTCCATTGCCGTCCTGCTGGCGATCGACTTGTGGACGGTGGCGGGGATCACCCCGCTGCTGGGGGCAGGGCTGTGGCTCAATATTCGCCTGGCGAAAAAGACCGACGGATTCTGGAGCAACTATATCGACAATATGCGCGTAACCAATTACCTGTCCACACTCCTGCTCCAGCGGGAGTACAGCGCCGAGCGGAAGCTGTTTGCCTTTGGCGAGGAGATCGGGGCCCGCTTCCAAAGGGAATTTTCGGAGGCAAAGCAGGAGAACCAGAAGCTGGGGAAAGAGCGCCTGAAAATCGAATGCCAATTGGAGCTGTTCTCCACAGTGTACAGCGTGATCGCGGTGATGCTGCTCCTGCGCCTGCTGGCGGCTGGGACGATCTCTATCGGCATTTTTACATCCGCCTTTTATGCGGCAAATGCGCTGCGAAAAGCGTGCAGCCGACTTTACGATGGGGCGTTTTCGCTGCTGGGAAGCTGGAAGCAGATGGCTTCCTACTTCGCTTTTCTGGAGCTGCCGGAGGAAGCGGCACCCACACCGCCTTCGGGAAACCGACGGGTCACCGTTACGCTGCGGGATGTGGGTTTTACCTATCCCGGGGAATCGGAGCCGGTCCTGTCGCATATCAGCCTGCGCATGGAGCCCGGGAAGCATTACGCGCTGGTGGGGGAGAACGGAAGCGGAAAAACCACTCTGGCCAAGCTGCTGGTCGGGCTGTATGAACCCACACACGGCGCGATTATCGTGGATGGGAGGGATGTGACGGCGCTGCCACCGGAGGAAAGAAGGGAAATTTTCTCCGCGGTTTTCCAGAATTTCTATCGCTACCCGCTGTCCATCCGGGAAAATGTCACCTTGGGGGCTGAGCGCGCTGTACCGGAGGCAAGAATCCGGGAGGTTTTCCGCGCGCTGGACTTTGCGCCGGCAGCCCTGCGCCAGCCAGGCGGCCTGGACAAGCCCCTGCAGCGAATCAAGAAGGAGAGCGCCGATTTGTCCGGCGGTGAATGGCAGAAGTTGGCGATCGCCCGGTGTGTGCTTTCCGAACGGTCGGCTGCGGTGCTGGATGAGCCGAATGCCGCGCTGGATCCCATTGCGGAGGCGCAGGTGTACCGGGCGTACCGGGAGCTGCTTCGGGAGAAAACCACCCTTTTCATCTCCCATCGGCTGGGCGCGGTGAAAATGGCGGACGAGATTTTCGTCCTGCGGGATGGGAAGATCCTGGACAGCGGCAGCCATGCGCACCTGATGGCGCATTGCCCCTATTACGCGACACTGTTTGAGACCCAGAGGAGGATGTACCATGAAGCTTGAGCAAAATGGACGCACACGGCTGCAGATGCTGCGGTTTGTGCTGCGCTCCGCGCCTGGAAGCTATGCGGAAATGGCGGTCTACGGGGTGCTGAACTGCCTGGTGACGCTGTGCAATGTATGGTCTGTGCAGAAGCTGTTTGGCCAGCTGGCCGCAGGGATGGGGGAGGGCTTCCCAGGCACCCTGGCGCTCTACGGTACAGTGCTGGTACTGTCCGCCGGGTATTCCGTGTGGTATATCCGCTACCGGGTGCAGTTCTGTGTGATCGTGGATTACGAGGCGTCCATCCGGGGAAAGCTCCATGCTCACAGCCAGAGCATTTCCAACGAAGTCCTGGAAACGCCGGATGCCTATGCCAAGATCCGGCAGGCAGACGGCGCCCGCCAGAATCTGTTCCGCTACGGGGAAATCTGGATCTCCATTGGGATCACGGTGCTGCAGGCCTTGACCCTGACCGGATACCTTTCCGCATTTGCGGGGTGGTTCTTCCTGCTTCTGCCCATGGCGGCGGTACCGGCGGCGCTGGAGGCACTCTATTCCGCCCGACTCTGGAAGCGCGATTATGCGGAATCGGCCCAATGCGCCAGGGAAGAGGACGCATACGAACAGGCGATGACCGACCCGACAGGATGCAAGGAGAGCAGACTGACCGGCGGCGCCGCGCTGCTGTGGCGGAAATGGCAGTCCAGCCGTGCCCGGCGGAATGCACTGGATGAGAAGCGATCAAAAAAAGCGTTTCTAATGCGCTTTGCGCTCCTGCCTGTGCAGATTCTGGGGGACACTGGGGGATTCCTGGTTTCCGCGGTCCTGCTGTACTGCGGGGGAATTACCTTCGCGGGGTTTACGGCAGGAGTGGCGGCGTACGGTATGCTGACCGCCTCGGTGAAGGCCCTGGTTGGCAGCTTCACGGAGGAACCGCAGTGGCGGAACATGATCGCGCCATTTTTCTGGTACTGGGACATTCCTAAGCGCGTGGGGGACCAGGACATGCGCAGCGCAACGGAGGAAATCCGGCTGCAGCATGTGTCCTTCCGTTATTCCGGGCAGACGACCAACGCGGTGTCGGATGTTTCCATGACCATCCATGCGGGGGAAGTCATTGCCATCGTAGGGGAAAATGGCGCAGGCAAAACCACGCTTGCCAACCTGCTGCTGGGTCTGTACCTGCCTACGGAGGGAGAGGTACTCTACGATGGCGTCAGCACCGCGCGCCTGCGGGAGACAGGGCTTCACAGGAGGCAGTCCGCGGTCATGCAGAATTTTGCCCGCTACCAGCTGACCGTCGGGGATAACATCCGGATCGCGGATTTCCGGAAGACGGGCGCTGTGGAGCAGCAGATCGCGGAAATTTTCCCGGACGACAAGGTCGCGGCGGATACCCGACTGGGGAAGGCGTTCGGCGGCAGGGAGCTGTCCGGCGGACAGTGGCAGCAGCTTTCCTGCGCGCGGGGCTTCTGGAAGGACAGCGATCTGGTGGTGCTGGATGAAGCTACATCTGCCATTGACCCGCTCCGGGAGAAAGCCATGTATGACCGTTTCCGGCAGGAAATGGTGGGAAAGACGGGTGTCCTCATCACCCATCGGCTGGGTGCTGTGTCCATGGCTGACCGGATCATCGTCCTGGCGGACGGCGCAATTGCCCAAACCGGGACCCACAGCGAGCTGCTGGCACAGGACGGGATTTATGCCCGGCTGTGGGCGTCCCAGGCCGGGGCCTATGGCTGACAGCGGCGGGGAAACGCCCGCACACGGGCCTGAAAAATCTGAACCGATCAGGATTCCGTTTCCCCGGCGACGTTCCGTTCTTTGGGAAATAAATAAAAAGATATCGATATTCATGTTGCAATACCTGGGGGCCTATGCTATAATACCGGTACGATATGCCGATCGATTTAAAACCGGCAAAAAATTCGCGTAACAGAAAGGAAAACTGGCAAATGAAAGGTTATGCAATGTTAAAAATTGGAGAATCGGGATGGATCGAAAAGGAGCGGCCCGTCTGCGGCCCCCTGGACGCCATCTGCAAGCCCCTGGCCCTGGCGATCTGCACGTCGGATGTGCATACGCTGTGGGAGGGCGCCATTGGCGAGCGGCACAACATGATCCTGGGCCATGAGGGCTGTGCCGAGGTCGTGGAGGTCGGCTCTCTGGTGAAGGACTTCAAGCCCGGCGACCGGGTCCTGGTACCGGCCATCACCCCCGACTGGAATTCCCTGGAGGCGCAGGCCGGATTCTCCATGCACTCCGGCGGAATGCTCGCCGGATGGAAGTTCTCCAACTATAAGGACGGCGTGTTTGCGGAATTCTTCCATGTGAATGATGCGGACGGAAATCTGGCGCATCTGCCGGAGAATATCAACATTGTGGATGCGTGCATGCTTTCGGACATGGTGCCCACGGGCTTCCACGGCGTAGAGCTGGCGGATGTCCAGTTTGGCGACAGCGTCCTGGTGATTGGCATCGGCCCGGTGGGTCTGATGTCGGTGGCGGGCGCCAATATGCGCGGCGCTTCCCGCATCCTGGCCGTGGGCACCCGCCCTGTGTGTGTGGAGGCGGCAAAGGGCTACGGTGCCACAGATTTCATCAGCTATAAGAACGGACCCATCTCCCAGCAGGTGCTGGATATGACCAATGGCAAGGGCGTGGATCGCATCGTGATCGCCGGCGGCGGCGTGGAAACCTTCTCCGAAGCGGTGAAGTGCCTGAAGCCCGGCGGCAAGATCGGCAACGTCAATTACCTGGGCTCCGGCGATGTGATCGATATCCCCCGGGTCGAATGGGGCGTGGGCATGGGTCACAAGCAGATCAGCGGCGGCCTGATGCCTGGCGGACGGCTGCGGATGGAGAAGCTGAGCGCGCTGGTATCCGCCGGGAAGCTGGATCTGGCGCCGCTGTCCACCCATGTCTTTGACGGCTGGGAGCATCTGGAGGAGGCGCTGTTCCTGATGCGGGACAAGCCGGCCGACCTGATCAAGCCTGTGGTGAAGATCGAAGCGTAAGCATGAAGGTACTGCTGATATCCGGCTTTCTGGGAGCCGGGAAAACCACTTTTATCCGGGAGCTGGTGCGGCGCACAGGGCAGCAGTTTGCCGTCCTGGAAAACGAATATGCCCCGGTGGGCATAGACGGCGGCCTGCTGGAGAAGGCCATGCCCCAGCCGGATCAGCAGCAGAACATCTGGGAGTTGACAGAGGGCTGCATATGCTGCTCCAGAAAGGGCGATTTTGCGGCCTCTGTGCTGACCATCGCAAACACTGTGGACCCGGAATATCTCATCGTGGAGCCGACAGGCGTCGGCATGCTGCGGAGCGTTATCGCCCAACTGCAGCAGATCGAATATGCACGCATCCGTCTGCTGGCGCCGGTGACCCTGGTGGATGGGCGAAGCCTGGGGCATTGCCTGAACCAGTACCCTGAGATCGTCATGAATCAGATCACCGCAGCCCACACCCTGGTGGTATCGAAGATGGAAAACGCCTCGCCGGAGGAGCTGGAGCCCCTGCGCATGCGGCTCCAGGCGCTGAATCCCGGCGGGGAAATCCTGACCCGCCATTACACGTCCATGGACGATGCCTGGTGGGACAGCCTGCTGGAACAGGGCTACCATGGCGAGCGGTTCCCGATCGTGCAGGGGAGCGCGGGAAACCAGCCGGAGAGTTACGCTTTGACCGGCGTTTCCCTGGACCGCCCGGAGGAACTGATCTGCTTTCTGGAGCAGCTGATCCGGGGCCGTTTCGGAGCGGTTTACCGGGCCAAGGGTGTGCTGATGGCCGGGTCCCAGACCATGCGCTTTGACGTGACGGACGGGCGGTACGAGGTCCTGCTTACAGAATCGGAGGAGGATGTCGGCAAGGCTGTGTTTATCGGTGAAAGCCTGGCCCGGCAGACCCTGGCGGCAGCCTTCCGGCAGGATGAACCGGTGCTGCGCCCGGTCGGCCGGCCAGGAATACGCCGGACGCCGCCGGCTGCAGCCCCATATTTCCATGGCTTGCGAAGAGAGGAAATACTATGACGATGCGATGACGCGAGATGGCAAATACAGTAAAAAGCCCACAAATTCGTTCTGAGAAAAACGAATTTGTGGGCTTTGACAGACTTTGGTATTATTTCTATATAAGGAGGGTGGCGGTATCAATTTGGTATAAACCAGCTATATTTGCCCGTTTTTTCAAATTCGGGGAGCAAATGCCTTTATAAATCGTGGCTTTTTGATCACCCCAAAGCCGCTCTGTATCATTCCCACTCTAGTTTCAGGCTTTGATTTAGGGTGATAAAGTGCACTCTCAATTCGCTTTTTGTCCAAATAATCCACGAATTCCAGGCTTTTCACAGCGTCTTTACGAATTTTGTAGCCGTTTTGTAGCCAACGATTTTATGCGAACTATCCGTTCACAATGGCCTCAGGCAACAATTTGTGGCCTTAACGGGCATTATTCCCTCCAATAATGCGTGCGAAATTGTTCGTCTGGTTCACCTCAAAACCAGTTGCGATTTTTATTTTCACGCACATATCGAAAAACTTGTGAGCGATTTTTATTGCAAAGGAGTCCTGAAAATGAAGAAATTACTTTCCTGGCGCTTCAATATCGACACCGCCAGCGCGGAAATCAAGTACACAGACGGTAGCCAAATCAGCATCTACACCCCAGGGGTGGACGATGAGATTTGCCCCACTGTCCCCATGCAGACGGAGATCGACTGGCTGATTTACAATGAGCCAATGACCTACGCTAACTTGGTGTTCTCTGGTGAATTGGAGCAGTATGCCAGAGATATGGCCGGGGCACATAGATTAGCTGATTGAGCAATAGGGGGCGACAGTGCGTCTGTCGCCCCCTGTGATAGCTTTTGGTTTCCGGTTCATAGAACAGCGTTTTGTAAAGAAAGAATGATAAAAAAGCGCAAGGCCAATGAGCAGAAACGCATAGCGGACGCCGATGGGCGGAAGAAAATCTATGTAAAGAGGCAGACGCTTCTGGTTTGCAGTGTGTCTGCTGCCACCATTATGTTGATTGAATGGTTCTCCCGCCATTACGCTTTGACTTCAGCGAAAGATCTCCTGCTAGGATCCATCTTCAAACGGTCTGTGTTTGAAATAATATTTTCGGTCATCCTCCGTGATTCCCCTGATAACTTTGCACGGATTCCCTGCAGCAAGCATCGCAGTGCGCACAGAATATCCGCAAGGATATAAAAGTGCACCCTTACAAGTAAGGGATTATATGCAACCAATTCTAATCAGAACAAAGCACAATAAAACCGTTTTATATAAGTGAAGCGATTATTGAAGTGCTTGGATCTGACGGTACAATTCTTTAAGACTCCAATCAGAAACATCAATCAACGGTTCAAACATAAAAGAATTCAAGTGAATACTTTCCGGTGTCATCAGATTCAAATCCTCAATAATAATCTGTTGTTCATGTGTCAAAAAGGGAACTGCAGTATTAAACCATTCCCTTGTTTGATTACTTGCAGAATCAGAACACGCAAGCCCCTCTCCAGTTATTTTATTCTTCAAAAACTGCTCTGCTTTCAATCGAGACGCTATGGATACAGCCAGCTTATTGTCCAATAGGACTTCATTTGTTTGAATTCCAACACAATCACTCGCTATTCTATACAGCGCATCGCAATACAGTTCGTCCGTTCCAGAGAATGGCTGATTATTTAGAAAAGGCTTGATAACATCCCATAAATCTGATATTTTCAATGCAGTCGTATCAAATGGGCTAGTCTTCAAATGAAGAAAACACGTAAGCTGGTTATATTTTGTGTCTTGACCACTATATTCACATAAGTTTCTGTAAAACGGGATGCTTGATATTAACAATTTCTTCTTTTCATCGTCCGTGATTTGCCCAGTTTTAATTCCTTCAATTACAACATTCTTAAAGAAATCTCTTTGATACTTAAAGACTGTCATTGTAACAGTTCCGTTTTCATCTCGCTGGGCCACAAAACAATTGTTTCTGGCAATGCCGAGACGTGACTTTACCGTTCTGTAAAAGTCAAAATTGTGCGTCAGCATGAGAAGGTCAATTCCTGGAGTATTGCCGAGATCATTCAGATATTCTATAATCGCATATTTGTTCTTATAATCGAACGAATCCGCAACATCATCGGCTACAATCAAAAACTGACCTCCTCCAGCGACTGCTTGTTTGCGAATCTTTTCAAGATCAAATAAGATATATAGCAGATATAAAGCTCTTTTTTCGCCCGTGCTTAGCGAAACCATTAACTCATCTTTTTTTAAAGAAGCGGTTTCTTGTTGTGCTGGACCTCTTGAATACTCAAATGTAAGATTCGGAGCTTCGTCTTTGAGAAGAAAATTAGCTTTATTCTCAATGCATACTTTAAATGGCACTCTAAACCGTCGATTGAATTCATCTACTACACTTTGCCATCGTTCTGACTGTGCGGCGGCCTGCTCATACAGGGAGCGGATTCGCTCTGTATATTGAGACATATGTGAATAGTAGTCTTCAAAGGGTAAGTCCAGTTGTACAAAACAATCAAGCCACACTTGAATTTTAAAGGACTTAATATCTCTAAACATCGGGATTATTTCTCGGTGAGCTGCAATAATATCTCTTAATCTCAAAACATCTGCATTGGCTGTTAACATTTTCTTTAATTTTTGAAAGACTCTACTTAACTCAGGAGTATTATATAGCCTAGTTAATTGTTCATTAACAACCCTCTTCCATTCGTCGAGAGAATGAATAACCGTTTCCCCATCCTTAAGATGAATTGTGTGATGTGCACTAAACAAATCGTTTTTTTCTAAATTCTTGCCAAGCGTTTCAGCATTTTGATCTGTGAACGTTTCACTAAGCACAGGGTTATCCGTTAGCAAAGTATTAAGTTGATTAATATAGTCCTCAATAGAATTTACAAACTCAGGTTTAGAATATACGCCCTTCACTTTGTCGTTAAACAACTCGCTATACTTGCAATCCTCTAAAAAAGGTAGCTGTTGTCTGGAGCGCATTCTCTGATTCAATGATTCAAAAATATCTGTCCAGTCAGATGTTTCTGCTAAATCTAAGTCTTCAATTAGCCGTGGCTTTATCTGAGGCTTTGTTAGTCCAGTTAATACTCTAAGTCTTTCTTCAATCCGGTGAATTTCACCACTCATTTCCGCCATTAACACATTATAAGTATTACGAGTTGCTTCATCAGCGAGCAGTGTACCTACTGTTTCTTTTGTAAATTCGAAGGAATCAGAAAAGGTTTTAATTACATATATTCGGTCAGTTGGAGTAAGGACAGTACCCCTATTGGCCGAACTAAAAATGTATTGGCTTGTGTAATGAGTAACTGAATAACTACTAATCACATTAGTAAAAATTCTGTCAGTTGTTTCTTTGCCCTTAGAAATATCATCGAGTACCTGAGCTAAGGAGCTTTTCATTACACCATTCGGAGCGCAAATTACAGCTTTATTGCAACGCGAAAAACTGATACTCGGCATTCTAAAACTCCTCAAACCATAGCAGTTTTCAAATTGTCCGCTCAACATTCTTATCACCTCTGTAATGCACAAGGTCATTCTGACACCCTCGTGCTTTTATTTTTCTGTGGCTTACTTATGAAACACGAATAAGTACTCATGTGCCAGCAGCAGGAAATTGTATTTCACGCTGTTCGTTTTCCAATAACCTGTTGCTCGACAGTTGTGCTGCTCTTTGATGATAATTTCTTTGGTCTTGAAACCAGCGGCCTCAAAAATTTTCATCACCTCGAAGCTCATCGGAATGACATGACCTTTCTGTCTTGTATCACCCATGAGGACAGCGCAAAACTTTCCTTTTTTCAGGACACGATAGCTTTCTGAGGCCACGCCTTTCATTTGCTCAAGGAAACTCGGAACATCACAGTTTGACAAATCCTCCGGAATATCCATGCCCTCGCTATAGTGAATGATATTTGCATAAGGAGGATGTGTGCAAATTAAGTCAACACTCGCATCCGAAACAAAATCAAGGTTCCGGGCATCCCCTTTATGCAAATAGATTTTGCCATTAGCTCCTTCATGCTCAAAGTCGGTTTTTTCTCTGCATCGCTCTAAGGCTACATCATTCACATCAACGCCGATAATATTCCGGTTAAGTAACTTCGCCTCGACAAGCGACGTGCCGCCACCAACGAACTGGTCAAGGACAAGATCCCCTTCCGAGGAATACCTTAGCATGATATTCCTCGGAATATAAGGAGACCAGTTTCCTCTCCATTTAGCATCATGGGTTGCCCAGTCTCCACGATTTGGAAAACTCCAAACAGAAGTCATTTCAAGTTCAAAGTTGTCTGGCTCCCACTTTTTAATTTTTTTCTGTGCCATAGAAACCCCTTACTCGGAATCTTCCTCCGTCTCAATCATAGCCTTAATTGTGTCATAGACATCCTCAACATCAAACGGGAGAGGTGTCGTGCCATGCTCGGCTGCGTAAAGGTTCTCATCATGCACCCAGTCGGCTGCCGCTTCTCTTGACCAATTCCGCATTTCTTCCTCGTCCATCATCGAAAACGAATCTGCCATGCGCTCAACCATCATTTCATCAACAGTCAAATTTTTCATCGTAGTATCTCCTTTACTTAAATACTTGAGGGATAATGCCGTTCTCCATATCTGCAATGTTGTAAATGTGTTCCATTACATCGAAGGTTTCTTCCAGGTTGTGCCTTGCGCTTGTCCATCCCTTGCCATCGGTAAACCAGACAAAGGTGAAGCCATCAATGGTATCCGTTTCCAGTGCCAATGTCTTGTAGCTTCTAGCTGTCTCATTGAGCTTGCTACCGCCGCTCCCATAGAAGTTTGTTTCAATCGCATAAATCATAGATGGAGTTTTGACAACGAAATCGAATCTCTTTTCCATCTTCCCCTGATTGGATACTGCCGAAAGGTCAATGCCCCATTTTTCAACAACCTGGTGGATGTACATCTCTTTGAAGTAGGAAACATCTCTGACAAATCCAGCCTTGCGAATATAGCTTTCTACCAAATCCTCCATGAGATGCCCGCCACGATTCTTTCTTCCGTTAGAATCAAGTCCAGTCTCAACGCCGGTCACATAGTCAACCAGATTGTTGATTAGATGGTCTTGTAGCAAGCCGAACAACCCTGTCTTTTCCATGAAGTACGAGTACTGTTCATAGAATTGCTGACTGTTGGGCGGGTACTTCTTGAAATTAAATCTGTACAGGTACCCACCGTTTTCATCCTGACAGTAGATTTCTT
>JAJQHS010000030.1 GCA_021199635.1 Bacillota bacterium
GGCCACGGGGCTGCGGGGGATCCCGGCGAACAGGCCGCCCAGCATTTCCGCCGCACGGGCGGGCTCCGCGGAGCCTACATAGAATAAGGTCACCGGGCTCTCCCGCAGGATGGTCTCGTAATGGGCATACAGGCTGCGGTGGGTCAGCGACTCCACCGCCTCCGCCTCCCCGAGCCTGGGGATGCCGAAGGAATCCGCCTGGCACAGCAGCTTCAGCAGCTCCCCGGCGGCGTAGGCGCGCTTATCGCTGCGCTGCGCCTCGATAGCGGAGATCAGGTTCCGCTTCTCGCTCTGCGTGTCCTCCTGGCGGAAGCCGCCGTCCTCCATCTGGGGGCAGAGCAGCAGCTCCCGGAGGAATTCCGTCATCGGGCGGAAAATTTCGTCCCCGTCCATGGCGAACCGGTCCTCCATAAATTCGCAGTAGAAGCCGGTGGTCTGGTAGTCCCCGATGCGGCGCACCAGCGGGCTGATGGACGCGCCGTAAAGGGTGTCCAGCTGCCATGTGATGGCGCGCAGGTCCGGATAGTGCCGGCTTCCCCGCAGCAGCACCGCCGGCAGCAGTGCGTTGGCCGCCGTCTCCTCCGCGCACATGGGGCGGACGCATTGCAGACTCAGCGCCCCCTGCCGGAAGCGGGTGTCACGGCAGCAGTGCAGCGTGACGCCGGGGGCAAGCGCTATGATTTCGATCATCGGTGCATCTCCTTCGCTCCGCAAATAGGACTCGTTATCCGATATTATATACCACTTTTCCCAAAATAGGAAGTGGCGGAAGGAAATTTAACATCTTTCCGGTTGCGATTTTTCCGGGAATGGAGTACAATGGGGGAAACTGCCGGCATACATGCCGGCTTTTCAGGAGGATGCCAATGGCCTGGCTTGAAATCACACTTTCCACCGCCCCGGACACCGTGGACGATGCCGCCGCCCGCCTGACCGCCGCCGGATTTTCCGAGCTGGTCATCGAGGACCAGGCGCAGTTTTCCCAATTCCTGGAGCAGAACCGGGCATACTGGGATTATATCGACGAGGCGCTGCAGACCCATTTGCAGGGCCTCTCCCGCATCCGGCTGTACCTGGAGAATTCCGACAGCGAAGGGCTCGCCCGTCTGCGGGCGCTGGCCGCGGAGATGGGGCTGCCGATGACCGCCGCGCCCCTGGCGGACACGGATTGGTCGGAGAGCTGGAAGGAGAACTTTCCCCCGGTGGCGGTGGGCCAGCGGCTGATGGTGGTGCCCTGCTGGCTGGCGGGCACGGACACCGGCGGGCGCCTGCCGGTGATCCTGGACCCGGGCCTGACCTTCGGCACCGGCACCCACCCCTCCACACAGATGGTGATGGAGGCGCTGGAGCAGTTCGTCACCCCCGGCTGCCACTGCCTGGACCTGGGCAGCGGCAGTGGGATCCTGTCCATCGCCGCCCTCCGCCTGGGCGCGGCGGACGCGGTGGGCGTGGATATCGACCCGAAGGCGGAGGATATGGCCAGGGAAAACGGGGCATACAACGGATTCTTCCCGCCCCGGTTCACCGCCTGCACCGGCAACGTGAACACGGATACCGCCCTGATGGCGTCCCTCTCCCGCCGGGGGTTTGACCTGGTGCTGGTGAATATTGTGGCGGATGTGATCATCGGCCTGGCGCCGGTGCTGCCCGGCCTGCTGGGGGAGGGCAGCTGCCTGATCTGCTCCGGCATCCTGGGCAGCCGCCTGGACGACGTGCTGGACGCGCTGGGCAAAGCCGGGCTGACCGTGACCGGTGTCCGCGCCAAGGAGGACTGGCGCTGTGTGACTGCCGAAAGGAGTGTGCCATGATTTTTTCCTATCGTCTGCGCAAGGCGCTGCGGCGGCTGCTCACTGCGCTGATTGTGCTGTTTCTTGCCGCCGCGGTGCTGCTGGCCGTATGGGTGGTCTGGCTGGGGCGGTACGTGATCTACACCCAGGACGGGGCCGTGCTGGATTTCGGCCTGCCGACGATCTCCCGGGACGGGGTCTCCCCGGTGGAGCCCACCGCCGGCGCCAGCGTGCCCATCTACTATAGCAGCGAAACCACCGGATCTGAGCAGGATTCCTCGGAGCTGCGCCAGCTGAGCGGCGTATATATCACGGCGGATATGCTGATCGACGATTTCTCCGCCGTGGAGGCGCAGGTATCGGCGCTTTCCGCCGGGGACGCGGTGCTGCTGGAGTTGAAAACCATCCAGGGGGAATTCCTGTACTCCACCTCCGTGGGGGAGCAGACCTCCAAGGAACTGGCCGTGGAGGATGTGGACGGTCTGATCGATACGCTTCTGGCCCAGGATTGCTACCTGATCGCAAAAATCCCCGCCTTCCAGGAGTACGTGTACATCCTGAAGGACGAGGATGTGCGGGTGAGCTACGGCCTGGCCAAGGCGGGTGGCGGCGGCTCGCTGTGGCTGGACAGGAGCGGCCCGAACTACTGGCTCTCCCCCGCCTCCTCCGGCACCCTGGACTATCTGACCCAGGTGATCACGGAGCTGCGGGATATGGGCTTTGATGAGGTGGTGCTGGGCGACTTCCGCTTCCCGGACACCGACGAGATCGAATTTGACGGTGATCCCCAGGAGGCGCTGGAGCAGGCCGCCCAGACGCTGCTGAAGCGCTGCGCCACCACCACGTTTGCCGTGTCGTTCCACAGCCCGGATGGGTCGCTGACCCTGCCGGACGGGCGGTGCCGGCTGTATGTGGACCAGGTGGAGGCCTCGGAGGTGGAGAGCCTGGTGAGCGCCTCCGGCATTGACCAGCCGGAGATCCGCATGGTGTTCCTGACGGAGCTGATGGATACCCGGTTCGAAATCTGCGGCGTCCTGCGCCCCATCATCTGACCCCTCCGGCCGCGCCGAAATCCAACCAGAAAGCAGGAAAACGCATATGTGCGAGCAACCGAATAGAACGCCCTGCTGCGTAGGGCTGCTGGCGCACGTGGACGCGGGGAAAACCACCCTCTCCGAAGCGCTGCTGTACCGCAGCGGCGCCCGGCGGAGCCTGGGGCGGGTGGACCACGGCGACGCTTACCTGGACACCCACAGCCTGGAGCGGGCGCGGGGCATTACCATTTTCTCCAAGCAGGCGCTGCTCTCCACCGATTCGCTGGACATCACCCTGGTGGATACGCCGGGGCATGTGGATTTCTCCGGCGAGGCGGAGCGGACGCTGCCGGTGCTGGATTGCGCCGTGCTGGTCATCAGCGGCACGGACGGCGTCCAGGCCCATACGCTGACCCTCTGGCGGCTGCTGGAGAGCTATCAGGTGCCGGTCTTCCTGTTCGTCAACAAAATGGACCTGCCGGGGTGTGAACCCGGCGCCCTGCTGGCGCAGCTGCAATCCCAGCTCAGCCCCGGATGCGTGGACTTCAGCGCCGGGGCGGACGCGCTTCAGGAGGCCGCCGCCATGTGCAGCGACCAGGCGCTGGAGGAGTACCTGGCCACCGGGGCGCTGTCAGGGGCGACCATACAGGACATGATCCGTTCGCGGCAGATTTTCCCCTGCCTGTTCGGCTCAGCCCTCCGGCTGACCGGCGTGGACGCTCTGCTTTCCGCGCTGGATGCTTACCTCCCCCGCCCTCAGCGGCAGGAAGCCTTCTGCGGACGGGTGTGCAAAATCTCCAGGGATCCCCAGGGCAACCGCCTGACCTGGATCAAGCTGGATGGGGGCACGCTCCGTGTGCGCGCCCCGCTGTGTTATGTAAACCAAAAGAAGGAACCTGTCGAGGAGAAGCTGCTGCAGCTGCGGCTGTACTCCGGGGAAAAATTTATCGCCCTGGAGGAAGCCCGGGCGGGGCAGCTGATCGCCGCCACCGGCCTGTCCGCCACCTATGCCGGGCAGGGGCTGGGCGCCGCCCCCGCGGGGGAGATGCCTAAGGTGGAGCCGGTGATGACCTACCGGGTGAAGCTTCCCGCCGGCACGGACCCCGCCGCGGTGCTGCCCCGCCTGCGCCAGCTGGAGGAGGAGGAGCCGCTGCTGCGGATCGTCTGGGAAAACGGGCAGATCCAGGTGCGGATCATGGGGCAGGTGCAGCTGGAGGTGTTCCGCAGCCTGGTCAAGGAGCGGTTTGACCTGGATGTGACGCTGGATTCCGGGCGCATTCTATACAAAGAAACCATCCGCAACACCGTGGAGGGTGTGGGGCATTACGAGCCGCTGCGCCACTATGCCGAGGTCCACGTGCGCCTGGAGCCGCTGCCCCAGGGCGCCGGGCTGGAATTCGACACGGTCTGCCCCCAGGATGTGCTGGACGCCAATTACCAGCACCTGATCCTGACCCACATGGGGGAGAAGACCCACCTGGGCGTGCTCACCGGCGGGCCGGTGACGGATATGAAGATCACGCTCCTGGTGGGGCGGGCACACTTAAAGCACACCGAGGGCGGCGATTTCCGCCAGGCCACCTACCGCGCCATCCGCCAGGGGCTGATGGAGGCGGAATCGGTGCTGCTGGAGCCGTGGTACCGCTTTGCGCTGACGCTGCCCACGGAGCAGATCGGCCGCGCTATCACGGACATCCGCGCCATGAGCGGGGAATTCCAGCCGCCGGAGGCCTCCGGCAATCTGTCCACCCTCCGGGGGAGCGTGCCCGCCGCCGAGCTGGGGGACTACGCCGCCCAGGTCGCCGCCTACTCCCAGGGCCGGGGTCGGCTCCAGCTCACGCCGGACGGCTACCGCCCCTGCCACAACGCCCAGGCGGTGATCGATGCCATCGGCTATGCGCCGGAGGCGGATCTGGAGAATTCCCCGGATTCCATTTTCTGCGCCCATGGGGCGGGCTTCCCGGTGAAGTGGAATCGGGTGAAGGACTATATGCACCTGGGCAGCGCCCTGCGCCCGGATACGCCGCCGCAGCTGCTGACCCGCAACCTGCAGCCGGAGGATAAGGCGCTGGAAGCCATTATGGAGCGGGAATTCGGCCCCCGGAAGCAGCGGCTGTACCGCCCGCCGGAGACTGCCCCCGTTTCGGAAACCGTGACCATCCAGCCGCCCAAGCCCAATTATCTGATCGTGGACGGGTACAATGTGCTGTTCGCCTGGGAGCGGACCGCCGAAACCGCGAAAACCGACCTGGCCGCCGCCCGGCGGCAGCTCTGCGACGCGCTGAGCAGCTTCGCCGCGTTCCGGAAATGGGAGGTGGTGCTGGTGTTCGATGGCTACCGGGTTCCGGGAAATCCGGGGGAGAAGCGCGCCGTCCACAATATCCAGGTGGTGTACACCCGGGAGGACGAGACCGGCGACCGCTACATCGAGGCCCTGGCCGCCCGGATCGGCGGAAATTACCAGGTGCGGGTAGCCACATCGGATTCGCTGGTGCAGCTGTCCTCCCTGCGCGCCGGGGTGCTGCGTATGTCCGCCCGGGAGCTGCTGGAGGAGATGGCCCAGGCGGAGAAGGAAATGCGCCGGCATTTCCGGAAGGGATAATCAGGCGGCAAACAGCCGCTTGTCCAGATGGCGCAGACGGATGGCGTAGTACAGCACGCTGCCCAGCGTCAGCAGCACCGCCAGCTCACCCACGGCGACCAACACCGCGTTGAGCAGGAACCCGCCGCCGATGTAGACCGTCAATTCGCCGCCCACCAGGATGGCGTTCCACAGCGCGGGCATGCACATGGCGAGCAGGGGGTAGCCGCAGACGGTTTGCCTGCGGGTCAGGTACATGGTGGCCGCCGCCAGGCAGGACGCCAGCGAGCCCAGCAGGAAATCCAGCGGCAGCGCCTGGGCATAGGTGATGTTGAATAGCAGGCACCCCAGGGTCAGCCCGGGGATTGCGGCCGGGGTGAACAGCGCCAGCACACACAGCGCTTCGGATGCCCGGAACTGCACCGCCCAGCTGGTGGAATCGGGGATCAGCATGTTCTGCAAGTGGGTGAGCACCAGGTACAGCGCAGCGATGACGCCGCCGTAAACGAGGAATCGGGTTTTCTTCTGCATAAGTAATACGCTCCTTGATAAAAAATGGACGCAGTAACCCACCGCGTCCACAAAAAAATGGGCGCAAAGCGCCCATCCGGAAAAATCCCTAGTTTTGTTTACCGACAGGATGGTCACGAACTGTCCTATGAAGTTACCGCTATTGTACCGCCCCATGGGCGAATTGTCAAGCCATTTCTTCCCGCCGGAGTTCCGGCGGGTTTTTTATGCCCCGCCGGGTGGGGTTTATCCCAAATCCGGCACGGCTGCTGGCCGTGTGTGGGCACACGGCCCTACGGGGGCGGGTAGAGGACTGCTTCCTCTCTGCGTAGGGCCGCATGCCCACATGCGGCCACCGGGTGCCCCAATGCCACGCCGGGGGTTATCCGGCGCGGGAAAGCGCCGGTTCCCATTTCCGGGAGCCGGCGCTTTGGTACGTATGGAATCTGCCGTGTTAATCCTTCAGGGGGACGCCCTTCTTATCCACAGAGATCTTGCCGGTCAGGATCATGATGCCCTCGATCAGGCCCCAGATCTCCGACACGATCGCCAGGGTGCCGCAGCTCAGCAGCGAAATCAGCAGCTGCGCGACCGCCTTGCCGATGTAGCCCAGATAGAAGTTGTGGACGCCCAGGCTGCCCAGAAAAATGCCCAGCAGACCGGCGGCCAGCTTGCTCTTCGCCGCACCGGCGGGGGCAACATTCAGGGAAACGCCGCAGTTGGTGCAGCAGGCCGCGCCGGGGACGGTGGGCTGGCCGCAGTTGGGGCAGTAGGACGTGCCGGTGCCCTTCTGGCAGCCGCACTTCACGCAGATGGCGGCATTGTCATCCATCAGATTTCCGCAGTTTTTACAATACATCTCTTTTTTCCTCCTTGATTTTGGGATGGTTCTATTTTGGCCTCAGAGGACGATCTCCCCCCTGAGATAAGCCACAAGACGGATGAGGTAGCACCCCAGGTACCCAGCCAGCAGGAGCCCCAGGATCAGGCCGTTCTGCCACTGCCGCTTCAGCGGATGCAGGTCATACAGCAGGAGCCACCCGAACACCGGAACGCTCCAGAACATAGGATGGAAAGAAAACGCTGCGGAAAAATCCAGCCGCAGTACGGCCAGCCACGCCCGGCTCATGCCGCAGCTGGGGCACGGGATGCCCGTGGCCGCGCGGATCAGGCAGGGCAGGTCCAGCAGGACCCACGCCAGCAATATCCCGGCCATCAGCGCCGCGGCGGCCAGCTTCCATTTCATGTGGGCAGGGTAAAATCGTCGCATTTTCCATCCTCCACGGACTATTGTAACACGGCGCGGACCCGTTTGCAATCATTTTGTCGAATTATTTTCCTGTGCCAGCGTGTGGATCCATTTCCCCCGGTGGACCATCCGCAGGCCGATGGCGCATTTGGCCAGGTCCGGCGTCTGGCACAGGGCGAACAGGGGCAGAATGCCCAGCCCCGTGAACCGGCTCAGGCAGAACGCCAGGGGGATGCACACCGCCCAGACGTAAAACCCGTCAAACAGGAAGGTGACCACCGTTTTCCCGCCGGAGCGGAGGGTGAAATAGGCGGCGTTGGTGTAGGCGTTGAAGGGCATCATGACCGCATTGACGCAGATCAGCTGCGCGGCGATGGCCCGCACGGCGTCAGTGGCACTGTACAGCCGGGGGAAAATCCCGGAAATGCCCGCCATCAGCCCGCCGAACAGCAGCCCCGAGGCGACGGACACCGCCGACAGCTTCCGGTTGGCGTCCCGCACCGCGTCCTCCGGCGCGCCGCCGCCCAGCATCTGCCCCATGAGGATGCCCACCGCGTTGCCCATGGACAGGTAGATCACGCTGGCAAGATTGTAGATGGTCGTGCTGATGTTCACAGCGGGCACCACATCCAGCCCGCAGGTGGAGTAGCACTGGTTCATCACCGCCATGCCGGACGACCACAGAAGCTCGTTGGCAAGCAGGGGCAGCCCCTTGCGCACCATGTCCAGCAGCAGCGCCCTGGGTATATACATCCCCCGCAGCGCCCCGCGGATGAACGGGTTCCGCTCCGGGTGGAGATGGGTCCAGCCCGCCACGATGGCAAGCTCCACATAGCGGGACAGCACGGTGGCCAGCGCCGCGCCGGACACGCCCATGGCAGGCGCGCCGAAATGCCCGAAAATCAGCACATAGTTCAGCCCCAGGTTCACAAGCACCGCGCTGATCCCCGCCGCCATGGGGACGACGGTCTGCCCGGTTTCCCGCAGGGTGCTGGAGTAGGCGTTGCTCAGGGCGAAGGGCAGGAGCCCCCAGAGCATGATCCTCAGGTACTCCCGGCCATAGTCCAATGTGGCCAGCGCGTCCGCCGGGTCGCCCTTGCCCTGGAGGTACAGCCGGATCAGGCTGTCCCCGCCCGGCAGGAAGATAGCCAGCGCTGCCAGGGTGAGCAGCGGGCACAGCAGCAGCTTGAACCGGAAGCTGCGCTGAACGCCCTGATGGTCCCCCCGCCCGAAAAACTGGGCGACGAAGATCCCCGCCCCGGAGCTGGCGCCGAACACGCAGATATTGAATACGAACATCAGCTGGTTGACGATGGAAACGCCGCTCATCGGCAGCTGCCCGATCTGGCCAACCATGATATTGTCCAGCAGGGACACGAAATTGGTGATCCCGTTCTGGATGAAAATGGGCACGACAATGACCATCACCCGGCGGTAGAAGGCCCTGTCGCCAATATACTTCCTCAGCATAAATTCCCGGAGCGTCCGCGCCTCAGATCTCCTCGCCGCCCAGGAACACCCGCCTGCCGGTGTAATCGCCGCGGCACACGATGAAGTCCGCCAGCTTGCCGGTGGCGATGGTGCCCACCTGATCCTGCACGCCCAGGGCGCAGGCAGGATTATAGGTGGCGGCGCGGACAGCGTCCGCCTCGTCGATGCCGAATACGATGGCGTTGACCATGCACTGGTACAGGTTGGTGGCGGAGCCGGCCAGTGTGCCGTCCGCCAGGCGCGCCACGCCGCCGGAAAGCTGCACCGTCTGGCCGCCCAGCTCGTACTCCCCGTCGGGCATGCCGCAGCAGCGCAGCGCGTCGGAGATCAGGATCATCCGCGCCCCGCCGAACATGGCGAAGGCCAGCCGGACGGAGGCGGGATGGACATGCAGGCCGTCGCAGATCAGCTCCGCCCGCACATGGGGCGCCTCCACCGCCGCGGGGATGACCCCCGGCTTCCGGTGGTGGATGCCGGGCATGGCATTGTACAGATGGGTCAGGTGGGTCGCGCCGCTGGCGAACGCCATCCGGGCGTGGTCATAGTCCGAATCCGTGTGGGCCACGGACACGGTGCAAAGCGCCTGCGCCTGGCGGATGAACTCCGCCGCGCCGGGCAGCTCCGGCGCCACGTCCACGATGCGGATCAGGCCGCCGCAGCCGTCATACAGCTGGCGGAAGCCGGGAAAATCCGGATTTTTCAGATATTCGCCGTTCTGCGCCCCTTTTTTCGCCTCGGAAAAATAGGGGCCCTCCATGTGGATGCCCATCAGCCGGGCGCAGCCGGCGGGCGCCTCGTCCTTCAGCCGGCGGGCGGTGGCAAAGGCCTGCTCCAGCACGGGGTAGGGCAGCGTCATGGAGGCGGGGGCGAAGGAGGTGATGCCGTTTTCCAGCAGGTACGCGGCCATGGTCTTCAGCCCGGCATAGTCCCCGTCGGAGAAATCCGCGCCGGAATTGCCGTGATTGTGCACGTCGATCAGGCCGGGGATGACGGTCGCGCCCCCCAGGTCCACCGCGTTCTCCGGCACATATTTGGGCAGCACCGCCCCGAAGCGGTGGTCCTTCACCTCAAATGCGCCGGTGTGGAACTGGAAATCCGGGGTAAAAATCCTCGCGTTTTTATAATACATAGCTTGCTCCTTTGCCATGGGTCAGGCTTTGCACTCCGGCAGGCTGGCGGCGGCGACGGCCTGGCCCACCCGGCGGGTCTTCTCATCCGGCAGCATGACCCGGATGGACGCGAACAGGTCGGGGAATTCCGCCTGCATCACCGCCCGGCAGGTGCGCAGAATGGTTTCGCCGCCCCGGCCGGACATCACCCGCCCCAGGATCATCAGGGAATGGATGTCGTAAAATTTGCTGTAGAGCGCCACGCTGTAGGCAAGGTACCGGCCAATGTCCCGGAAGACTGTCCGCGCCTTGGGGTCACCGGCCTCCATGCGAGCCTGGACGGCCCGCAGCTTTTCCGCCGGGGTCATGGTGCTGCTCATCACGATCCCCGCCCGGGGCGCCAGCTTGATCACCGCGTCCTGGGAAAAATATTTGCAGCCCACGCCGATATCCGTGGACCATTCGTCCTCCATGGCGTCCTCGTTCAGGTCCACCGGGGCGAATGCCAGCTCGCTGATCCAGCCCAGCACGTTCTTATCCTTATCTACGTAGCCCACCGCTTCGCTGGTGCCCATGGCCAATCCCATGATGCAGCCCTGGTTGAGCCCCATGGCGCCCGCCAGCGCGGTCACGTCGCCGTCGTTGGCCACCACCACCGGCACATCGCCGATGGCCTTGCCCGCCCGGTCATAGATGGTCTTGACCTCGTCCCAGCGCTCCCTGGGCACCTGGATGAACAGGCTGGAGATCATAGGCGCGTTGCCGATGAAGGTACCGGCGGAGGATACGCCGATGCCGTCCACCCGGGGCATTTTGGACGCGGCGGTGCGGAAGGCCTCCACGATCTGCGCATAATGATAGGCGGGGTCCGGCTGGGTCTTGGGGTGCCAGACCACCTCCTCGGAGTAGACGCATTTGCCGTCCACCACGGCGCTGACCTTCCGGTCGGACCCACCGGCGTCGAACCCGATGCGGCAGCCGTTCATATGGCCGCCGATGGGGCGAGGCGCCTCGTTGGGGGCGGGGCAGTCGGAAAGGGGCAGGTCGATGATCTCCAGCGGCCGCTCGTAAAGCTTCAGGAAAAAGTCATAGTCAAAGGCGCGGGCGCCCTCCGGGCAGTACGCCGCCTGGAGCTGCCGGGCGATAGCGCTGCAGCCGCACACATACACCCGGAACCCGCCGATGGACCACAGCAGGAATTTGACCAGCCGCTCGGTGTACCGGTAGTCCGCCGCCGCCATGTCGGCCGTGCCGCGGATATAAGTGCGGCGGACGGTGATCTGCCCCTTCTCCCGCTCCACCGCGATGGCGATGGGTGTTTTCGCCTCCTTCAGGTAGGCGTCCATCCACACAGCGAAGGGGATGAATTCCGGGTCCAGCTCCGGCAGGTTCTTTGCGGAATAACGAATGCCTAGATACTCCATAATTACACTCCTCCTTGAATGGATCGTTGGGCCGCGGCTCAGGTATGCCGCAGCTTCGCGGACTCCTGGGCGACGATCCGGTTCATCTCCTCCCATTTGTCCAGCATGTCGGCGGCCAGCCGGATCTGGCTGCGGGCGCGGATCAGGTTATGCTCCGGGTAGGCGATCTTGAAGTACAGGTCGCCGTCCAGATAATCCTTCAGGAACCGGGTGGCCACCTCCACCGTCATCACCAGCGCGCCCATGGGCAGCATTTCCACTTCCTTGTCCGTCAGCGTTCCGGCGGCCTCCAGGTAGCCCTGGGTGTACACCTGGAACAGGTGCAGGTCCAGGCCCATTTTACTCAGGTCCGGCTCATCCTCGGCGGCGGTGGCCGCGCCGAATCGGATGGAATCCCCGAAATCGTACACGCTCAGGCCGGGCATGACCGTATCCAGGTCCAGCACGCACAGGGATTTCCGTGTCTTCCGGTCCAGCAGGACATTGTTCAGCTTGGTATCGTTATGTGTGACCCGCAGGGGCAGCTCGCCGGATTCCCGCATCCTCTGCAGGGTACTGCACCGCTCCTCCTGCCGGAGCAGGTAGTCGATCTCCTCCCGGGCGCCGGCCACCCGGCCGCAGGGGTCCGCCTTCACGGACGCCTTGAACTGGCGGTAGCGGTCGATGGTGTTGTGGAACTCCGGGATGGTCTCAAACAGGGTGTCGGCAGGGAAATCGGACAGCAGGTGCTGGAACCGGCCGAAGGCCAGCGCGCTCTGGTAGAAGTCCTCCTCCGACTCCGGCGCGTCCATGCAGAAGCCGCCTACGAAATCGTACATCCGCCAGAATTCGCCGCAGCGATCCCGGTGATAGTATAACCCCTTATGGGTAGGAATAAAATGCAGCGCCATCCTCGGATCGTCCACCTTCTGCCGGAGGAAATCAGTCACCGCGCTGGCGTTGGCCATCAGGCGGATGGGGTCGCGGAACACGTATTTGTTGATGCGCTGGAGGATATACTCCGCGCCGGTGTCCGTGGTCAGCTTCAGCGTATAATTGATATGGCCGTGGCCGACCTCCTCGCAGGAGACGGGGCTGCCGTCCAGGCAGAAGACCGCGGCGATTTTTTCATAGTTCAATGGTGTCACCTCATTGCAAGTTGTGTTTTTGTTTGGGACAAAGTTTCCCATATTGCATATCAGGTTGCTATTTTACCATAGTATGCCGGGAAAAGCAACGAAAAAATTTTCCGGAATCCGTAGAATGGGGGCGAAATCCCCCTTGCTATTTTCCTGCCGTTCCGGTACAATATACAATGAGATTTTTTGGGGAATGGGGTAGCCCGCTTTGGAACGATACGGATTCGACAATGAGAAATATCTGCGGATGCAGTCCGCGCATATCCGGCAGCGGCTGGACGCCTTCGGCGGCAAGCTGTACCTGGAATTCGGCGGCAAGCTCTACGACGACCATCACGCCGCCCGTGTCCTGCCCGGCTTCCAGCCGGACAGCAAACTGCAGATGCTCCTGCAGCTGAAGGACCAGGTGGAGATGGTCATCGTCATCAACGCCGGGGACATCGAGAAGAATAAGATCCGCGGCGACCTGGGCATCACCTACGACCGGGACGTGATCCGGCTGCTGAATGTCTTCCGGGATCTGGGGCTGTACGTGTCCAGCGTGGTGCTGACCCGGTTCCAGGGCCAGGCCGTGGCGAAGGCCTTCCAGTCCCGGCTGGAGGGCATGGGCGTCCGGGTGTACCACCACTACGAGATCCCCGGCTACCCCTCCGACACCGCCGGGATCGTCAGCGAGGCGGGCTTCGGCCGGAACGACTACATCGAAACCACCCGGGAGCTGGTGGTGGTCACCGCCCCCGGCCCGGGCAGCGGCAAGCTGGCCACCTGCCTGAGCCAGCTGTACCACGAGAACCAGCGGGGCATCCAGGCGGGCTACGCCAAATTCGAGACCTTCCCCATCTGGAACCTGCCGCTGAACCATCCGGTGAACCTGGCCTACGAGGCCGCCACCGCCGACCTGAACGACGTGAATATGATCGACCCGTTCCACCTGGAGGCCTACGGCGCCACCACCGTGAACTACAACCGGGACGTGGAGGCATTCCCGGTGCTGGACGCCATGTTCGCCCGGATCCTGGGGGAATGCCCCTATAAATCCCCCACGGACATGGGCGTGAACATGGCGGGCAACTGTATTGTGGACGATGAGGCCGTGAAGGAGGCCTCCCGCCAGGAGATCATCCGCAGATATTACACCGCGCTGTGCGACTGCAAGCGGGGCCGGGCCAGCGACGAAGTGGTGCGCAAGCTGGAGCTGCTGATGCGCAAGGCCAACGTGGACATCCGCTCCCGCCGGGTGGTTTCCGCCGCGCTGGAGCGGGCGGAGCAGACCGGGCTCCCCGCCGCGGCCATGGAGCTGCCGGACGGGCAGATCGTCACTGGCAAGACCTCCGACCTGCTGGGTGCGTCGGCGGCGGTGCTGCTGAACGCGCTGAAGCACCTGGGCGGCATCCAGCCCGGGCTGCACCTGATTTCCCCGGTGGTCATCGACCCCATCCGCCACCTGAAGGTGGGGCACCTGGGCAGCCGGAACCCCCGCCTGCACACGGATGAGGTGCTGATCTCCCTGTCCATCTGCGCCGCTACCAATCCTACGGCGGAGCTGGCCATGGAGCAGCTCGCCCGCCTGCGGGGCTGCGACGTCCACTCCACGGTGATCCTGTCCGAGGTGGACGAGAAAACCTTCAAGCGCCTGGGGGTCAACGTGACCTGCGAGCCCCGCTACGAGCTTTGACGCCCCATCCCGCCAAATATAGGAAAAATCCCACAGCCGCCCCGCCGGAAAGCCGGAGGATTGGCTGTGGGATGCTTTTTAGTTCCGGAGCCGGGCTCAGTCGAAGATGGAGCCCATGCTGGCAACGTAAAGCTGCTGGATGTGGATGTCGCCCTCGGCGAACAGGTCAATGGCGTAGGAATCCACTTCCTCGGTGTAGGCGCGGATGCTCAGGGATTTGGTCTGGTTGAAGAAGGCCTCCACCAGGGAGCGGTCCACGTAAATCTCCATGGTCAGTGTGCCGTCCACCAGCTCCAGGCTGCCGGAGGTCACGCTGGTGGAGGCGCCCTCCCCCTTGTTGGCGGTCTGGCCGGTGATGGTGCCGCCGGAGGCATCGTAGGTGTAGGTGGTGCAGTCCCATTTGCCGCCCTGCTTCAGGTTGATGCCGAAGCTGGAGGCGTCCTGGGCGTCGATGACCAGCTTCAGATAGTACATATCCTCGGCCACGCCGGAGAGCAGCTCATTGGCCTGGGTCAGGGTCAGGTCGGACGCGTCGATGAGGATCTCCTCCTCCAGGCTTTGCAGCGCGTCGATGGGCGCCATCATCAGGTCGGTGCCGTCGTCATTGAGCCACAGCTTCCGCGCCAGGCCCACGGAATGCGCCCAGCAGGACGCGCCCTGCTCCGCCGCGCCGCGCTGGTCCTGCATGATGCTGAACATCACCACATCCCCGCTGACCGGGTCGATAAAGGCGCTGGGGCCGGTGAACACATTGTCGCCGTAGTCCAGGATGCGCGGCTCGCCGCCGAAGCTCTCATCCGGGGTGAATTTGCCGGTGGTCACGTCGAAATCTCCCAGGAAATAGTAGATTTTGTTATCCGCGATCTCCGCAGGCGCGGGGGAGAAGAGGAAGAAATACTTGGTGATGGTGCCCGCCTCATTGGAAACCGGCAGGATCACGGGAAGCTCCCAGGTCTGGCCGTACTTGGTGGCCTGGTTCTCCATCTCATACACCGGGCCGACGTACTTCCAGTCCATATCGATGGTGCCGTCGCTGAGCAGCTCCAGGGTGTCGGTGGTGTACAGCAGCGCGGTGCCGCCGGAGGAGGTGGTACTGCCGGAGCAGATCACCATGCACCAGGTGTCGCCCTCCTTCCAAATGGAGGGGTCACGGAACTGGCCCGTGCGTCCCTGCCCGGCCTGCTGGATAATGGCCAGCTCGTCATAGATGACCCACTCCGTCAGCTCCGGGTCGGTCAGGTCGGCGGGATAGGCCACGCCGATGTTCTGGTTGGAGATCAGGCCGTCATACGAGCCGTAATCGTCGTTGCCCGCGGTGAAGAACAGCAGGGGCACGCCGTTCACGTCCGTAGTGGCTCCGCCGGACCATACGCCGTCCGGCACCACGGAATCCTCCGTAGCGGTGATGGCCTCCTTCACCGGCGTCCAGTTCACCAGGTCGGTGCTGACCAGGTGCCCCCAGCAGATATTGCGCCAATAGGAGCCGGTCATATTCTCCTGGAAGAACAGGTGGTACATCCCGTTGTAGTACACCGGGGCATGGGGCTCGTTCATCCAGAACTGGTAGGGCCCGGCGTGGTACTGGGTGCGGGTGTAATCCGTGGTCAGGATATTCTGGAGCCAGATGTCCTCAAAAGCGATCTCCGGCACATCCACGGATTCGTAGGCTTTTGCCACCTCGTCAGAGGTCAGGGCGCAGGAATAGATTTTCACCTCGTCCAGGTAGCCGCTGGCCACGTTCAGGAACCCGGCGGTCAGCCGCTCGCCCTCCCCGTTGCGGCCCACCAGCAGCGTCCGGTTCTTGGCATAGGCCACCTCGCTGCCGGCAGGTACGGACCGGGAGGCCACCTTCTCGCCGTTCAGGTACAGGCACATCTCCCCGGCGTCCGCGTCAAAGGTGGCGACCACGTAGTTCCACTCGTAGGTATTCAGGTTGTCGCCGTTGCTCCACACCGTCAGCCATTCGTCCCCGGTGCCCACCTGGAAGCTGAGCCGCCCATAGCGCTGGTAGCCCAGGATGAAGCCCTGGTTATCCGCCTTGTTCACCTGGCTGACGATGCCGGTCAGGCTGTCGGTGCCGTTCTCCGCGGCGTTGGGGTCGTCCCACTCGAAGGTGCGGGGGGCGATCCAGGCGCTGATGGTCAGCGTGGAGCCGCTGATTTTGATGTCATTTTTGTTGAAGGTCACATAGGTGGTGCTGCCGTCCAGCAGCAGGCAGCCGCCCTGGATGCCGTCCTCCCGCCACTGGGGCTCCTGGTCCTCGGTGTAGGCCGAATGCGCCAGGCCGTAGGTCAGCTCCGTATCCGGCACGTTCCCGGAGGCGTCGGAAACGGTCAGCCCCTCCCCCTCGTCGAAGGTCAGGTACAGCAGCAGGTCCTTGCTGTGGGCGTCACGGCCGCCCAGGAGGAACCAGGCCGCGGCGCCTGCGGCGCACAGCACCAGCGCCGCCACGACGGCAAGGATAACGATACGTTTCTTTTTCATAGAATCCTCCCTCTTTTTGGAAATCCCCGGGCAGGGAGCTGCCCAGGGATCGGGTCATAAATGGGTTATTTCCGGTTCACCGCCAGCTGCCAGGGGATCTGGACCTCTGCGGGCGTGGCATCTCCGGAGGTGCCGTCGGTCACGGTGTCGTACAGGCTGGCATAGTCCGGGGCGGTCTCGTAGTAGGTCACGACCTCGTCGAAGAAGGCCTGGGCCCAGCCGCCGTCGATCACCTCGTCACACAGGACGATGTACATCTCCTGCCCGATGTATGCGGACAGGTCCAGGACATAGGTGCCCATATCCGCCCAGGAGCCGCCGTTGGCCAGGCTGGGGAAGTTCACATCGGAGAAGCGGGTCTGCTTATAGTAGCCGATCTCGGTGCCGTCCGCCAGGTACACCCGCACAGCCGCGGCGTTGCCGCCCATGCGCAGGGAGATGTAGCCGGAGCCGGACAGGGTGAAGGTGGTGGACTGCAGCTGCCAGCCGTCCGCCTCGCCGAAGCCGTTGTTCCAGCCGTCCATATGGTAGTCACCGGCCTGGTTGTACGGCAGGTTCTCACCCCAGTAGGTGGTGGCGGAGATGACGCCGGTGGGATGGCCGTCCACGATGCTCCAGTTGTCGGTCAGCACCGTCCATCCGGCCAGGTCGCCGGATTCAAAGCCGCCGTTGGCGACGCTGTTCCGGTCCTCCATCGCCACCACGGTGAAGGTGGCTTCCGCAGTCTTGCCCTCATAGGTGGCGCAGTAGGTCACATAGTAGTAGCCGGGCGCGGACATATCCACCGCGTCGAAGCCGTCGGTGATCTCGGTGCCGTTATAGCTCACCTTGGTCACCGCCATGTCGGTCACCGCCGTGCCGCCGTAGACTGCCGCCGCGTCCGCCAGGTAAGCCGTGACGTCCACGGTGCCGCAGTCCGTCACCTGGTGCTGGACATAGTCCGTCATGGTCAGGCTCTGCAGGGGGATCAGGTAGGGATAGGTATTGTAGTAATTCAGCAGGGTGGTCAGATCGTCATAGGACGCGGAGGTGTAGGTTTCCGCCTGGATCTGCTCCAGCTGGGCAAGCTCCAGCGCCGCCACTTCATCCGCGGTCAGGCTCACCTGGAAATCGTCCACGTTCAGGAAGGCGAAGCCGCTGCCGTCGTTGGCGTCCACGACCTTCAGGTACACCACCTGCCCCACATATTCGGAGGCATCCATATAGGTACGCAGCAGGGTCAGCGCCAGCGCCGGGTCGGAGAAGTAATCGTTATGCACCACGATCAGCTCCTCGTCCGTATTGCCGTCGCACAGGGCCACATAGCACTCGCCGTTGCCCGCGCCGATCATGAAGGAGATGTAGCCGTCGCCGCTCAGGGTGAACTTGGAGGAGCGGATGGCGCCGGTCAGGTCCTCGCCGGTGGCGCCGTTATTGCTGCCGTCCAGGTAATATTCGCCTTCGCCGTACACGCTGCGGTCCGTCCAGTAATACTGGGAGGTGGGGACCACATTGGCCCGGGTCAGCGCCGTGCCCTCCAGCAGCACCCAGCCGGTCAGGTCGCCAGTTTCGAAGCCGGGGTTCTGGATGGTGGTGGAGGTCTCATCCTCCTCGAAGGGCTTCTCGCCGTATTCCTCGATCTGGCGGGCGTACTCCTCGCGGGCCGCCTCCACCTCCTCGTCGCTGGTGCAGACGTGGAAGGCATCCAGGTTGACGTAGGCGTAGTCGGTGCCGTCGTCGTTATCGGTGACCTTGATGTAGATGTTCTTGCCGATGTATTCGGACAGGTCCACGATCTTCGTGATCAGGTGATCGGTGATGTACACGCCGTCGCAGTCCTCGTTGACCACCTTGGCCAGGACGGTGTCAGTGCCTGACTCAATGAATTCCACGTAAACCTTCTCGGTATCCTTGCCGGCGCCCATCTTGAAGGTGATGAAGCCATTGCCGCCCAGTTTGAATACATCGGAGGTCAGCGTGCCGCGCATGGCGGGGTTGCCGCCCTCGCAGCCTGCAAAATAGTAGTCGCCGGATTTTTCCATCACGGCGCCGTTGAGCTTCTCGTCCTGGATCAGGCCGCGGACGTTGAAGGCCGCGTCCTCGCGGGTCCAGCCGTTCCACTTGCCATCCTCATGCTCCAGCTCAAAGTCGCCGTTGACGATGTCGTCCGCGACCTGCTCGCTGCTGCACGCTGCCATGCTCAGGAGCATTGCCATCGCCAGCAGGAGCGAAAGAACCTTTTTCAGCTTCATAGTTTCCTCTTCCTTTCATTTTAGTTGAGAAAATGTTTGGAAAATGCTTTTGTTTTTCTGTTTTGATTGATGGTGAAACGTTTCGCGGTTTTGGTTAAGTTTAGTATAGGATTTCAGGATTCGTTTGTCAAGAATTTCTTCTTTCCGGAAAACAGATTCTTCCTTTTGCACAAACATCCAAATTTCTTTTTGAATAGTTTGACCAAACCCGTTGGCGTTTTTGGGAAAAGCAGACAAAAAACGCCTGCGTGAAACATTTCACGCAGGCGCAGACCGGGCATACGCCCGGTTTATTCCGCGAACACCTCGCCGTAGGTGGGCATAGCGGGGATCGCCCCATGGCGGCTGGTGGTGATGCTGGCCGCCTTGTTGGCGTAATGGAGGATCGTTTCCAGCTGACCAGTGGTCAGCGTGTCCAGGCTCTCCAGCTTGGCCAGCTGCGCCAGCGTCGCGCCGAAGAAGGTATCCCCCGCGCCGTTGGTGTCGCCGACCTGGCATTTCACCCCGGGGACATGCCCCGTCCTGCCGCCGAAGCGGTAGAACGCCCCGTCCGCGCCCAGGGTCACCAGCACCATCCGGATGCCCAAATCCGCCAGGATCTTCGTGCCGACCTCCAGGTCGGCGGAGCCGGTCATCAGGGGCAGCTCCTCATCGGATACCTTCAGCACATCCACCAGGGGCAGCGGCTCCCGCATCCGCTTCACCGCCAGCGCTTCCTCCGGCCACAGCGACGCCCGGTAATTGGGGTCATAGCTGATGATCGCGCCCTGGGCCTTGGCGGTTTTGGCGGCGTAGAGAGTGGCGCTGCGCGCCGGCTCCGAGGTCAGGCTCACAGAGCCGAAGTGCAGGAAGCGGGTATTTTTCATCTGCTCCAGGGAGATTTCCCCCTTCTGCAGGTTCACATCCGCGCTGGGGTCCCGGTAGAAGCTGAAATTCCGCTCCCCCTGGGCGTCCAGCGCCACCACCGCCAGGGTGGTATGCTGCACCGGGTCGGTGACCAGGCCGGAAACGTCCACATGGTTCGCCGCCAGGGTATCCCGCAGGAAGGTACCGAAGCTGTCGGCGCCCACCTTTCCGATGAAGGCCGCGGAAGCGCCCAGCCGGGCCGCCGCCACCGCCAGATTGGCCGGCGCGCCGCCGGGATTGGCCGCGAACTGGGGAATGCCCTGGGCATTCTGCCCGTTCTGGGTCAGGTCAATGAGAATTTCTCCCACTGCGGTAATGTCGATCATATTCCATTCTCCTCACATTTGCTATTTTTGATCAGCGCCTCCGCCTGCGCGGCGGTCCCGCTCCGGAACCCGTCCCGCGCCAGCATCACGCCGAGGTTATCCGCGCACACCAGCAGCATCAGGTGCCGGGAGTACCGGATCTGCCGGATGTCCCCATAGGCCACGGTCTTCTCCACCCCGTCGCCCTGCACCGTCAGATGGTCCGCATACAGGCGCGTGGTGCGGGTCATGGGGCTGCCGAACCGCGCCTGCTGCGCCCGCCACGCCCGGCGGGCATTGCTCCGGGGCAGGAGCACGCACAGCCACAGCCCGATCAGGCACACCATCCCCAGCGGGACGAAGGTCTGCCACAGCTGCCCGCCCGCCGCCAGGGTATACACCGCCATGGCCACCCATACGAGGGCGAACAGCACCATGGCCCTGCGGGCGGAGCGGCCGTACCCATCCCGGGACAGGCGCAGCATCCCCTCCATGAACAGCTTTTTGGTGACGGTGATCTGATTTTCTGCCAAAGGCTGCATGGTCAGTCCTCCCCCGTGCCGAAGGCCTGGCTGATCTGCTCCTCGATGTGGAAGGCGCTGTCCAGCTGCTCATACAGCAGGAAGCAGCTCAGGTACCACGGGTACCACACGCCCAGCACCGGCACCAAAAACGCCGTCCAGGGCAGCATCACCACGAACAGCAGCCACCATACAAACTGCAGCGCCGCCACGCCAAAGGTGCGCCAGAAATTCTGGATGCAGAACAGGATGCAGTTTTTCAGCCGGACGCTGGTCCGCTGGTCAAACAGCACGATCTGCGGCCACCACAGGGAGAAAACCACCAGAAACAGGATCGCGGACGCGGCCAGGATCGCCACCGTCCCCGCGCTCACCGCCTGGCCGGAAACCCAGAGCATATAGCAGGCGAAAATGTAAAATCCGATGAACAGGCAGCTGACGATGCCGGGCAGGATGGCGCAGCGCCAATTCTGGCGGAGCGCCTTCTTATAGGTGTACCACCAGTCGTCCTCATCGTCCCGCAGGCCCCGCAGGATCCGGTCATACATCCCGGAGATCCCCACTCCGGCGATGGCGCCGCCCACCACGCACACCGGCACCAGCACCAGCACGCTGGAGGAAAGCACCGCGTAGCCCACGCCCAGCCCGAAGGGGACCAGGCTGACCAGCGTCAGCAGATTGGTCAGAAGCAGTCGCTTCCAGTCCCGCTCCAGCACCTGCCGGTACCGGGGGAACCCTGTCGGACGGACATCCGGGAAATAATTGGGGTCATCCGGGAAAAACATACCCATTGTATACCGCCTCCTGCCAAAAATCAAGCTTCCGCGCCCGCTGTCAGGCGCTGCCACAACTGCGCATTTGCCGCCTGGGCGGCATTCTCGTCCGGGTCGGCATAGTACCGCCGCCCCAGGTACAGCCCGGAGAGTAGGTCCTGGCACTGGCCCGTCTCCGTTTCGTCCAGGTAGCTGTCGGTGTAGCTGCCCAGCGCCAGGCCGGCCAACACCGGGCAATCGCCCCAGGCGTACACCTTATCCATGCCGGAAACATCGTCGTAGCCCGGGATCGAGCCGTCCAGATTTGCCAGTATCTGGAAATTCTCCTGGAACCCGTCCGGGTCGTCCAGCAGGAAGAAGTAGCTCTCCCCCTGGGTGATATCCGCCAGGACGGTGACCTCCGACGCGTAGCCGTACATGATATTTTCCAGATCCTGGGAATCGGAGGTGATGTGCTGGGTGATCTGGACGGAAACGGTGCCATCGCCGTTCACATCCTCCCCCAGGGCGGCCAGCGCCGTCTGCAGCGCGCTGACGCAGTCCTCCGGCAGCTGGTTCCGCCCCACATAGGCCACGCAGTAGTCCGGCTGGGTCTGGCCGATGCCCAGGACATTCCAGAGCATGGAGCCGACCACATATAGTACAATGGCCCCGATCAGCAGCCACCATTTATTATAGTAGAACCAGTTGGAGAATTTCTCCCACCGGGTGTATTCCCGCTGCTCCATGGTCATGCCTTCGTCGTGCCGCCGTAGGCGTAATGCACCGGCAGGCACACCAGGGAGGGCGCCTTGGGATTCTCCGTATCCAGCACCATCTCCACGCAGGTCTCCGCCATCTCCTCCACCGGCTGGACGATGGTGGAGCAGGTGTAATCCAGGTCGCCGAACTGGCGGATGCCGTCGTAGCCGATGACCTGCACATCCTCCGGCACCCGCAGGCCCATCGCCCGCAGGGAGCAGATGATCTGGTAGGCCAGCGCGTCGGTCACGCAGAAGATGCCGTCAAAATCCAGCGCGCCCTGGTGGAAATGCGCCTGCAGGAATTCCTCGAAGGCCTCGTAGGGCGTGCCGTCGTCCACGATTTTCAATGTGTAGGGGATCTCCAGATTTTCGCAGGCGTTGATGAAGCCGTCCTTCCGCTTGTTCGGCTCGTTGGTGAGCCGGGAGCCCACCCGCAGGAACGCCAGGCTCCGGCAGCCGCCCGCCGCCAGCGTCCGGGCAGCCAGCACGCCGCCGCCGTAATTGTCGCTGGCGACGCAGGGGATCCGCCCCTCGAAGCAGCGGTCGATGGATACGAATGGGACGCCCTCGGAAACCTGCAGCCCGGGATTGTAGGACAGGCAGATGATGCCGTCCACCTTCTGCTGCTCGGCCATGATCACATAGGTCTGCTCCTGCGCCGGGTCGTAATCCGTGGCGCAGAGCATCATCCGGTAGCCCCGCTGGGCCAGGCTTCTGTGGATGCAGTTGACCAGCTTGCAGAAAAACGGGCTGACCAGATTGGGCACCATCACGGCGATGTTGAAGGTCTGGCTGCTTTTCAGCCCCTTGGCGTAGCTGTTGATGCGGTAGTTGAGCTTCTCCACCGCCGCCTCGACCCGGACCCGGTAGCTTTCGCCCACAGGGATGCCGTTCACGACCTTTGAAACGGTGCCCAGAGCGACGCCAGCCTCCCGGGCGACGTCCTTCATGGTGGGAGCGGAATTCTGTTTTGCCATGGCAAATACCTCAATCTGTAAAGTGAAAAAATGCGGTTTCCGACGTTTTTCCTTATTATACCGGACAAAAATGGATTTGTAAAGTGGATTTCATGAAATGATTTCACGGAAAGGGTGGATTTCCTGCACAAATTTTCTCATCGGAATTTGTGCAAATTATAAGAAAAGTCAAAAAACAATGAATTTTCCGTAAATTTCAGGTTGACTTAGTCTGAAAACTGTGCTATGGTTTTTGCGATTGAAGATGTAACGTTTCACCCTGTCTGACAGCTCCGGGCACAGGTTGGTGACCCGGCCCATACGCGGGCTGCCGGACGCCGCCGCGGGGGGAGCCCCCGCAGCGTTTCCCCAAAATCTTATAAAGGAGGGAATCCCGCGTGAACAAAGCAAAATCCCTGCAGGTCGCAGCAAGCACGCCCAAGGGCAAATCCATCGGCAAGCGGGTCCTGGAGAATTGGCAGCTTTATGTAATGCTACTGATCCCCGTCGTACTGACCATCATCTACAAGTACATCCCCATGTACGGCATCCAGATCGCGTTCCGGGATTACAAGGCCAGCCAGGGCTTCTCCGGCAGTAAATGGGTCGGCTGGCAATGGTTCGAGCGGCTCTTCACCGCCCCGACCTTCAGCCGGATGATCCGCAACACGGTGCTGCTGAGCCTGTTCAGCCTTCTGTGGAGCTTCCCGGTGCCGATCATCCTGTCGCTGGCCATCAACCAGCTCCGCTTCAAGCGGTACAAGCGGGTGGTCCAGACCGTGCTGTATGCGCCCCACTTCATTTCCATCATGGTCGTTTGCGGCATGATCCGCATCTTCCTCAGCCCCAACGGCGGCCTGATCAACCTGCTGGCGGGCACCACCATTGACTTCCTGTCGGAAAGCAGCGCCTTCCGCACCATCTACATTGCCTCCGGCATCTGGCAGGAGGCCGGCTGGGGCACCATCATCTACCTGGCGACCCTGTCCACGGTGGACCCGGGCCTGTACGAGGCGGCGAAGATCGACGGTGCGTCCCTGTTCCAGCGCATCTGGAACATCGACCTGCCCCAGCTGGTCCCCATGATCGTGCTGCAGCTGATCATGAGCGCCGGCAGCCTGATGAGCGTCGGCTTCGAGAAGGTCATGCTTCTGCAGACCGATCTGAACAAGGCAACCTCCGATGTCATCGCCGTGTATGTGTATGAGCAGGGCATTGTCAACGCCAAGTACAGCTACTCCACCGCTGTGGGTCTGTTCAACACGGTCATCAACATCATCCTTCTGATCATCGTGAACAAGATCTCCAAGAAGGCTGCCGACGTCAGCTTTGTGTAAGGAGGATGGATCTATGAGAAAAGGAAAATTGACCGGCCTTTCCGATAAGGCCAGCGACGCCGTACTGGTGGTCCTGTGTACCCTGGTCATGCTGGTGGTGGCGTACCCGCTGTACTACGTGCTGATCGCCTCGGTATCTGACCCCTACGATGTGTATGCGGGCAAGACCTTCCTGCTGCCCAGCCAGTTCACCCTCCAGGGCTACGTTTCCGTGTTCGCGGAGGAGAAGATCCTCACCGGCTACTGGAACTCCATCAAGTACACCGTGGTGGGCACCATCTTCTCCGTGGTGATGGTTTACATCACCGCCTACCCCCTGAGCCGGCGTTCCCTGCCCGGCCGGAAGTGGATCAGCATCTTCTTCATCATCACCATGTACTTCGGCGGCGGCATGGTCCCCACCTACCTGGTAGTCAAGGAGACCGGCCTGCTGGAGAATATGTGGGCACTGTTCCTCCCCGGCGGCGTGGCCATGGGCAACGTGATCATCGTGCGGAACTTCTTTGAGAACAGCATCCCCCACGAATTGATCGAGGCCGCGGAAATCGACGGCGCGAACCATTTCACCACCTTTATCCGGATCGTGGTGCCCCTGAGCCGCTCCATCATGGCGGTGATGGTGGTATTCAGCATGGTGGCCTACTGGAACGACTGGTTCACCGCCCTGATCTACCTGAACAGCAAGCAGGCGCCTCTGCCCCTGGTTCTGCGGAACATCCTGATCCGCAGCGAGGTCTCCGCCAGCCAGTCCAGCACCGTTTCCGGCGGCTACGCGGAGCTGAATAAGGTCACCGAGATGATCAAGTTCGCTTCCATCATCGTGGCGGCCGCGCCGATGCTGGTGATTTACCCCTTCGTGCAGAAATATTTTGAGCAGGGCTTCATGTCCGGCGCAGTCAAGGGCTGATCCCGCCCAATCCCCGAAAGGAGCTATTACAATGAAGAAAAGCATTACCCGTATCCTGTGCCTGGTGCTTTGCCTGGGCATGATGGCCTCCGTCCTGGCCGCCTGCGGCAGCAACAAGGAGGAGAAGGACGAGAGCCAAACCGATTTCTACATCATGGGCGGCATGTCCGCACTGTCCGGCGGCTACGACTCCAACGAGGTCCTGAACCAGCTGGCCGAGAACGTAGGCATCACCATCGAGTGGGACACCATGTCCGACTCCCTGTCCGAGCAGGTCAACATCCGCATTGCCGGTGACCAGCTGCCGGACGCCTTCCAGGGCGTAGGCTTCAGCAACTACGACATCTCCACCTACGGCGCGGATGGCGTGTTCATCGACCTGACCCCCTACATCAACGAGGACGTTATGCCCAACCTGACCAAGATCCTGGAGGAGCACCCGGACATCCGCGCAGCCATCACCATGGCTGACGGCTGCATCTACGGCCTGCCCGCCGCGGAGCAGATGGGCACCGCCGGCATCGGCCTGGAGGAGGACTACAGCATTTACACCATCCCCCAGTTCTCCATGATCAACAAGGCATGGCTGGACTACCTGGGCCTGGAGATCCCCACCACCCTGGATGAGCTGTACGAGTGCCTGAAGGCCTTCCAGGAGAACGACATGTCCGCCACCTACTATGGCAACGCCGCCGGCTCCACCATCCCCATGTCCACCGGCTTTGACCAGTGGTGCTGGGGCCAGAACATCTTCTACGCCGGCTTCGGCTTCACCAACTGGCCCAATGACGTGTGCAACGACCTGGTCCTCAATGACGACGGCACGGTGGAATTCGTCTGCGTCCGCGACGGCTACCGGGATGCGGTGACCTATTTCAACAAGTGGTATTCCGAGGGCCTGATGGACATCGAGATGTTCTCCCAGTCCACCAGCCAGCTGATCGCCAAATGCTCCCAGGGTCAGGTCGGCGTGACGACCTGGTGGTACATCGAGGAGATTATGGGCGACAAGGCCGACGATTACGTGTTCCTTCCCGTGCTGGAGGGCCCGGACGGCACCTACAATGTCACCGTCCGTGACGGCGGCGCCGTCAACTCCGGCAACCTGAACATCACCAGCGCCTGCGGCAATCCGGAAGCCCTGCTGCGGTTCTACGACCAGTGGTACGACGGCGAGATCGTCATGCAGCTGCAGTACGGCCCCATCGGCGTGTACTTCACCGAGCAGGACGAGAACGGCATGTGGCTGTCCATCACCGATGAGGAGTCCAAGGAGCTGTACGGCAAGAGCGCCGGCGAGCTGAAGGGCGTGTACGAGGTCTATGGCCCGAAGCTGATCCTCAGCGAGTACTACAGCGAGTACTTCTACATGGAGGACCGGGCGATCGAGCGGCTCCAGGACCTGAACGACAGCTGGGTCGTCCCCTATGTGGACAGCCTGACCACCTATCCCATCGACTGCGTGTTCACCGCCGATGAGCTGGACGTCATCGACCGCTACCGCGCCGACTTCGAGAGCCTGGTGGCTGAGCAGGAGGCCCTGTGGCTGAAGGACGGCGGCCCCACCGACGAGGAGTGGGACGCTTACGTCCAGCGCCTGATCGACAGCTGCGGCATGAACCAGCTGCTGGAGGTCTACCAGGCCGCCTATGACCGCTACGCCCAGCAGTAATCCCGCAATTTAAAGGAGGGCGGCAGTCCCCTGCCGATTGTGGGGCTGCCGTCCTTTTCCTATCATTCCATTATCACACCCAAACGGAGGAAATTCCATGCATTCCTATACACTGGAACAAGCCCGCGCCTATGAATCCAAATATGCCGCCTTCATTTCCCCCCAGGAGCGCCCGGCGTATCACCTGACCCCCATGGTGGGGTGGATGAACGACCCCAACGGCTTCTGCTTCTACCAGGGGCAGTACCACCTGTTTTACCAGTACCATCCCTACAGCAACCAGTGGGGGCCGATGCACTGGGGGCACGCGGTCAGCAGTGACCTGCTGCACTGGACCTATCTGCCCGCCGCCCTGGCGCCGGATTCCCCGGCGGACCGCTCCGGGTGCTTCTCCGGCTCCGCGGTCACGCTGCCGGACGGGCGGCACCTGCTGATGTACACCGGCGTCCTGCGCACCAAAGGGCCGGACGGGCTGGATGTGGACATCCAGAACCAGTGCCTGGCCTTCGGCGATGGGCGGAACTATGAAAAATACAGCAAAAATCCGGTGATCGACGGCAGCACCCTCCCGGCGGAGTTCAGCCGGGCGGATTTCCGGGACCCCAAGCTTTGGGTGGAGCCGGACGGCAGCCTGCGCTGCGTGGTGGCCAACCGCACCAGTGACGGCAGCGGCGCCATCCTGCTATTCTCCAGCCCGGACGGCACGGCCTGGAAGCTGGAATCCATCCTGGACCGCAGCTATAACGAATACGGGCGGATGTGGGAGTGCCCGGACTTCTTCCCCCTGGACGGCAAATACATCCTGATGGTCAATCCCCAGGATATGAGCTCCCTGGGCACCGAGTTCCACAACGGCAATAACACCGCCTGCATCGTGGGCAGCTATGACGCGCAGGCGTGCCGGTTCAGCCGGGAAAGCATCAGCGCCGTGGATCACGGCCTGGATTTCTACGCCGCGCAGACGACCCTGGCGCCGGACGGCCGCCGGATCATGGTGGCCTGGATGCAGAACTGGGACGCCCTGGGCGGCCAGCCCACGGACCAGAAATGGTTCGGCCAGATGACCCTGCCCCGGGAGCTGCACCTGAAGGACGGGCGCCTGATCCAGACCCCCGTCCGGGAGATCGAGGCGCTGTGGGGGCGGAAGGTGTCCTACTCCGGCGTGCGTATCCACGAGGAGACCACCCTGCAGGGGGTCTACGGCAGGACGATCGACCTGACCGTGAACATCCGCCCCCAGGGGGAGGACAGCTACAGCCTGTTCCGCATCAAGTTTGCCCTGGGCAGCCAGCATTACACATCCATTTCCTACCGCCCCCAGGGCTCCGAGGTGCACCTGAACCGGGACCATTCCGGCTACAACCGGGATTACAACCACCGGCGCAAATGCCAGGTGCGGAACCAGGACGGCTGCGTAAAGCTGCGGATCCTGCTGGATCGGTTCAGCGCCGAGATTTTCGTCAACGATGGGGAGCAGGTGCTCAGCAGTGTGCTGTACACGCCCCTGACCGCCGACGGCATCAGCTTCGTGGCCGACGGAAACGCCATTATTGACGTAGAAAAGTACGAAATACTCCTGTAAATTCCGGTTCCATTGGGAAAACGGCCACCGTTTTCTCCGATCCAGCCAGGGAGGGGCACGCCCCTCCCTGGTTTTTTCCGTTTCGGCGTTTGCAATCACTTCGCCCCCGATCTCTGTAGGAGGTTGCCAAAATCCGGCCTGGTCGCTGGCCGTGTGTGGGCACACGGCCCTACGGGGTGGGTGGCGGATGCATGCGGCCACCAAATTTGGCCGATGCGGTGCAAAAATGTGCTGCCTCCGGGGTGGAGGCAGCACAAATATTTTTCCGAACGGCACGGATGCGGCCGCTTATTCCGTGGGGACGGCGGCAATCTGGAAGGTGCAGGCGGCCGTGTCGGAGCCGTCGGTCAGGGTGGCGGCGCCGCCGGACAGCGTCAGGTACATGCCCGGGTAGGTCACGGATTCAAAGGAAACACCCTCCCCCGCCAGGCCGGTGCAGGTCTGGAAGGTCTGAAGCTCCGCCATGGTGCTGTCGTGGTTCTGGCACAGGACCACCGTGCCATCCCCGCAGGTGATGTACAGGCCGGCCTTATTGTACGACTCCAGGGACACATAATATTCGTTCTCCGTGTCCGCCTTGCCGGGGACGATCTCCCACCAGGTATCCTCCTCAGAGGTCTTCTCCAGGCCGCTGCCCAGGGCGATGTCCGTGTAGGGGTACGCGGTATCGCTGGCGCTGTTATTGAAGGCGGCGTGGGCCAGAGCGTCGCCGTTCAGGCTGGTGATGGTGGAGTAGGTGCCGCTGACGCCGGTGGCCGTCTCCTGGATGTAGGTGACGGTTCCGTCGCTCTCGAACTCGATCTGCTCAATGCAGGCCACTCTGCGGTAGCCGCTGCCGCCGTCCAGGGAGCCGTTGTGATAGATCATATAGGTATTGCCCTGGAAATCGAACACGGCGGGGTGGTTGGTATTGGAGGTGGCGGTGGGATACATGACCTGGTCGCCGTAGATCCAGTCCCCCTCCATCAGGTCGTCACAGGTGCTGTAGGCCAGATATTCCCGCCAGGAGCTGGCGTAGAAGAGGTAATAGTCGCCGTAATAATTGCCGTTTTCATCCTGCCGGCGGTACAGGTAGGGGCCCTCGGTGTAGACGGAGGGCAGCTTCTGGCTGACCACATCCGTGCCGAAGGTGACCTGGCCGTCCCCGTCGATATCCTTGACGGAGACCATGTCCTCGTTCAGCTCGCACATGTACAGCTTGGAGTTGCCCCAGGCCAGGTAGCGGTGCTCCTCGCCGCTGTCGTCCGTTTCGATCCACAGCGTGGGGTCGATGTCGTTCCAGGTGGAAGTCTCGTCCGTGGTGAACGAGCCCATGATCAGCGCAGAGCCGATGTCCACGAAGGTGCCGGTGGGGCTGTCGGACACGGCGACGCCGATGGACTGCCTGCCGCCGTCCTGGGAGTTCCAGGAGCAGTAATAGAAGTAGTACATATCCTGGCCGGATTCCGCGTCGTAGTGCCGGGCGACCTGGCCGGCCCAGGCGGAATTGTTGTCCGCCCAGCTGACGTCCGATGTGGACAGCACCACGCCTTCATAATTCCAGGTGACCAGGTCCGTGGTGGAATAGCACAGGTACTCCGGCATGACATAGGCGTCGGTGGTGGAGGTGTCGTGCCCGACGTACAGGTACACGGTGTCGTCCACCACCAGGACGGAGGGATCGCCGCCGTAGGCCAGCTCCCCGTCCCCATCAAATCCGGCGATGGGGTTGCCGAGCAGGCTCTTGTCAATGCTGATGGGGGTCGCCTCCGCGGCGCCGCCCGTGGTATCGCTGGGCTGGGAGGATTCCGCCGGCGTTCCGCTGTCGCAGCCGAACAAGGTCAGCGCGACTGCCAGGACCAGAAGCAGGGAAACCCATTTTTTCTTCATGATAACCGCTCCTTTACGTTCAAATCTGCCGCCGCCCGGGGAATCTGCGGCCTCTGTGGGGCAATTGTAACATACTTTCCTTTAGGAATCAATCAAATATTATATATTTTTGTAAAAAAGTGAGAAAAAGAATCTTGTTTCAGCGTTCTTCCGGTTATTGCCAAATAAAAACAGATGTGCTATAATACCCGCAGTTTTGTGAAGAAGGAGATAAGAAATGATATTCGGCAAATATATCAACCGTTATTATCTGCGGTACGCCTGGCTGCTGCTGATCGGCCTGGCGGCGCTGACCGGCGTGGATTACCTGCAGCTGGAGATCCCGGAGCTGTACCAGATGGTGATCAACGGGCTGAATAACGGCGTCGTGGAGAAGGACGGCGTGATGCACACCTTCGACATGGATTTCCTGCTGGATTCCATCTGCATGCCCATGGTGAAGATCATCCTGGCCATCGTGTTCTGCCGGTTCACCTGGCGGGTGACCATCTTCGGCGCCGCCATCCGGGTGGAGACCAACCTGCGGGACCAGATGTTTGCCCACGCCGAGCAGCTCAGCCGGGAATATTACCAGGTGAACAAGGTGGGCAACCTGATGAGCCTGTTCACCAACGACCTGGACACGGTGCAGGAGTGCTACGGCTGGGGCTTCATGCAGTTTTTTGACGCGCTGATCCTCGGCTCCCTGGCTGTGAGCAAAATGTGGCGGATGAGCCACCTGCTCACCGTCCTGTCCCTGATCCCCATGGCGCTGCTGTTCGCCAGCGCCACCATCGTGGGCAAGTACATGACCCGGAAGTGGGAGTACCGGCAGGAGTGCTTCTCCCAGCTGTCCGACTTCTCCCAGGAGAGCTTCTCCGGCATCGCGGTGATCAAGGCCTTCGTGAAGGAGGCCAAGGAGCTGATGGCATTTGAAAAGCTGAACCGGGAGAATGAGGTGGCCAACGTGGACTACACCAAGTCCTCCGTGCTGCTGCGCATCCTGGTGACCACATTCGTGGAAAGCGTCATGTGCATCATCCTGGGCTACGGCGGCTATCTGGTGTACACCGGCACCTTCAACGCCGGGCAGCTGATGGAGTTCATCGGCTATTTCAACGCCATCATCTGGCCGATCATGGCCATCTCCGAGCTGATCGACATGACCTCCCGGGGCAAGGCCTCCCTGAAGCGGATCAGCGAGCTGCTGGACGCGCCGGTGGACGTGAAGGACCGGGAGGGCGTCACCGACCTGGAAAATATCCAGGGCAAGATCGAGTTCCGGCACCTGACCTTCCGCTACCCCGACGGGGAATTTGACTCCCTGCGGGACGTGTCCTTCACCGTCCAGGCCGGGGAAAATATCGGCCTGGTGGGGAAAACCGGCTCCGGCAAGACCACATTGGTGGACCTGATCCTGCGCACGTACAACGTGCCGGACGGCACCATCTTCATCGACGACCAGGACGTGAACAGCGTGTCCATCCGCTCCGTGCGGGACGGCTGCGCCTACGTGCCCCAGGATAACTTCCTGTTCTCCGACACCATCGAGAACAACATTTCCTTCGGCATCTCCCAGCGGGACAGCGGCGCTGTGGTGCGGGCGGCGGAGCTGGCGGACGTCCACAGCAATATCCGGGAATTCCAGCATGGCTACCAGACCGTCCTGGGCGAGCGGGGCGTGACCGTGTCCGGCGGGCAGAAGCAGCGCATCTCCATCGCCCGGGCGCTGATGAAGGATTCCCCCATCCTGATCCTGGACGATTCCGTTTCCGCCGTGGACACCCAGACGGAGCGGGCCATCCTGGACAATCTGCGCGCCACCCGGGCGGGCAAGACCACCATCCTCATCGCCCACCGCATTTCCACCATCGAGCAGATGGATAAAATCCTGTTCATCGAGGATGGCGCCGTGGCCGCCTTCGGCACCCACGAAAACCTGTACGAAACCAACCGGGACTACCGCAAGATGGTAGACCTGCAGCGCCTGGAGGAGGAAGGAGGCCAGCACAATGGATGAGTATCTTCCGCTTCTGATCCCGGGAGCCGTGATCGGTGTATTCACCATCCTGTTCCTGGCGGCCTACTTTGTGCTGCGCCAGCGCACGAAGAACGATACCAGCGAGCGCCGCATGACCGACAGCGAGATCATCCGCCGGCTCCTGCGCTACGCCGCACCTTATAAGAAGCAGTTCGCCCTGATTTTCGCCATCATGCTGGTGTCCATCGTCTATGACGTGGCGTCGCCGCTGATCATCGCGGAGATCCAGGGGACCATCAAGGCCAGCTTCGAGCTGAGTCAGCTTTTCTCCCTGGTGGCGCTTTACGGCGGAATGCTGGTGGTTTCCATGGTCTGCACCTATTTCCAGACCCTGCTCCTGCAGAAAATCGGCCAGAAGATCCTGTCCCAGCTCCGGCTGGACACCTTCACCCACATCGAGAGCCTCTCCCACGAGCAGCTGAACAATATCCCCGTGGGCAAGCTGGTCACCCGGGTCAGCAACGACCCCAACGCCATCAGCTACCTGTTCACCAACATCCTGGTGACGCTGGTGAAAAATTCCCTGGTGATCATAGGCGTGCTGATCGCCATGCTGATGCTCAACTATGCCCTGACGCTGATGGTGCTGTGCTTCGTGCCGTTTTTGGTGATCTTCACCCTGGTATTCCAGAAATTCTCCCGGCACGTCCACCGCAGCGTGAACAACACCCGGACGGACGTGAACACCTTCCTGTCCGAGAACCTTTCCGGCATGAAGATCACCCAGATCTTCAACCAGGAGGGCCGGCGGATGTCGGATTTCCTGGTGCGCAGCAAGAAGCTGGAGCGGGCCAAGTTCAGCCGGACCTTCGTATTCGGCATTTTCCGCCCAATGGTGTATATGCTGTTCGTCACATCGAACCTGTTCCTGTTCTACATCGGCTGCAAGGGCTATATCCAGGATACCACCTTCCTGGGGCAGACCATCACCAGTGAGATCGTGGTGGCGTTCTACATGTACATCTCCAAATTCTTCAACCCCATCCAGACCCTGGCGGAGCAATTTGATATGCTGGAGCAGTCCTTCGCCTCCGCGGAGAAGATTTTCCTGATCATGGACATGGTCCCGGAGATCCAGGACGAGCCGGACGCCATGGACCTGGACGAGATCCAGGGGGAAATCGAGTTCCGGGACGTGTGGTTCGCCTACAAGCCCGGCGAATGGGTGCTCAAGGGCGTATCGTTCCATGTGCTGCCCAAGCAGACCGTGGCATTTGTCGGCGCCACCGGCTCCGGCAAGACCACCATCCTCAGCCTGATCTGCCGGAATTACGACATCCAGAAGGGGCAGATCCTGATCGACGGCATTGACATAAAGAAGATCAAGATTGCCTCCCTGCGGCGGCATTTCGGCCAGATGCTCCAGGATGTGTTCCTGTTCTCCGGGGACATCCGCAGCAATATCCTGCTGCGCATGGAGGGCGTTTCCGACGAGGAGGTCATGGAGGCCTGCCGCTACGTCAACGCCGATACCTTCATCAACCGGCTGGACAACGGCCTGGACGAGGTGGTTCGGGAGCGGGGCAACAATTTCTCCGCCGGGCAGCGGCAGCTGCTCAGCTTCGCCCGGACGATCATCCATAAGCCTTCGGTGATGATCCTGGACGAGGCCACCGCCAATATCGACACGGAGACAGAGGTGCTGATCCAGGACTCCCTGGAGAAGATGAAGAACATCGGCACCATGCTCATCGTCGCCCACCGGCTTTCCACCATCCAGCACTCGGACAATATCATCCTGCTGTCCCATGGGCAGATCCTGGAGCAGGGCAGCCACCAGCAGCTGCTCCACCTGAAGGGCCGGTACTACCAGCTGTACACCCTGCAATACGACAAGCAGCAGCTCCAGCAGAGCTGAGCCCGTCACACATACTCAGGGAGGGGATTTCCCCTCCCTGATTTTTTTCGGCAAAAGCAAAAAAGGGGAGGGCATCCGCCCTCCCCTGAAATGTCCTCAGCCCGCCGTTCGCGCCGCGGCGCGGAACGTGCGGTACTGCCGGGTGCCGTCCCCGTCCGTCACCCGTTTGCGCTCGGTCAGCACGCAGCCGGTGAAGGTATCCGTCATGCCGTCCCGGGTCAGCACCGCCGTGCAGCTGCCCGAGATCTCCGCAGGCTCGGTGACGCCGGTGGGGAAATATTCCTCCACCGTGCAGTACCAGTAGGCATTGCTGATGGAGTATACCGGCGCGCCGTCGGAATCCGTCTGGGCGGTGATGCTGTCCCGCTCGTCCTGCTCCGCGGTGAAGCCCACCGCGTACTCCAGCGTGTTCCCCGCCAGCGTCACGGTGAAGGTGGACGGCTCCGGCACGGTCACCGCCGTCCAGGAATCCGGCAGCGCCTGGCCATAGTACACGGCCAGCACCGGGATGCGGCACATATTCATCTCGCCGTCGAATTCATAGGCCTCCTGGCGGCACACCGCGCCCGCCTCCGCCAGCACCTGGCAGGCCAGCAGTGCCGTCTTCTCGCAGCGCTCCCCGCTGATGTTATAGGCGGCCACGATGTCCACCCGCACGGTGATCTCGCCGGTGCCCTGGTCCATCTGCTGCAGGCTCACCGCCGCCACAGGGGTCTGGATGGCCATCATCCGCTCCGCAGGATACGCCCGCGCGGCGCGCACACCGCCGTCCTGCAGGGTCTGGATCACCTCATCTACGATGGATAGCCCCAATTGTCTGCCTCCCCTCTGCGTTCACAGATGCCCCAGCACCCCACCAGCGTATCCCGGCAGTACACCGGCTCCACCCGGCGGACCGTGTACCAGGTCTCGCCCACATAGAAAATATCCCCCTCCACCAGCAGCGGCTCCGCCGGGAGCAGCATGGTGTACTGGCTCCAGGGGATCTGCCCCACCGGGGACTGGACGATCTGCATATTCATCCGGCTCAGCGAGCCGGTATGCTGGACGCAGCCCCGGACGGTGAAATCCCCCGTCACCCGGCGGACGGTGATGGCCGTGCCGTAGCGGGTGAGGATGCTGTCCACCAGCGCCTTCATCCTCACACCCCCATAAAGGAGAACCCGTCCCGCACATAGGGCAGCATCAGCATCTCCGCCTGGTAGCGCAGGCAGCAGGCCGCCGCGTTGGGGCTGCTGCGCCGGAGGGTCAGGTCGCCCAGCTGGATCTGCGCCATCTGGCCCACCTCATCCGTGTCCGACAGCGCCGCCAGGGCGTACAGGCTGGCGGCGGCGATGAAATCCGCCTTGCAGTCCTCCGGCGCGACACCCGGGCGCAGCTTCCGCCGCAGGGCGTTCTCCGATGCCCGGCAAAGCACCTCCAGCAGCGCGGTTTTCTCCTCCTCCAGGTCCTGGGCCAGCACCAGCGCCTGGGCGTAAATCTGCTCCGTCAGCGTCATACGTTCAGGACCGCGGCGGCGCCGTCGCAGATTTTGCCGAATCCGGCGATGGCGGTGATGGCGGCGCGCTCCAGCTGCCGGTCGATGAGCTTGTCATACTCCACCAGCACGTCCCCGGCGCGCACCTGCTCCAGCGCGTAGCGGCTGTCCAGGCCGATGATGACCCCGTCGGCCACGGCGCTGGTGCGGTGCAGATGGGCGCCCAGGGGGGTGGTCAGCTTGCCGGTGCCCTGGAAATTCAGCCCGGTCAGGGGGTTCTGCAGCTCGGGGATCTTCAGCATCTGCGTCATGGTGGCGGTGGAGCAGAGCAGGGTATTCATGGTGTACGGGTCAAACTGCCCCCAGAATTCCACCATCTGGCCATATTCCAGGGTCCCCACGGTGCCGGAGATGGGGCTGGTGCCCACGGTGTACTGCACGGCGGCATTCTCGTTGCCGTCGCCGCTGATCAGCACATTCACCGCGTCCGCCAGCTGTTGCTTCTGGATATACGCGCCGATCTGCCGGAGCATCACGCCGAACAGGTCCAGCTTCTGGAAGCGCAGCGCCTCGTAGCTTGCCACCAGCATCCTGCCACGCTTGCTCAGGGAGATCAGGTGCTCCTTGGTGGACACTTCGGTGGTGGGGATCTCCTCGCCCTCCGCCACGTCCTGCAGCGCCTTGTCCGCGTCCGTGGGGTTGGAGTAGATGGAGCGGTAGTCCAGGGAGTCGATCACCGTGGTGGTAGCGGTGATGGCGGGCAGGATATCGTTTTCCTCCATGCCCTGGCGGACGGAGCGGGCGATGTACTCCGGGAACAGCACCGCCGAATCCATGGTGCGGAAAAATTTCTCCACAGGGGAGGAGCCGGCGCCCTTCACCCGGATGCCGAAGCGCTTCAGCTGCCGCTGGAACGCGTCCGTGCCCTCCAGCGCCGTGCCCCGGTAGTTCTCGCTGGGGTCCAGGGATTCCAGCACCTGGGTGAAGCTCATGCCGGACTGGCGATACATGCCCTTTTCCAGTTTCAGATTGTCGTAGCCCATTTTTGTTTCCTCCTAGATTGAATAATTATGGCTTCCGGGGTTTTCCCGGCAAAACCTGAGAACGATCAGATCAGAAATCCGATCTCCATATCCTCCCGCCGGCTCTGCGGCGGCAGGAGCTGGCGTGTGACCGGCAGGGACTCCGCCAGGCGTGCGTCCAGGGCGTCCCGCAGCTTTTCCAGGTCGCTGTGCCCCAGCTTGTCCGTGATGGCCCGCAGCACCGGTTCCTCCACGCCCAACTCCAGCCCCAGGCACAGCCGCACCACCTGGTCGCGGAGCTGCTTCTCGTACTGGCGCCCGGCCTGGGCCAGCGCGTCCAGCGCCCGGTATTCCGCCTGCGCGCCGAATTCCTCCGCCAGCGCCTTCAGCGCCGGGGCGCCGCGCCCCATGCCCTTGATCACGCCGGCCTCCCGCTGGGCGGGCACCGCCACGAAGGAAAATTCGTAGGCGTCCATCGGCTCTTTGAGGATCACGCTGCACATCTGCCCGTCGTAGCATTCGCCCTTCTGGTGGCCGCAGGTCCCGTAATCGCCGCCGCAGATGGAGCAGACCGCCCGCCCCATGGCGCAGCCCACGGAAACCTCCTTCTTGATGCCCGCCTCGATGTCCGCGATGATCTCCTCCGCCTGGCCGCCCCGGCGGATGTACGCCCATGCCTTGATATAGCTGACGCCCGCATCCTGCACCACCTGGGTCTGGAAAATGCGGGCCACCTGGCCGTCGCTGGTCCATTTGTGGTCCAGGATCCCGGTTTTGCCCAGGAACAGCCGGGCAAGCTCCGGCAGGGCGGCGGTATCGAACCGCTCCCCGTCCCGGTCGATCTGGTCGTCGCACAGCCGCAGGGAGAAGACATACACCTGCTGCGCCGTCAGGCGGGTGCGGGCCTGGGCGTTGATGGCCTCCAGCTGTGCCGGGGTGGGCACGCCGCTGGCGCCCACCTGGCTCTCCTTCTTGATTTCCATGTTCCGTTCCTCCGTTTCATTTTCTGGCTTCGCTGCGGTATTTCTCCGCCTGCGCCTTGTAAAGCTCCGCCTGCGCCTCCTCGGTGATGTCCTGCAGGCTGATGTCGTCCCACGCGATCTCCACCTGGGGGTCCAGCCCCTCCAGCGCCAGGTAGGTGCGGCAGATTTTCCGCACCACCGGCTCCACGGAGCGCCGCAGCGCCCACAGCTCGGAGGTCAGGATGTCCGCCTGCTGGGTGCTCATCCGCTCGGTGGTGCTCCAGCTCAGCCCCAGCAGGAAGGGCGGCAGGCCGGTTTTCGCCACCAGCTGCTCCAGGATCTGCCGCACGGGCACCTCGGAGTCCAGTATGGGCGCGTCCGCGCCGATGGCCTGGATCTGCACATCCCCCACCGCCACAAAATCCCGGACCGTGCCGTTCTTCCCGTCCTCCATGGCGCGGCTCCATTCCCGGGCGATCTGCCCGCTGCGCTCCTGGGCGGCGGCTGGGTCCATGCCCTCCGCGCCCTGGCACACCACGCTGTAGCGGATGTTGCCCGCCCGCTCCCAATTGGTGCCGATGGAGGCGTAGATTTTCATCAGGATGTCCGCCAGGAAGGGCATTCCCCGGAACAGGCTGACGCCGTAGGGATGCGCCGCCTCCGGATTCAGCGTGGTGAACAGCAGCAGGTTCTGATAGGGCAGGGGATGCAGCCGCCCATTTTCATCCGGGCCGTACAGCACCGTTTCCATGGGATTGTCCGCCTCCTCCATTTGCAGCTGGGTCACGTCGCCCCAGAACAGCCCCCGCAGGCGCCCGCCCTGCAGCACCATCTCCCCCACGGAGCGGCCGTAGACCAGCAGGCTGTCCATATAGCCGGACAGGAAGCTGTCGATCCCCACCTGCCCCCGGCCGCAGGGCACGCTTTTCAGGAACTGCTCCAGCTGCGCCTGCGCCGCGTGGCTCCGGCAGCGGGGCGTGAAGCCGCCGGACAGCCGCACCAGCTTGCCCACCGCCGCGTCCAGCACGGGGATGGCCTCCCGCAGCTGCTGATAGACCCGCTCCTCACCGGCGCCCAGGGGGATGAAGCCCTTCAGCGTGCCAAAGGGGTGCCCCCGGTCCCCCCGCAGCTGGCAGGCCTTCGCCGCCAGCGCCGCCTGATTCCGTTTTTTTGCCAATGTCGTTTCTCCTTCCTCATGCTTTCCGCCGCGCCACCGCCCGGGCGGCAAAGCCGCCGGACTGCCGCCCCAGCACTGTGGCCACGAAATAGCGCATATCGTCCATGGCGTGGTCGTTTTCCTTCTTCACCCGGTCCTTTTCCCCGGTGCGCAGGTCCCAGACATATTCGTCCATCTCCCGCAGGCAGTCGGCGCAGCTGTCGCAGATGACGATTTTCCCCGATTTCAGGCAGTCGGAGGTGAGCCGGATGCCGGACAATACGTCATTTTCCGCCTTGCGCACCGGGTAGCCCCGCCGGCGCAGGGTCTCCAGGAAGCTGGCGGCGGAGGGGTCCACGATCACGGCGGTCAAATGCCGGTCCCCGGCCAGGCGCCCCAGGGCGTCGGCGTATTCCCCGTCGGTCATCTGCCGCTGCTGCACCCGGGAGTTGAAGTAGAATTCCTCCACCCGGTACCACACGCCGCCCTGCAGCCCCCACAGCCCCATGGATGTGGGGTTCACCGTGCCATAGTCGCAGGAGATGTACCACTGCTCCCATGGCCCCTCCGGCACCGGGCGCACCAGATCCGGGCCGAAGAAATCGTACACCCGCCCCTCCGCCTGCACCCACTGCCCCAGCACGAACCGGCGGTAGAACACCCCGGTATACAGCCGCTGGTAGCGCTGGCGGATCGGCTCCGTCAGGGAGGGATTGTCCGCCATGGTGAAGTGCAGGTGCAGGCAGTTCCGCCGCTCCGCCTCTAATATCCAGCTGCGGTAGAACCAGTGCCCCGGACCGGCGGGATTGCAGTTGAACCACAGGCGGCTGCCGGGCACGGAGCAGCGGGCGCAGGCCTGCTCCACAAAGCTGCGGGGCATCAGCGCTACCTCGTCCAGCAGCACCCCGGCGAAGGTGACGCCCTGGATCAGGGCGGCGGAGCTTTCGTCCCGCCCGCCGAAGATGTAGAAATCGTTCCGCCGCCCCCGGAACGTGACGGTGACCCGGTTTTCCGACCGTTTCTCCTTCCATTTCCCGCCCAGCCCCTCCAGCCGGGGCAGGATCTCCGACAGCACGTTCCGCCGCAGGGACGCGATGGTCTTGCCGCACACGCCGAAGCGTTTCCCGTCGAAGCAGGTCATCGCCCACAGGAAGAAGGAAAGCCCCATGGCCAGGGTCTTCCCCGAGCGCACCGCCCCGTCGCACACGATGGCCTCCCGGTCCCGGTAGGCGCTGCCCGGCATCCACCAGGTCAGGACGGTTTTCTGCTTCGGGGAGAAGCCCGCGTAGGTCATTCTCCCTCACCGCCGCCCTGCAGCGCCTCTAGGAAGGACTCCAGGTCCTCCCCGTTTTCCCCTGCCAGCTCCGCCAGCATCTCCAGCGCCCGGAGCCTGTCCACCAGACGCAGCTCCACGGTGCCCTTGTCGTTGCGCTTCAGCTCCGTCAGCAGGCTCAGGTCCAGCGTCTCCGTGCCCACAGCGTCCTCCATCACCAGCTTTACGCAGTCATTGGCCTGCCCGAAGGCCAGCTCCGCCAGGCGGCGGGCCACATCCTCCCGGGTGAGCTTCCCCGCCCGGATGCGTCGGCGCAGTCCGCCGGGTAAATTTTTTCCTTGCATGGCGATCCTCCCTTTCATCCCAAGCCCGAAAAGAAACGGAAGTTGCCCTCCGCGGGGCAACCTCCGTGAAAAATCAAAATTTCTTATCCCATCCCCGGCGGGAATCCGGAAAAATGGGTTTACATACTGACAATTTTGTGCTAAGATATATTCGGTCAAATTTGGGCTTCCGCCGGTTCTGCCCGCAGATTTCCCCTGGGCGGCGGGCATTCCGGGGCCCTTTCTATTCCAATCCCATCTCTGGAGGTAATACAAATAATGGCTAGAAAAGTTCAGTTTGTGGAGACTGTGCTGCGGGACGCCAACCAGTCTCTCATCGCCACCCGGCTGCCCTACGACAAGTTCGAGCCGATGCTGCCTGTCATTGACAAGGCCGGCTACTATGCGGCGGAGTGCTGGGGCGGCGCCACCTTCGATGTGTGCCTGCGCTATCTGCACGAGGACCCCTGGGAGCGCCTGCGCAAGATCCGCGCCGCCATGCCCAATACCAAGCTGCAAATGCTGCTGCGGGGCCAGAATGTGCTGGGCTACTCCCACTATCCCGATGATTTTGTAAGGCTGTTCGTGGCCAAGGCGGTGGAAAACGGCATTGACGTGATCCGTATTTTCGACGCGCTGAACGACGTGAACAACCTGAAGGTCGCCATGGAGGCCACCGTCGAAGCCGGCGCCATTGCCTCCGGCACCATCTCCTACACCACCTCCCCCGTCCATACCCACGCCAACTACGTGAAGATGGTCAAGGAGCTGAAGGAAATGGGCGCCTCCACCATCTGCATCAAGGACATGGCCGGAATTATGGGCCCGCAGGAGGCCTATGACCTGGTTTCCGCCATCAAGGATGCGGTGGACCTGCCCATCGACCTGCACACCCACTCAACCACCGGCCTGGCCTTCATGACCTACCTGAAGGCAGTGGAAGCCGGCGTGGACATCATCGACACCGCCATCTCCCCCTTCTCCGGCGGCACCAGCCAGCCCGCCACCGAGACCATGGCCTATGCCCTGCGTCAGCTGGGCTACCAGGTGGACCTGGACGACACCGCCACCAAGACCATGGCGGACTATTTCAAGGGCGTGCGGGACGGCTATATCGCCGACGGCACCATGATGCCCAAGTCCATGGCCACCGACACCCAGTGCCTGACCTACCAGGTGCCCGGCGGCATGCTCAGCAACCTTCTGAGCCAGCTGAAGCAGATGAACGCCCTGGACCGCTTCGACGAGGCGCTGCTGGAGACCCCCAAGGTCCGCAAGGACCTGGGCTATCCGCCCCTTGTCACCCCCACCAGCCAGATGGTCGGCGTCCAGGCCGTGCGGAACGTGCTGGACGGCCAGCGCTATAAGACCGTGTCCAAGGAGATCAAGGCCTACTGCCGCGGCGAATATGGCCGCACCCCCGCGCCCATCGACCCGGAGATCCAGAAGCAGATCCTGGGGGACGAGCAGCCCCTGACCGGCCGCTACGCCGACTCCCTGGAGCCCATCGTGGAGCCCACCCGGAAGAAGCTGGAGGGCATCGCCCGCTCCGATGAGGACGTGCTCAGCTACATCGCCTTCCCCAACCTGGCGGAGAAATTCTTCGACGAGCGGAAGCAACGGGAAGAAAATGAAGTCACCTACACCATCGTGGAAGGGTAAGGAGGCAGAACTATGGCGCTTCTTGCATCCGAATATACCGTTGGGGAATCCGCCCTCCTGGCGCTGCTGGGATACGGCGTGGTGTTCTTCGGCATCATCCTGCTGATGATCGTCGTGATCATCATGGGTAAAATCTTTGTCGCCGCGGAACGGCGTAAGTCTGCCGCCGCCGCTGCCCAGGCCATGCCCCAGCCGGCGCCTGCCCCGGTCGAGAAGGCCCCGGAGCCCGCGCCTGTGGCGCCCGGCGCCGCCGGCCAGCTGAAGCTCCATGACGTGGAGCCGAAAACCGCTGCCATGCTTATGGCCATCGTAGCAGACAAAATGGGCAAGCCCCTCAATGAGCTGCGCTTCATTTCCATCAAGGAGGTCAAATAATCATGAAATATAAAGTGACCCTGAACGGCCGCACCTATGAGGTGGAGGTCGAGGCCGGTAAGGCCATGCTGCTGGACGAGTACGAGGCCATTGCCCCCGCCCAGGCCGCACCCGCGGCTGCCCCTGCCGCAGCGCCCGCTGCCGCACCGGCCGCGCCCGCAGCCCCTGCCGCCCCGGTGGTGACCGGCGCCGGCACCCCGGTGACCGCTCCCATGCCCGGCACCATCCTGAAGGTCAACGTATCCGCCGGCCAGGCGGTGAAATCCGGCACCGTGCTGTGCGTGCTGGAGGCAATGAAGATGGAAAACGAGATCCTGGCCCCCAGCGACGGCACCGTCACCCAGGTTCTGGTGAACAAAGGCTCCTCTGTGGATACCGGCGCTCCTCTGGTCGTCCTCGGGTAAGGAGGGCAATCCATGAATATTGGTGAAATTCTCTTAAAGCTGTGGAATGACAGCGGCTTTGCCGCCATCTCCTCCGGCTTTATGGACGGCGGATGGCAGAACCTGGCGATGATCGCCATTGCCTGCTGCCTGCTGTACCTGGGCATCGTGAAAAAGTTCGAGCCGCTGCTGCTGGTGGGCATCGCTTTCGGCTGCCTGCTGAGCAACCTGCCCGGCACGGGGCTGTATCACCAGGAGCTGTGGGATTCCTTCATGGCCGGGGAGCTCGGCTTCGGCACCATCCTCCACGACGGCGGCCTGCTGGATATTTTCTACATCGGCGTGAAGACCAGCCTGTACCCCTGCCTGATTTTCATGGGCGTGGGCGCGATGACCGATTTTGGCCCGCTGCTGAGCAATCCCAAGAGCCTGCTGCTGGGCGCGGCCGCCCAGCTGGGCGTGTTCGCCGCGTTCTTCGCCGCCTCCGCCTCCGGCTTCTTCACCGCGATGGAGGCTGCCGCCATCGGCATCATCGGCGGCGCGGACGGCCCTACCGCCATTTTCCTGACCAGCCAGCTGGCGCCCCATCTGCTGGGACCCATCGCCGTGGCTGCGTACTCCTACATGGCGCTGATCCCGCTGATCCAGCCGCCGTTCATGAAGCTTCTGACCACGCCGAAGCAGCGGCAGATCAAAATGGTGCAGACCCGGAACGTTTCCAAGGCGGAAAAAATCATTTTCCCCATCGTGGTGACCATTTTCGTAGCGCTGCTGCTGCCGGATACCGCCCCGCTGATCGGCTGCCTGATGTTCGGCAACCTGCTGCGTGAGAGCGGCGTCACCGACCGGCTCAGCGACACCGTGCAGAACGCGCTGATGAATATCGTCACCATCCTGCTGTCCACCGCAGTGGGCGCCACCATGGTCGGCTCCAATTTCCTCACCGCGCAGACGCTGCTGATCGTGGTGCTGGGCGTGTGCGCCTTCATCCTGTCCACCTGCGGCGGTCTGCTGGGCGGCCTGATCATGTGCTGGGCCACCAAGGGCAAGGTCAATCCGCTGATCGGCTCCGCCGGCGTGTCCGCGGTGCCCATGGCCGCCCGTGTGGCCAACAAGGAAGGGCAGAAGGCCAATCCCTCCAATTTCCTGCTGATGCACGCCATGGGCCCCAACGTGGCCGGCGTGATCGGCTCCGCCATCGCCGCGGGCTTCCTGCTGAGCGTGTTCGGCGGCTGAGCGACCCGTTTCCGGATACTTTTTTGGGCTGGCGCACCACTGCGCCAGCCCTTTTTTGCCCGCATCCTCCACAATATCCTGTCCCCGCAGGGCCGCATCACCCCTGCGCCATGGCCATCCTGCGCAGCACCCGCAGGAACAGCTCCCCCCACGTCAGCCGGGGCACCGCCGCCTGGGCGACCATGGGCACCTGGGACAGTACCTGCTCCCCCGCGCGGATGGTCAGCGTCCCCAGCCGCTGGCCCGTGCTCACCGGGGCGGTGACCGTGTCCTCCAGCGTCAGCTCCGTGGTCACCTGGTCCCGCTGGGATTTGTCGATCAGCAGTTGCAGTTCCTCCGCCGGCACCGCGGTCACCGCCGGCGCCGCCCCCAATTTCACCGCCACGGAGGTGTCGGACGGCAGCTCCGGCGTGACCAGGGCGTAATTGGCGAAGCCGTAATCCAGCATGGCCTTGCAGGCGGAGAACCGGTCCTGGGATGTCTGCGCCCCCATCACCACGGCGATTAGGGACAGGCCGTCCCGCTGCGCCGTGGCGGACAGGCAGTACCCGGCGGCGGAGGTGAAGCCGGTTTTCAGCCCTGTGGCGCCGGGGTAGAAGCGGATGAGCTTATTGGTATTGGCCAGGCCGAAGGCGCCGTCCCGGACGGTGTCCATCCAGATGGTGGTGAACTTCTGGATGTCCGGATGGTTGCGCATCAGCTCCCGGGACATCAGGGCGATGTCATAGGCGGAGGTCAGGTGCGCCCGGGCGCTGTCGTCGTCGTCCAGGCCGGTACAGTTGACGAAATGGGTGTCCTCCATGCCCAGCTCCGCTGCCCGGGCGTTCATTTGCTCCACAAAGGCCGATTCGCTCCCGGCGATGTGCTCCGCCATAGCGCAGGCGCAGTCGTTGGCGGAGCTGACGGCGATGGATTTGACCATATCCGTGACGGACATGGTTTCCCCCACCTTCAGGTAGATCTGGCTGCCGCCCTTGGCCGCGGCGGCCTCGGAGACGGTGACGGGGTCATCCCAGCCGATTTTGCCGGAGTCGATGGCCTCCATGATCAGCAGCATGGTCATCACCTTGGTGACGCTGGCAGGCGCCAGCTGCTCGTGGGCGTTGTACTCGTATAGCACCGTGCCGGTGGCCATGTCCATCAGCACTGCGCTTTTCCCCGCGGTTTCCAGCTCCACGCCCCGGGCGCCGCCGGCCAGGCACCCCACCGCCAGCGCCAGCGCGAGGATGATCGCGATCCGTTTCATATCCGCATCCCTCCGATTTTCAGGTGGTACAGCCTATGCGCCTTGTCCGCCCGGTATGCGCGGAGAGCCCGTTCCGGGCGAAATTTCCCGAAATTTTCGCTTTGACTTTTCCCGTAAAAAATGCTATAATGAGATCGCAGAGAAGGGCGGAAATACCGGGATTCTCTGGTATTTTTCGCAGAAATCAGGACACGACGGGCGGCCATGTGCCGCAGGGAGGCGGATATATGAAAAAAGCAGCATCCGGGAAGGCTTCGCAGCCGAAGCAGAAGACCCGCGCAGAGATCCTGCGGGACAATAAAATTGAAGCCTATCGGGCGCGTATCCGCAGCAGTGAGCAGACCATTTCCTCCCTGCAGGCCGACCAGCAGGCCCTGGCGCTTACCGGCGTCACCGGCCTCCCTGTGACCCACAAGGCCTTCGGCTCCGGCGCGGTCACCGCCCAGGAGGGCGCCACCATCACCGTCACCTTCCCCACCGGGGAGAAGCGGTTCGTCATGCCGTCCGCCTTCTTCAGCGGCTTCCTGACCACCGAGGACCCCCAGACCCTGGGGCGTCTGTCCCAGTACCGCCAGGCGGAGGAGCAGATCCGCTCCGTGCGGGAGGAGATCGTCACCGCGGAGCGTGCCATCCGCATTTTGGAGAGCAAAACGCTGAAATAACCGCAAAAGTAAAAATCAAGCCAGCTTTTCCGGAAAATTCCGGAAAAGCTGGCTTATTTGTTTGGAATTTTTGGGTATTAAATCCGGTGTTTGTTTATGCGGTTAGGGTGTCGCTGTTCAAACTGCGGTAGGTTTTCATCAGCAGTATTGCGGCGATCACGAAAGTGCAGATTTCGGCGACGGGCATGGAATACACCACGCCGTTCAGGCCAAAGAACATGGGCAGCACCAGGGTAAAGCCCACGCCAAACGCGATTTCCCGAATCAGAGACAGTATGGTGGAGGCGGCAGCCTTTCCCAGGGCCTGCAGGAAGATAAAGCTGGCCTTGTTCACGCAGCCCAGGATCACCATGCTCAGATGCACCCGGAAAGCAAATATACCGAACTCGGTATACAGTTCGCTTTCGTTGGCGGCACCAAAAATGCCAAGCAGTACAGCGGGGAAGCACTCCACAATCAGCAGAAATACTGCGCCTACCGCAACCTCGCAGATCATCAGCCGGGTCAGAATACCCTTCACCCGGTCACTGCGCTTGGCTCCCATGTTATAGCCCACAATGGGGATGCACCCGGCTGCCAGGCCCACCACTACGGAAATCATAATCTGGAAGAATTTCAGCACAATGCCAAGCACAGCCATGGGGATGTGGGACACCTCCGGGTCGGAAAATACCGGGTCCAGGGCAGCATATTTCTGCACCATGTTGTTCACGGCGGCCATGGAGGCCACGATGGAAATCTGGCTCAGAAGGCTGGTGATGCCCAGAGGCACGGACTTCTTCAGCAGGTTAAAGTGGAAAGCGAAGCTGGATTTGCTGATTTTTACGGCTTTCATGTGGAACAGATACCAAGCGGACAGGATTGCCGTGAGAATCTGTCCCAAAATGGTGGCCACAGCTGCGCCCATCATACCCCATTGGCACACGTAAATGAAAATTGGGTCCAGAATGATGTTCACCACAGCGCCGGCTAGAGTGGAGGCCATGGCGAATTTTGGCGAACCATCGGAGCGGATGATAGGATTCAGGGCTTGCCCGAACATGTAGAAGGGAATGCCCACGGTGATCCAGGTAAAATACTCCTTGGACAGGGCGAAGGTTTCGTCGTTGATGGTACCGCCAAACATGGCGATGATGGGGTCCTGGAAGATGGCGTACAGGGCGGTGACTACCAGGCTGGTCACGATCACGGCAATGACGGATGTACCGATGTCCCGGTGGGCGCTCTCGTCCTCTTTCCTGCCCAGGCTCAGGGACACGAAGGTGCAGCACCCATCGCCGAACATGACGGCAATGGCCAGGGCCACTACAGTAAGGGGGAAGATGGCGGTGTTGGCGGCATTGCCGTAGGAGCCTAGGTAGGCGGCGTTGGCAATGAAAATCTGGTCAACGATATTGTAAAGCGCCGCCACCAGCAGGGAGGTGATGCAGGGAATGGAAAATTTGCGCATCAGCGTACCGATGGGCAAATTTTCCATAAAGGAATTGGAATTATCATTCATAAAAATGCCTCTTTCTCAAAATGAAAGCCGGAACGCATAGCTCCGGGGTTGATTTTTCCGGGCAACATGAAAGAGCATAAACCCGGTGATCCGGACTTATGCTCTCGCTGCTCGATATGTTCTATTTTATCCGCAAAAATCCCATTTGTCAAGGGATTTTCTACGGACTTTTTTGAAAATTCCGTTAGCCGAATTTTGCGGGGGATTCACATCTCCGCCGCCCCGCCGATGGTGTATTCCCCGGTCCGCAGGTCCACGGTTACCGTCGTTCCGTCCGAGAACAGTGTCCGCTGCCGGGTGTACGTCCCGTCCAGGAAGGTGTGGCGCACCATCTCGCATTTGGCCACCCGCTCCTGCAGGGCGCTGACCACGGCGCACCGGGCGATCTCCTCCTCCAGCCGTTTCTCCGCCTCGCTGTCAAACGCGCCGTCCGTATTCGGGTACGCGCCGTCCCGGTCCAGGTAGGGCGCGCCGCCGTTGAGCAGGGCGTAGAGCATGTAGTCCTCCTCCTGCCGGTCCATGAACCAGGGCAGAATCATGCAGTCGTGGTACACCAGGTTGAACAGCGGCACCGGAATGCCCCGCCGGGGGCTCCCCGGCGGCTGGAGCATGAAATCGTACGGCCCGTAATGGCAGAATACCAGCTGCCGCATGGCCCAGTCGCTGCATTCCTCACTGCTGGGCAGGATCCCCTGGGACCACAGGTAGCTGAAGCATGCGCCCCGGTATTCCAGGCATTCCTTCCGGGTCATGCGGTGGCGGGGATGGGCGCATTCGTCCGGCTCGTTGCAGGTAAACACATCCAGGTAGGAGGCCTGCAGCCGGATACCATGGGCCAGCACCTGGGAAAAATTGCGCCGGACATAGTAGGGTGCCTGGGTGGCGCACAGGTAATTCTGCCGCCCGCCTGCCCACACCGCCATCTCAAATACGGAGCCGTCCGCCCCGTGGAGGGCGAATTCCCGGTCATAGCTTTCCGCGTCCAGATAATAATCCCGGTACTGGTCGTGGAGGCCGAACAGGTAGCCGCAGCTTTGTATGGTGTCCGACAGTGCCCGGAAGCCCTCCCAGCCCCCGGCCTCCGGGCAGGCGGGCAAATAATCCGGGTGCCGGTTGTCGTACCCCGGCGCGCCCCAGCCATCCAGGTGGAGGTAGAGCTTCTTCACGCCCTTCTCATGGTAGCGCCGGATCTCTTCAGCGCGGGCCCGGAACGGGATGACCAGATCGTTATTCTCCGGATGAATCGCGTCGTAAAACCGGGAGTCCGGCGAAATATGCTTCTTGATGCCCTTGTGGACGATGGCCGCGCCGATCAGCCGATCCACCAGTGGGTTGCGGGCGGCCTTCTCCCGCAGGGTGGTCAGCAGTCCCGTCTCCATGGCGTAGCCCCGGTACGCCTTGCACAGGTCGTTGTAATCGCAGCCCTCCAGGAACACATAGCGCAGGCTGCGGCGGTAGGCAAGCGCCCCCAGGCTGGGCAGGAAATACGCCCCCACATGGGTGTACGGCCCGCCCGCCGGATGGTCGATGCCATACCCGGCGTCCCAGGGAGTCTGGCAGATGGCGAGGTACCCGTGCCCCGCCTCCACCTGGCCGAACCAGGGCATGTACGCCCCGGCGGAGCAGAACTGGCCATGGAACGGCAGCTCCTGCACCGCATTTTCCCAGGTATTGGGGATCAGCAGCCCCTGCAGCACGGGCATGACGGTGTAGGCGTCCCGGCTGCCTCTTTCAAAGGCGAAGGGCGACGGCCACAGGATCCTCCGGAACGGGAGCGCGCCCTCCCCCGGGATCAGCTCAAAATGCAGCGCCTGCGCCGCCGTTTCCACCCACACCAGCGTCTCGAAGGAAAATGCCCCCTGGGCGCCGTGCCATTCATAGCGGGAGAGGATGCCCTCGCCCACGCCGCTGGCGTAGGGCGCGTGGCGCACCACATCCGCGTCGGCAAAGCGCAACGGTCCGCCGCTTTCCGGCACGATGCAGGGGCAGCACCCCGCCGCCGTGCGCCAGGTGTGCCCCGCCGCCTCCACCGTATACCCCAGGGTGCGGCAGTCGAATGCCACCTGTATCTCCTGGCTGCCAAAGTGCATGGTTTCCTGTGCCATTTCCGATCCCTCCCGGCATGCGTTGTAATAGGAGTATTATACCGGAAGCCCCGCCCGATTGCAACGGCTTATTTTTCCACCTGATAGTCGCCCATAGCTTAAACTTGCCTAAGATTTTTCGGGATTTTTCCTGCGCGCCATAAAAAGACGGCAGGCGTGCGCCTGCCGTCTATGGTGCGGGCATGGGGACTCGAACCCCAACGCGAAAGCACAAGAACCTAAATCTTGCATGTCTACCAATTCCATCATGCCCGCCTGCCCCTGCATTTTACCACGCGGTCAGCCGATTGTCAATCTGCCGGAATCTTCACAAAAATTTTTCAGAATCCGTATTGATTTTCCCGGCGGATTCGTGTAAGATATGATTGCGAAATTTGGGATACCAAGCCGGTCGGCGCAGAAACGCCCTCCGGCGGAGTATTACTTTAATTATGAAAGAGGTTTTCGATTATGGCACAGATTGATTTGAGCAAATACGGCATCACCGGTACCGATCAGATCATTCACAATCCCTCTTACGATGCGCTGTACACTGCGGAGATCGACCCCGCTCTGGAAGGCTACGAGAAGGGGCAGGTCAGTGAGCTGGGCGCGGTCAACGTGATGACCGGCATCTACACCGGCCGCTCCCCCAAAGATAAGTACATCGTGATGGACGAGAATTCTAAGGATACCGTGTGGTGGACCTCCGATGCGTTCAAGAACGATAACCACCCCATGAGCCAGGATGTCTGGCACACCGTCAAGGACCTGGCCCTGAAAGAGCTGTCCGGCAAGCCGCTGTATGTGGTGGACGCGTTCTGCGGCGCCAACCACGACACCCGTATGGCCGTGCGGTTCATTATGGAGGTGGCCTGGCAGGCCCACTTCATCAAGAACATGTTCATTCAGCCCTCCGCTGAGGAGCTGGAGAATTTCACCCCGGACTTCGTGGTGTACAACGCCTCCAAGGCCAAGGTGGAGGATTACAAGGCGCTGGGCCTGAATTCCGAAACCTGCGTGGCCTTCAACATCACCTCCCGGGAGCAGGTCATCCTGAACACCTGGTACGGCGGCGAGATGAAGAAGGGTATGTTCTCCATGATGAACTACTATCTGCCGCTGAAGGGCATCGCTGCCATGCACTGCTCCGCCAACACCGATATGAACGGCGAGAATACCGCGCTGTTCTTCGGCCTGTCCGGCACCGGCAAGACCACCCTCTCCACCGACCCCAAGCGGCTGCTCATCGGCGATGACGAGCACGGCTGGGACGATAACGGCGTGTTCAATTTCGAGGGCGGCTGCTATGCCAAGGTCATCAACCTGGACGCGGAGTCCGAGCCGGATATCTACAACGCCATCCGCCGGAACGCTCTGCTGGAGAACGTGACCCTGGACGAGAACGGCAAGATCGACTTTGCCGACAAGTCCGTAACCGAGAATACCCGCGTATCCTACCCCATCAACCACATCCAGAACATCGTCCGGCCGGTTTCCTCCGCGCCCGCGGCGAAGAATGTGATCTTCCTGTCCGCCGACGCGTTCGGCGTGCTGCCCCCCGTGTCCATCCTGACCCCGGAGCAGGCGCAGTACTACTTCCTGTCCGGCTTCACCGCCAAGCTGGCGGGCACCGAGCGGGGCATCACCGAGCCCACCCCCACCTTCTCCGCCTGCTTCGGCCAGGCCTTCCTGGAGCTGCACCCCACCAAGTACGGCGAGGAGCTGGTCAAGAAGATGGAGGCCAACGGCGCCAAGGCCTACCTGGTGAACACCGGCTGGAACGGCACCGGCAAGCGCATCTCCATTAAGGATACCCGCGGCATCATCGACGCCATCCTGAACGGCGACATCAAGAACGCGGAAACCAAGACCATCCCCTACTTTAACCTGGAGGTCCCCACCGCTCTGCCCGGCGTGGATACCAACATCCTCGACCCCCGGAACACCTACGCCGACCCCACCGAGTGGGATGGCAAGGCCAAGGATCTGGCTTCCCGCTTCATCAAGAACTTCGTCAAGTACACCGGCAACGACGCCGGCAAGGCGCTGGTCGCCGCTGGCCCGCAGCTGTAATTTCCGCATCCCCACGCCCCTCCCATCCGGAGGGGCGTACTTTTTTGCCCGGGAACCTGCCCGTTTTTCCCTTGACAAAGCGGGGCAGGGCGTTATATAGTTCGTTACATAAGCAAGCATTCCAGGAGGCGGCGGCATGAACCAGCATTTTTCCGGCGATGGACCCATAGAACTGCAAAATGGACCTCCCGCCGGGGCGGGTGCGGGGCGGATGACCATGGCGCTCAGCTGCACCGCGCAGCGGGCGGGGCGGCTGTCCTCCTTCCTCCGGGGGGAGCTGCGGCTGTCCGACCGGCTGATGAACCGGCTGAAATGGGCGGGCGCCGTGCTGGTCAACGGCCGGCCGGAGCATACCGACTTTCCCGTCCAGGCCGGGGACACGGTCACGGTGCTGCTGGACGAGCCGGCCCCGGACTATCCGGCGGAGCACGCGCCCATCGCCATCCGCTACGAAGACGCCCATTTCCTGGCGGTGGACAAGCCCGCCGGGATGCTCATCCATCCCTCCCGGAACCGGGTGACCGGCACTCTGGCCAACCGGGTCTGGGGCTACTATCAGGAAACCGGGCAGCACTGCGCCTTCCATCCGGTGACCCGGCTGGACCGGGATACCTTCGGCATTGTGCTGCTGGCGAAGCATGCCCATGCCCACGCCCTGGCCCAGGCCGCGCCGCCGAAAAAGCGGTACCACGCCAGGACCTTCGGCGGCCCGGCGGAGAATTCCGGGCGCATTGACGCGCCCATCGCCCGGCGGCCGTATCCCAGCCTGCTGCGGGAGGTCCGCCCGGACGGGAAGCCGTCGGTGACGGAATTTCAGGTGCTGGAGCGGGACGCGGCCGGGTGCCGGATCGCGCTGTTTCCCATCACCGGGCGCACCCACCAGCTCCGGCTCCACTGCGCGTACATGGGCTTTCCCATCGTCGGCGACCCCCAGTACGGCTCGGAGGCTTCCATGCGCTACTCTCTGAACATCGGTCAGCCCACCCAGCTGCTGTGCGCGAAGGCGCTGGATTTTTGCCATCCGTTCACCGGGGAAATGCTCCACCTGGAGTCGGAAATGGATGTTTGACCCTTGATTCTGCCCCGCCGGATTGGTATAATAGGGGCACGGCACAAAGATTTGTGTCGATTTCTCAGGATATGGAGCGTTCTATGGCATCCCGATCAGAGCAGGAAAAAATTCAATTGTTCGAGCATACCCCGGTGCCCAGCGCCGTTATGCAGATGGCGATCCCCACGGTGGCCAGCTCCCTGGTGATGGTGCTGTACTCCCTGGCGGATACGTATTTTGTGGGCATCCTCAACGATTCCGCGGCGACGGCGGCAGTCACCCTGGCGTCGCCGGTGCTGCTGGCGTTCAACGCGCTGAACAATCTGTTCGGCGTGGGCTGCTCCAGCCTGATGAGCCGCTCCCTGGGGCGCAAGGATTACGAAACCGTGCGCCGGACCTCGGCAATGGGCTTCTACTGCGCCCTGCTGTGCAGCCTGCTGCTCTCCCTGGGCTGCACGGTGCTGAAGTCGCCGCTGATGCGCCTGCTGGGGACGCTGGACGACGCCTGGAGCGCCACCTCGGAATATATGTTCTGGACGGTCACCTGCGGCGCGGCGCCGGCCATTCTGAACGTGGTGCTGGCCAATATGGTGCGCTCGGAGGGCGCGGCGATGAACGCCAGCATCGGCACCATGAGCGGCTGCCTGCTGAATATTCTGCTGGACCCCATTTTCATCCTGCCCTGGGGGCTGAATATGGGCGCCGCCGGCGCGGGACTGGCCACGTTCCTGTCCAACTGCGCGGCGTGCGGGTATTTCTTCGTGCTGCTGTTCCTGCGGCGGGGGAAAACCTACGTCAGCATTTCCCCCAGGGATTTCCGGTGGAATTGGCGCATTTTCTCCCAGATCTGCAGCGTGGGCATCCCGGCGGCGATCCAGAATCTGCTGAACGTCACAGGGATGACTGTGCTGAACAATTTCACCGCGGACTTCGGCACGGACGCCGTCTCCGCCATGGGCATTGCCCACAAGATCGCCATGGTGCCCATGTACGTGGCCATGGGGTTCTCCAACGGCATTATGCCACTGGTCAGCTACAATTACGCCAGCCGCGGCCACCGGCGGATGAAGCAGGTGATCCTGTTCGCCGGGGGCGTTTCCCTTTCGCTGATGCTGGTGGGTACAACGATCTGTTATATCTTCTCCGGGTCCATCGTCCGCCTGTTTATGGAGACGGAGGCGGTGGTGGCTTATGGCGGCGCGTTTCTGCGGGGCATGGCGCTGGCGCTGCCGTTCCTGTGCGTGGATTTTCTGGCGGTGGGCGTGTTCCAGGCCTGCGGAATGGGGCGCAACGCGCTGATTTTCGCCATTTTGCGCAAGGTGGTGCTGGAAATTCCGGCGCTGGTGATCCTGAACCGGGTGTGGCCGCTGTACGGGCTGGCCTATGCCCAGCTGGCGGCGGAATTCGTTCTGGCGATCGCGGCGGTGGTGATGCTGCGGCGGATTTTCCGCTCCCTGCGGCCGCAGCAGGCGCCGTAGCCAAAGCATTTTGCGATCAAAAAAGCACAGGGGAGGGCAAAAATGCCCTCCCCTGATATTTTATACTTTTCAGCCACCGGATGCCCTGATACCCGCGCCGGGGTGGGTTTTATCCCAAATCCGGCCTTTTTTGCCGGCCGTGTGTGGGCACACGGCCTTACGGGGTTGGGTGATGAACGCAGAGCGCCTCACTCCGTCAGGCGTTTTTCCAGGGTGGACGTGTTCAGCGCGGACAGGTACAGCCGGTTCAGCCCGTACTCCGCCGTCAGCACGAAGGACTTGGGCAGCTCGTCACAGGGCACCACCTGCCCCTCCCGCTCCGCGCGGGCCAGAAATTCCCGGGTCCTGCCGGAAACCGAGGTATTATCCAGGTCAAAAATGCCGATGATCCCCCTGTCCCGCACGGCAAGGTCGTTTCCGATGGAAAGATACATGGTGCCCTCCTGACTAGCGTTTCCGCTTTTTCCATTCCGTCACCGCCAGAGCGTCGCAGCGGTTATTCATCGGATTGTCCGCGTGCCCTTTGACCCAGTGGCAGCGCAGGCTATGCACCTCCGCCAGGGACAGCAGCGTCTCCCACAGGTCGGGGTTCAGCGCGGGCTGCTTATCGCCCTTGACCCAGCCCCGGCTGCGCCAGCCCTTGGCCCAGCCCTTCTGCAGCGCGTCGATCACATATTTGCTGTCGGAGTACAGCTCCACCACGCACGGCTCCTTCAGCGCCTGGAGCCCCCGGATCACGGCGGTCAGCTCCATGCGGTTATTGGTGGTGCTGTCCTCGCCGCCGGAAAGCTCCTTGCGCAGCCCGCCGTACTCCAGGATCGCCCCCCAGCCCCCGGGGCCGGGGTTGCCGGAGCAGGCGCCGTCGGTGTAGAGGGTCACGGTTTTCATACCTGGCTCTCCACCGGCTCCACCCGCTCCATGCTCACCAGGCGGCTGCCCGCCTCAATGCGCATGACGATCACGCCCTGGACGTCCCGCTTGTACACGTTCACGTCCGACGCGGGAATGCGGATGATGACGCCGCCCTCCTCGATCAGGATCACGTCGTCCTGCTCGCTGACCACCCGGCACCCGGCGATGGCGCCGGTTTTCGGGGTGATGTTGTAGTTCTTCAGGCCCTTGCCGCCCCGGCTCTGGGGCACCTTCTCCCCATTGGGGCCGGTGCGCAGGTATTCCTGCAGCGCGGTGCGCTTGCCGTAGCCCCGCTCGGTGACGGTGAGCAGGGTCTTGCCCGCCTCCGCCTTCTCCGCGCCGATGACGTAGTCCCCCTCGGCCAGGGTGATGCCCTTCACGCCGGAGGCATCCCGCCCCATGGGGCGCACATCATTCTCGTTGAAGCAGATGGCCATGCCCTGGCGGGTAGCCAGGAGGATATTATCGTTGCCATTGGTGCGCAGCACATTCACCAGCTGGTCGCCCTCGTCCAGGGTGATGGCACGGATGCCGCCTTTGCGGTTGGTTTTCAGGCCGATGAATGGGATGCGCTTGACGGTGCCGTTCCGGGTGGCCATCAGCAGGTACTCATTTTCGTCAAATTCCCGGGTGACCACCATGGCGGTGACGGATTCCCCCGGCTCCAGGGGCAGCACATTCACGATGGCGGTGCCCCGGGCGGTGCGCCCGGCCTCCGGGATCTGGTAACCCTTCCGGTGGTGCACACGCCCCCGGTCGGTGAAGAACAGTATATGGTCATGGGTGGAGGCCACGTTCAGGCTCCTGACGAAGTCCTCCTCCTTCAGGTTCTGGCCGTTGACGCCCCGGCCGCCCCGGCTCTGGGTGCGGTAGGTGTCCGCGGGCATCCGCTTGATGTAGCCCTGGCTGCTGATGGTGAAGATGCAGGTCTCCTCCTCGATCAGGTCCTCCACGTCCAGCTCGTCCTCGATGTCCTGGATCTCGGTCTTTCTGCTGTCGCCGAATTTATCCCGGATTTGGATCAGCTCCTCCCGGAGGACAGCCTTCAGCTTCTCCGGATTTTCCAGCAGCTCCAGGAAATTGGCGATCCGCTGCTGCAATTCCTCGTATTCGCCCTGCAGCTTCTCCCGGTCCAGGCCCTGCAGCGCCTTCAGCCGCATATCCAGGATGGCCTGGGCCTGGATGTCGTCCAGCGCGAAGCGATCCATCAGCCGCTGCTTGGCGTCGTCATAGGCGGAGCGGATGATGTGGATGACCTCGTCGATATTGTCCTGGGCGATGATCAGTCCCTCCAGCAGATGGGCGCGCTCCCGGGCCTTGCGCAGGTCGAATTCCGTCCTGCGGCGGAGGACCTCCTCCTGGAATGCCAGATATTCGTCCAGGATCATCCGCAGGGACAGCACCTTCGGCTGCTTCTGGTTGTCCACCAGCGCCAGCATAATCACGCCGAAGCTGGATTGCAGGGCGGTCTGCTGGAACAGGTTATTCAGAACCACCTGGGGATTGGCTTCCTTCTTCAGCTCGATGACGATGCGCATGCCGTTCCGGTCGGTTTCGTCCCGCAGGTCGGAGATGCCCTCCAGCCGCTTGTCCTTCACCTGCTCGGCGATGTTCTTGATCATCTGCCGCTTATTCACCTGGTAGGGAAGCTCGCTGACGATGATCCGCATCCGGTCCTTGCCGAATTCCTCGAATTCCGTCCGGGCGCGCACCACGATCTTGCCCCGGCCGGTGGCATAGGCGGCGCGGATGCCGCTGCGGCCCATGATGATGCCCCCGGTGGGGAAATCCGGGCCGGAGATATGCTCCATCAGGTCGGTCAGGGTGCATTCCGGGTCGTCCAGCACCGCCACGCAGGCGTTGATGACCTCCGTCAGATTGTGGGGCGGGATGTTGGTGGCCATGCCCACGGCAATGCCGGAGGAGCCGTTGACCAGCAGATTGGGGAACCGGCTGGGCAGGACCCGCGGCTCCTTGCGGCTCTCATCGAAGTTGGGGTCCCAGTCCACGGTGTCCTTGTCGATGTCCCGGAGCATTTCGTTGGAAATTTTGGAAAGCCGCGCCTCGGTGTACCGGTAGGCGGCAGGGGGGTCGCCGTCCACGGAACCGAAGTTTCCGTGTCCGTCCACCAGCATATAGCGCATGGAAAAGTCCTGCGCCAGGCGCACCATGGCGCTGTAAACCGACGCGTCGCCGTGGGGATGGTACTTACCCAGCACATCGCCCACGCAGGTGGCGGATTTTTTGAACGGCTTATCGGAGCTCAGGCCGCTTTCGTACATGGTGTACAGGATGCGGCGGTGGACGGGCTTCAGGCCGTCCCGCACATCCGGCAGCGCCCGGCTGACGATGACCGACATGGCGTATTCAATATAGGATTTTTCCATTTCCTCCACCAGGTGGGATTCCGTGATCACCTGGTCGGGAAAGGCAATGTCCTCAGGTTTGTAGCTGCGATTGTGTGCCAATCAAGACACCTCCAGAATTTGGGATTTTTTGATAGGGATGAAACATGCGGTGTGGGCACACGGCCCTGCCGGGACGGGCAGCGGATCCGCTCTCCCTCACCGGTGCGTGGGCCTTGCCCGGGCATTCTCAAAAATCAATATTCATCGCGTATTTTGCGTTTTTCTCGATCCAGTCCTTCCGGGGCTCCACGGCCTCGCCCATCAGCACGGTGAACACCTCGTCCGCACGGATGGCATCGTCCAGGGTGATCCGCCGCAGGCTGCGCTGCTCCGGGTCCATGGTGGTCTCCCACAGCTCGTGGGGGTCCATCTCGCCCAGGCCCTTGAACCGGGAAATGTCCACCTTCGCATTGGGATTGTCCGCGCGCAGCTTTGCGGAAATTTCGTCCCGCTGCTCATCGGAATAGGCCACCTGCACGGTTTTGCCCCGGGTCAGCTTGTACAGCGGCGGCACGGCGGAGTACACGTAGCCGTTCTCGATCAGCGGCCGCATATAGCGGAAGAAGAAGGTCAGCAGCAGCGTGCGGATATGGGCGCCGTCCACGTCCGCATCCGCCATGATGATCACCTTGTGGTACCGCAGCTTATTCAGGTCAAATTCCTCGCCGATCCCGGCGCCCAGCGCCACGATCAGCGGATACAGCTTATCGTTGCCGTAAATTTTATCCGCCCGCGCCTTCTCCACGTTCAGCATTTTGCCCCACATGGCCAGGATCGCCTGGAACCGGGAATCCCGCCCCTGGATGGCGGAGCCGGCGGCGGAATCGCCCTCGACGATGTAAATTTCGCACAGGCTGGGGTCCCGCTCGTTGCAGTCCTGGAGCTTGTCCGGCATTTGGCCGGATTCCAGGCCGGTTTTCCGGCGGATGGAGTCCCGGGCCTTCCGGGCGGCCTCCCGGGCGCGGTTCGCCATCATGGCCTTGTCCAGCAGCACCTTCGCCGTCTGGGGATGCTCCTCCAGGTAGGTGGCCAGCTGGTCGCTGACGATCTGGTCCACCAGCGTGCGGATGTAGGCGTTGCCCAGCTTGGCCTTGGTCTGCCCCTCAAACTGGGCGTCGGTGAGCTTGACGGAGATCACGGCGGTGATGCCCTCCCGGCAGTCGTCGCCGGAGACCTTGTCCTCCCCCTTGAGGATGCCGTTTTTCAGGCCGTAGGCGTTCATCACCCGGGTCAGCGCGGTTTTGAAGCCGGTTTCGTGCATGCCGCCCTCCGGCGTGTGGACGTCGTTGGCGAAGGACAGGAGAAATTCGTTGTACCCATCGTTATACTGCAGGGCGATCTCCGCGGAGGCGTCCCCCTTCGCGCCCTTCAGATAGATCACATCCTCGTGGACGGGAGTCTTGTTCCGGTTGCAGAAGGTGACAAATTCCCGGATGCCGCCCTCATAGCACATGGTGTCGGCGACCGGCTCCTCCCCCCGGGCGTCGGTGATGGTGATGGAGAGCCCGGCGTTCAGGAAAGCCTCCTCCCGCATGCGGGTGTGGAGGGTATCGTAGTCATACTCCGTGGTGTCGAACATCTCCGGGTCCGGCTGGAAGGTGACCTCGGTGCCGGTTTTGTCGGTTTTTCCGACAATTTCCATTTCCTGGGTGATATTGCCCCGGGAGAAGCGCATCTGGTAAATATTCCCATTTTTATGCACCCGCACCTGCATCCATTCGGACAGCGCGTTCACCACGGAGGCGCCCACGCCGTGCAGACCGCCGGAAACCTTGTAGCCGCCGCCGCCGAATTTGCCGCCGGCGTGGAGCACGGTGTACACCACCTCCAGGGCGGGTCTGCCGGTCTGGGGCTGGATGTCCACGGGGATGCCCCGCCCATCATCGGTGACGGTGACGGAATCCCCGGGGTTGATGGTGACGGTGATATGCTTACAGTAGCCTGCCAGCGCCTCATCGATGGCGTTGTCCACGATCTCATAGACCAGATGGTGCAGACCGCTGGCGGAGGTGGAGCCGATATACATGCCTGGCCGTTTTCTTACCGCCTCCAGGCCCTCCAGGACCTGGATCTGCTCCGCGCCGTATTCCTGTGTTACCTTCATTTCGTCTGACATAATCCCTTTACTCCTGTGTATGATGAAAAGATCCGTCCTTGGGGAAGTCCCCGCAGGCGTCTATGGTTCCGCCCCGGATGGGGATGGTTTTTCCCAGCTTGGTGAACCGCCCCGGCTCGCAGCAGGTGATGAACACCTGCCCGGCGGCGATCTGGTTCAGCACAAAATCCTGCCGCCCGGGGTCCAGCTCGGACAGCACGTCGTCCAGCAGCAGCACCGGCTCCTCCCCGGATTCCCGGCGCTGCAGCTCCCGCTGCGCCAGCTTCAGGCTGATGGCGGCGGTGCGGGTCTGCCCCTGGGAGCCGAACGCCTTCAGGTTCACGCCGGACAGCAGCACCTCGAAATCGTCCTTATGGGGGCCGGTCAGGCACTGGCCGCTTTCCAGCTCCGCCGCAAAATGGGCCTGCAGATGGTCCTGCAGCGCCTGCTCCACCTGGCTCACCGGGGCGAAGGGGTCCGCCACCGTGGAAACCGTGTGGTATTCCAGCCGGAATTCCTCCGCGCCACCGGAAAATTGGCCGTGAAAAATCGCGGCAGACTTCCCCAGACTGTCGTAAAACCGTGCCCGGTAGGAGATCAGGATCGCCCCCACCCGGCACAGCCGCGCGTTATATTCCGGCAAGATCTCCAGCACCGCCGGATTTTCAAAATGGTCCTTCAGAATCCGGTTTTTCTGCTCCAGGATGCGGTTATACTCCGTCAGCGCCGCGTCGTAATTGGGCCGGAGCTGGCAAAGCGCCTGATCCCCCAGCCGCCGCCGGGCGGCGGCGCCGTTTTTCAGCACCATTAGGTCCTCCGGGCAGAACAGCACCGTGCTGAGCACCCCGGAAAGCTCCCCGGCAGATTTTTTCTTCACGCCGTTGCGGAACATCTGCCGGGGACGGGAGCCGGAAAACAGCAGCCACCGGAGGCTCTGCTGCCGCTGCTGGGAGAAGACTGCCCCCTGCAGCTCCGCGAATTCCGCGCCGAAGCGAATCATTTCCCCGGTTTTCTGGGCGCGGAAGCTCCTGCCGCTGCCAAGGAAGCTGATAGCCTCCAATAAATTGGTCTTGCCCTGGGCATTGTCCCCCACGATCAGGTTCACGCCGGGGTCGAATGCGAAGGTCTGCTCCTGATAATTCCGGAAATTCCGGAGCGTAAGCTCATTCAGCTGCATTTCCGCAGATCGTAAAGCGCGCGCCCTGGAAGGCGAAGCAGTCGCCGGGGCGGAGCTTCCTGCCCCGCTGGGTGCAGACCTCTCCGTTCACGGTGACGTTCCCCTGCTGAATTTCCAGCTTGGCCCCGCCGCCGGAGGGGACCAGGTTCGCCAGCTTCATCGCCGACTCCAGCTTGATATATTCCGTGGAGATGGGCAGGGGCGCGGCGGCGCCCTTCCTCTTGACCGTTACCTGCATGCTTTCACCCGTTCTTGATCCGCACGGGCAGGATCATGTACGCGAAGTCGTACTTTTCCTCCGCGGGGGTCAGCACCAGTGGGCTGAGCCCATTGGTCAGCTCCATCACGACCTCCTCCGACGGGATCACCCGCAGGGCGTCGGCCAGGTAGCGGACGTTGAAGCCGATCTCCAGCTCCTTGCCGTCCCCGGCGATGGCGCAACGATCCTCCGCCGCGCCGATGGTGGTCATGGTGCGCATCTGCAGCACCTGGTCGGAGAATACGCAGCGCACAGGACTTTTGTACTTCTCGGACACCATCAGGCCCACCCGCTCCACGGAGCTGGCCAGGTCGGATACATGGGCCACCAGCTTCACCGGGCTGTTGGCAGGCACCACCCGCCGCCAGTCCAGGAATTCGCCCTCCAGCAGACGGCACACCAGCGTGGCGTTGCCGATCTCAAACAGGATGTGCTTGGGGCCCAGGGTGAAGGCGGCATCCTCGTCCGAATCCGTCAGGATCTTCTCCGCCTCCTTCAGCCCCGCCGCCGGGACCACGAAATCCATCTGCCGGCCGGTGGGCGTGTCCGGGTGATAGGTGCGCCGCGCCAGGCGGAAGCCGTCCACGGCGATGGCGGAAATGCTGTCATCCGCCACCTCGAACTTGACGCCGGTGTGGATGGGGCGCCCCTGATTCTCGGCCACGGAGAAAATGGTGCCGGAGATCAGCTCCTTCAGCGCCTTCTGGGGGATGGGAACCTTCCGCCCGGAATTGACATCCGGCAGCTCCGGGTAATCCTCCGCGCTCTCCGCGGAGATGTTGAAGGAGGCGTAGCCCGCCCGGATGGACACCTTATAGCTTTCGTCCACCACCACGGTGACGGGTCCCTCCGGCAGGCGGCGGATGATGTCGCCGAACAGCCTTGCCGGCAGGATGCAGGTGCCGGTATCGGTGATCTCCGCATCCACAGCGCAGGTGATGGCGGTTTCCATGTTGTAGCCGGTCAGGTACAGCTGCGCGCCCGCCCGGCAGAAGATCCCCTCCAGCACGGATAGGCTGCTCTTCTGCGCTACAGTACGCCCGGCCACATTCAGGCCCTGGACCAGCATGTTTTTTTCACAGGTAAAACGCATATTCGCTCGCCCTTTCTTGTAAATATAAATAGATTCTATATATCCATATATCTTTTATGCAGTAACAGTAGCCGTAGTGGAAATTTATGTGGAAAAGTCCCAAAATGCCAGGCGCGGCAACGGAAATTTTTCCACAGGCCAATGTGGAGGATTTCCGGGTTTTCCACAGCCCCTTGGGGAGAAAATTTTCGCCCGAGTTTTTCCACAGAAATTTTTCCACATTCCACAGCCCCTGTGGAATTTTCCCGCCGTATGCCAACACACCGCCCCGCGGGGCGGGAGATCGCACGGTGTGAACCTTACAGGCAGGAATTGATATTAGCGGTGATGTCCCGGATATTGTTTTGCAAATTGGTGTCGCCCTTCTTCAGCGCCATCTCCACCTTGCGGATGGCGTACAGGGCGGTGGAATGGTCCCGGGCGAATTCCCGGCCGATGTCCGGCAGGCTCAGGTTGGTCAGCTTCCGGATCAGGTACATGGCAACCTGCCGGGCCTCCGCCACGCCCTTGCTCTTGTTGGTGCCCCGCAGGACCACCTCGTCCACATTGTAGAATTTGCACACCTGGCTGATGATCAGGCTGGGGGTGGGCAGGGAGCTGCTCTCCGACTTGAACATATCGTCAATGGCCCGGGAGATGTTGTTCAGGTCCAGGGGCATATTGTTCAGGTCCCGGTAGGCCAGGATCTTCTTCACCGTGCCCTCGATCTGCCGGACGTTGTTGGTGATGTTGATGGCGATGTAGTTGCACACGTCGTCGCTCAGGTCCAGGCCCAGGGATTCCGCCTTGTTCCGCAGGATGGCCATCCGCGTTTCGTAATCCGGGGGCTGGATATCCGCCAGCAGTCCCCACTCGAACCGGGTGCGCAGCCGGTCCTCCAGCGTCAGCATGTCGCTGGGCTTCCGGTCGGAGGTCATGACGATCTGCTTATGCTCTTCGTAGAGCTTGTTGAAGGTGTGGAAGAACTCCTCCTGGGTGGATTCCTTGCCGGCGATGAACTGCACGTCGTCGATCAGGAACAGGTCCGCCTCCCGGTATTTGGAGCGGAATTCGATATTTTTGCCGCTCTGGATGGCGCTGATCAGCTCATTGGTGAACTCGTCGCCCTTGATGTAGACGATATTGGCGTCCGGGCGGGTCTTGCGGATGCCGTTGGCGATGGCGTAGAGCAGATGGGTCTTGCCCACGCCCGGCGGGCCGTAGATGAACAGGGGATTGTACACCTGCCCCGGGGTATTGGACACGGCGATGGCTGCGGAGTGGGCGAACCGGTTGGAGGGGCCGACCACAAAATTGTCGAAGGAAAACTGGGGATTGAAATCCATGGAGGTGGTGGGCTTACCCTTGGCGCGGTAGCTGTCCAGCTCCTCGTCGCCGAATACGATCAGCTTGGCGTCGGAATTGAAGATCTCCTTCAGGCCGTCCTGGATGTAGTCCGCGCAGCGGCGGCGGATGATCTCCCGCCGGAAATCCGACGGGGAGTAGAGGATAAGGTGCTCCTCGTTCAGCTCAACCACCTGGGCGTCGTCGAACCAGGCGGAGACGGTGATGGCGCTGAGCCGCTCCTCCAGATAGCTCAGAACCTTCGCCCATACATAGTCGGATGAGTACATGCGCGCTCCTTTCGTCAGGCCATCGCCGGCGCGGGTCCTGCGCCGCGGCGCATAGGGGACCGGGCCGCCCGGTTCCCGGATTTTTGCGCACAAAAATCGGCACAAGCTACGCCTGCCGATTGATATCCGCGCTTCCACAGCGGTGACCGATGGATATATTTCACAGGAAAGGAGGGAAAAAGGCAAAATTTCCCCCTAATTTCTCACCCTAAATTGTATCACATTTTGCTGTAAAAAACAAGGTTTTTTTGTCACCCCGGCATGGGGCGGGGCAATCCCGCCCGAAAGGTGGCGAACCCCCGAAAAAAACGCCCCACCCCTGCGCACCATTCCCTGCGGGGATGCGGGTTTGACAATTCCTGCCCGCCGTGGTATAGTTATCCCAGTCAAAATGCCCGCCGGGCCGTGAGGAAACGAGGTTGCCGTATGGAATTTTTCTGCCTGTGCCTGTTCTCCGCCGCCATTGTGGCCGCGGATCAGATCACCAAATATCTTGTCGTCACCGGCATTCCCCTGTACGGCCAGGTGTCCGTCCTCCCCGGGGTGGTGGGCCTGACCTATGTGCAGAATACCGGCGCGGCCTTCTCCGCGCTGCAGGGGATGCGGTGGCTGTTTGTGCTGGTTTTCGCCGTGCTGACCGTTCTGCTGCTGGTGGAATATTTCCGCAAGCCCCTGCCGTTCTCCAAATTTGAGCGCTGGTGCATTGCCGCGATTTACGGCGGCGGCCTGGGCAATATGATCGACCGGGTGCGGCTGGGCTACGTGGTGGACATGATCCGCACGGAATTCATCGATTTCCCCGTGTTCAACGTGGCGGACTGCTTCATCACCTGCGGATGCATCCTGCTGCTGGTGCACCTGATTTTCTTCAACAAGCCGTTCTGGAGGGATGAGAAAGCATGACCCTTTACGCCGATACCCCCGGGGAGCGGCTGGACGCCTTCCTGGCCCGCAGCGTGCCGGAGCTGACCCGCTCCGCCGCCCAGCGGTGCATTGAGGAGGGGCTCGTCCTGCTTAACGGCCGCCCGGGGAAGAAGAACGACCGGCTCAGCGCCGGGGACGCCGTTTCCTACACCCCGCCCCAGCCCCGGCAGACGGACATCGTCCCCCGGGAAATGCCGCTGGAGATCGTGTACGTGGATGCGGACGTTCTGGTCATCAATAAGCCCAAGGGGCTGGTGGTGCATCCGGCGGCGGGGCATTTGGACGATACCCTGGTGAACGCCCTGCTCTACGCCCGGGGGGATTCCCTTTCCGGCATCAACGGGGAGCTGCGCCCGGGCATCGTCCACCGGATCGATAAGGACACCTCCGGCCTGCTCGCCGTGGCGAAGAACGACTTTGCCCACCGGGTGCTGGCAAGCCAGCTCAAGGACCATACCATGGCCCGCATTTACGAAGCCATCGTCTGCGGCAATATGAAGGCGGATTCCGGAACGGTGGACGCCCCCATTGGCCGCCACCCCACGGACCGGAAGCGCATGACGGTGACGGACCGGAACAGCCGCAGCGCCGTGACCCACTGGGAGGTGGTCACCCGCTACCGGGGCTACACCCATATCCGCTGCCGCCTGGAAACCGGGCGCACCCATCAGATCCGTGTGCATATGGCCTACATCGGCCACCCCATCCTGGGCGATCCGGTCTACGGCAGGAAGAAGCCGGAGCTGGGGCAGTCCAGTCAGTGCCTCCACGCCGGGACGCTGTGCTTCCGCCACCCCAGGGACGGCCGCCCGGTGATGGTGTTCGCGCCGCTACCGGATTATTTCCAGGCGGTGCTGGAAAAACTGGAGCCGACCCGCATTCCGGAGGAAAATAAACCTTGACAATCCCCCCGTCCTATGCTAAAATTTGATAGCTGAATCCGCCAGGCGGCGATGTGCGGGTGTAGTTCAATGGCAGAACACCAGCCTTCCAAGCTGGTCACGCGGGTCCGATTCCCGTCACCCGCTCCACCGAAATGCGCCAGTAGCTCAGCTGGATAGAGCAACTGCCTTCTAAGCAGTAGGTCGGGGGTTCGAGTCCCTTCTGGCGTACCATCCGCCGGAGGCGGTCAGTAGCAGGGAAGATGGTGGCTGTGGCCTAGTTGGCTAAGGCGTCAGATTGTGGCTCTGAAGATCGTGGGTTCAAGTCCCATCAGCCACCCCAGAATGAAAACCGCCGGAGTGCTTCCGGCGGTTTTTCCTTTTGCCATCCGCCGCCCCGGCGGCGGATGGGGATGACGCGGCGCAAAGGTTGTAAAAATTTTGCAAAAATGCTTTTCAATTGCCCGGATTTGTGGTATATTTTGCAGAGAGGCGCTTTTTTTCCGCCCGGACCCGTAAATTCCATCCGAAATTCAAGGAGGTACATAGCATATGAACAATATTCCCGAAATCAAGCTGGGCTTGATCGCCGTATCCCGGGATTGCTTCCCCATCTCCCTGTCCACGCAGCGCAGGAAGAATATCATGGCCAGCGCCAAGGACCTGCCCCTGTACGAGTGCCCGATCACCGTGGAGAACGAGAAGGATATGGAGCAGGCCGTCGCCAATGTGACCGCCGCCGGATGCAATGCCCTGGTGGTATTCCTGGGCAACTTCGGGCCGGAGACGCCGGAAACCCTGATCGCCAAGTTCTTTGACGGGCCTTGTATGTTCGTGGCCGCCGCAGAGGGCGACGGCGACATGATCAACGGCCGGGGCGACGCCTACTGCGGCATGCTCAACTGCTCCTACAACCTGGGCATGCGCCACCTGAAGGGCTACATCCCCGAGTACCCCGTGGGCACGGCGGAGGAGATCGCCGCCATGATCGCGGACTTTGTCCCCGTGGCCAGAGCCATCGTCGGCCTGAAGAACCTGAAAATCATCTCCTTTGGCCCCCGTCCCCAGGATTTCTTCGCCTGCAACGCGCCCATCAAGGGACTGTACGAGCTGGGCGTGGAGATCGAGGAGAACTCCGAGCTGGACCTGCTGGTCAGCTATAAGGCCCACGCCGGGGATCCCCGGATCCCCCAGGTCTGCAACGATATGGCGGCGGAGCTGGGCGTTTCCGGCAACCAGTACCCCGACCTGCTGCCCCGGATGGCGCAGTTCGAGCTGACGCTGCTGGACTGGGCGGAGGCCCACAAGGGCGCCCGGAAATATGTGTGCTTCGCGGACAAGTGCTGGCCGGCATTCCCCAGCCAGTTTGGGTTTGAGCCGTGTTATGTAAACTCCCGCCTGGCGGCCCGGGGCATTCCCGTGTCCTGCGAGGTGGACATTTACGGCGCGCTGTCCGAGTATATCGGCGCCTGCATCACCGGCGACGCGGTCACGCTGCTGGATATCAACAACTCCGTGCCCAAGTACATCTACGACGAGGACATCGCCGGGAAGTACGATTACAAGCTCACCGATACCTTCATGGGCTTCCACTGCGGCAATACCCCGGCGTGCAAGATGTGCAGCGACCGGGCGGTGAAATATCAGCTGATCCAGCACCGGCTGCTGGAGCCGCAGGACGCGGAGCCGGACTTCACCCGGGGCACGCTGGAGGGCGACATCGCCGCCTCCCCCATCACCTTCTACCGGCTCCAGTGCGACAGTGAGGGCAAGCTGCGCTCCTACATCGCCCAGGGCGAGGTGCTGGACGTGAAGACCCGCTCCTTCGGCGGCATCGGCATTTTCGCCATCCCGGAGATGGGACGGTTCTACCGCCATGTGCTGATCGAGAAGCGCTATCCCCACCATGGGGCGGTGGCCTTCGGCCATTGCGGCAAGGCGCTGCACAGCCTGTTCCGCTACCTGGGCGTGGAGGATATTGCCTACAATCAGCCCAAATCCCTGCCCTATCCCACGGAGAATCCCTGGGGCTGAGGATAACCCATAGTCCCTTTTCCCACGCGCACCGGCCGGCTCACATCCCTGTGAGCCGGCTTTTTACTGCCCCACCCACTCCCGCAGGGTCGTGTGCCCACGCACGGCCAGCACCCGGCCCACAAGGGCAAAAAAGTACCCCGCTTTCCGTCGGGGACCGGCGGGAAGCGGGGTGGATTTTCCGTAAAACAGAGCGCTTACGCCTGCTCTGCCCGGGCCATAGCCAGCTGGAAGTCCTTGGTATCGGTGAAAATCTCGTTGGTATACGGATTCTTCTTCTGCTGGATGGAACGCTTGATGATAATGGCCAGAACAGCCACGTTGATTGCCAGCGAGGCAATGGACAGCACGCCCTGGGGCACCGCGTTCACGGCAGTGGGACGGGTCGCCGCGTCCATGAAGCCGTCGGCGTACAGCACAGGGAGGGTGGTGAACACGCTGTTGTCCTGGAACAGGGGGAACACCTGGGCAAACATGCACCACAGCGCCAGGGTATTGGCACGGTTCTGGATCCAGCCGCCCTTGTTCCACAGGGCATTGGCCACAGTGGGCGCCAGCAGCAGCGCCAGGCCGCAGTACCAGGCGTGGGTGGGCAGGTTCAGGTAGGTGTACTGGAAGTTCCAAACGTCATACGCCAGGATGTACAGCCACATCATGTCCGGCCAGAGCATATCCTGCTTCTTCTTGGAGGTGTAGATGCCCCACCAGCCGGTCATGCAGAAGATGTTGATGATGCCCGCGAAGCCGTTGAGCCAGTTCCACCAGCCGCCGTAGAGCCACACGTTCTCACTGGAGAGCCACCAGCGGTCGCCGTACTCCTTCATGGCCTGGGCGCCCTTGATGGCGGACTCGAAATCGCTGGCCACCGCGATGAGGATGTTGATGGCCACGATGACGAACGGGAACACCTTGAACCACTCCGTCTTGCCGATGCTCCACTTATACTTGAGCATCATGAAGCCGATGCACCCGGCGGTGGCGGCGTAGAGTTTGGCATAGTGGAACCAGCTGTTCATGTACACATAGGTGTCATTGGTCAGCGCCCACTCCGCGCCCATCGCCGCGCCTACATAGATGGAAATGAAGTACACCGTCAGCGCCCCGGGGATTGCCAGGAAGCAGATGATGCCGCCGACCTTGGAGCGGCGGGCGAATTCATTCGCCAGGATCAGCCCCAGGAACACAAGCAGCCAGCCCAGCAGCTGGTATCCGGCGGTATCGCCATAGATTTGAAATAACATAGATTATCCTCCTAAATTGCCTCAATTTCTTTGATATTCAGTTCATTCCCCCGCAGGAGCCAGGTTTTTTCGCTGCCGCAGTAGGGACAGATCCGGCCGTGTGCCACCGTCCCATATTCCTGCGCGCAGTCCTGGCACCAGGACACGGCGGGAAGGACCTCCGTTTTCATTTCGCAGCCCAGAAGCGGCGGCTCCCGCTTCTGCACTGCCCAGCGCCAGCAGTCGGTGAGGTAATCCGGGATCACCGTGGATACCTCGCCAACCTGCAGCGTGACGCTGTGGATCTGGGTCAGGTGATTTTCCTCGGCCACCGCCTGGAGGCTGTCCATCACCTGAAATACAATGCCCAGCTCGTGCATATCACCGTTCCTTCTGCGCCTTGTTCGCCCGATGCTCCGCCCGCTTGATCTTGATCTCCCGCTTGAGCATATAGGGCAGGATGGCCTTCATCTTGTCCTCGGTGCGGTACATCTTGGAGGCGGCAGGCAGCTCACGGTGCAGATGGATGGCGTCGAAGCTGCACTTGGTGGTGCAGATGCCGCAGCCGATGCACTTGTTGGGGTCCACCACGGACGCACCGCAGCCCAGGCAGCGGGCCGTCTCCGCCTTGACCTGCGCCTCGGTGAAGGGCAGGCGGGCATCCCGGAAGGAATGCTTCTGGTCGATGGCGGCATCCGTCCCGGGGATCTGCCGGGCGGAATTGTCATACTGCTCCACCACGATATTGTCCTTGTCCAGCTGGATGAAATCGTTCCGGTTCCGGCCGATGGTCAGGCTGGCGCCGGGCTGGACGAAGCGGTGGATGGAGATGGCACCCTGCTTGCCGGCGGCAATGGCATCAATGGCGAATTTGGGGCCGGTGTAGACGTCGCCGCCTACGAAAATGTCCGGCTCGCCAGTCTGATAGGTCAGCGCGTCGGCCACCGCGCCGCTGCCGCGGCCCAGCTCCACGCGGGAGCCTTCCAGCAGCCCGCCCCAGAGGATGCTCTGGCCGATGGACAGCAGCACATGGCTGCATTCCACGGTGATGGTGTCGTCCTCGTCATACGCGGGCTGGAAGCGGCCGTTTTCGTCCCACACCCGGGTGCAGCGCTTGAATACGATGCCGCTGACCCGGCCATTCTCCGTGAGGATCTGCTTGGGGCCCCAGCCGCAGGTGACGGTGACGTCATCGGCCTCGGCCTCGGCGATCTCCTCTTTGGAGGCGGGCATTTTGTCCCGCGGCTCCAGGCAGAACATGGAAACGGATTCCGCGCCGCAGCGGACAGCGGAGCGCGCCACGTCCACGGCCACGTTGCCGCCGCCGACCACGACAGTCTTCCCAGTCAGGCGATAGCCCTCGTTGGCGCCCACGGTCCGCAGGAAGTCCACGGCGGTCATGACGCCCTCGGCGTCCTCACCCTCCACGTTGGCCTTTCTGCCGCCCTGGCAGCCGATGGCGATGTAGAAGGCCTTGTAGCCCTGCTCCCGCAGCTGCGCCAGGGTGATGTCCTTGCTCACCTCTACGCCGCAGCGGATCTCCACGCCCATCTCCTGCAAAATGGCGATTTCCCCGTCGATCACGTCCTTCTCCAGCTTGAAGGAGGGGATGCCGTAGCGGAGCATGCCGCCGGGCTTCTCGTTCTTCTCAAACACCACGGGGCGGTAGCCCTTCTCCGCCAGATAGTACGCGCAGCTCAGGCCGGCGGGGCCTGCGCCAATGATGGCGATCTTCTCCTGGAATTCGCCCTCTACCTTGGGGATGACCTTGGGCGGGATGTAGCGGTGCTCCGCGTCCAGGTCCTTCCGGGCGATGAACTTTTTCACCTCGTCGATGGCAACGGCCTGGTCGATGGTGCCCCGGGTGCAGGCATCCTCGCAGCGGCGGTTGCATACGGCGCCGCACACGGCGGGGAAGGGGTTATTCTTCTTGATCAGCGCCAGCGCCTCGGTGTACCTGCCCTGGGCCGCCAGCTTCAGGTAGCCCTGCACGGCGATGTGGGCGGGGCAGGCGGTTTTGCAGGGAGCGGTGCCGGTGTCGTAGCAGTTGATGCGGTTGTTGTCCCGGTAGTCCACGTCCCATTTTTCCGGGCCCCACTTGGTTTCGTCCGGCAGCTCGTGCTTGGGGTAGACGATGGGCCCGTCCTTGGTGCAAAGCTTCTGCCCCAGCTTCACCGCCCCGGCGGGGCAGAACTCCACGCACCGCCCGCAGGCCACGCAGTTTTCCGGCTCCACTTTGGCCACATATGCGCTGCGGCTCATGTTGGGGGTGTTGAACAGCTGGGAGGTGCGCAGGGCGTTGCACACGTTGATGTTGCAGTTGCAGATGGCGAAGATCTTCTCCTGCCCGTCGATGTTGGTGATTTGGTGGACGAAGCCGTTCTCCTCCGCCTTGCGGAAGATGTCCATGGCACCGTCGTAATCCACGTAGCGCCCGCGGCCGGTTTCCACGATGTAGTCCGCCATGTCGCCCACGGCCACGCACCAATCCTCGAAGCTGTCGCCGCAGCCCTCGCCCAGCTTCTCCTTGCTCATCCGGCAGGAGCAGGGGGAGGCGGCGAACTTATTGTACTTCTTCAGCCAGTAGGAGATATGCTCCAGGTCGATGGAGGTATTCTCCGCCTCGATGGCCTTCTCCACCGGGATGACGTGCATGCCGATGCCTGCGCCGCCTGGGGGCACCATAGCGGTGATGTTCTCCAGGGGCAGGAAGCTCATCCGCTCGAAGAAAGCCGTCACCTCCGGGGTTTGGTCCACCTGGGATTTGCGCATATTGAAGAACTCAGCGCTGCCGGGGACGAAGCGCCCCAGCACATACCGCTTCTCGTGATTGGGATTTTTGCCGTCCAGATTCTCCCAGTGGTACTCGATCAGGCCGACGTAGGCCATCTCGTCCAGCAGCTTCTGGAGCGCGCCCTCCTCCATCCCGGTGAGGCGGGTGAGCTGGGCCAGGGTTTTGGGCTTACGCACGCCCATTTTCAGGGCGACGTCCGCCATCTCGTCGGTGACCACGCCGGCCAGCCCCCAGTATTCGGGGTCGTCCTTTGTGACCTTCACGCCGATCCGGTCGGTGATCATCTGCCCCAGCTGGATGATTTTCTCCCGCACAGGGCCTTCACACTCCGGAATGGAGAAAGGCAGCTTGGATTCATCCAGGGGCATATTGGTAGCCTTGCTTCCGTTAATATCTCGCATGGGTTTCTCCTTTCCATTGATTGACTTCTTCCCGCAGCCATTGGGCGACTGCGTCCACACCCTCGCCGGTCCTGGCGCTGATGGGGAAAATCCGGGCGTTGGGGTTGCGCATGTGGATGTATTCCCGGCATTTGTCCAGATCAAAGTCGAAGTAGGGCAGTACATCCATCTTGTTGAGGATGACAGCATCGCAGACCTGGAACATCAGGGGATACTTCAGGGGCTTGTCGTGTCCCTCCGGGACGGACAGGATCATGCAGTTCTTCACCGCGCCGGTGTCGAATTCCGCCGGGCACACCAGGTTCCCCACATTCTCCAGGATCACCAGATCCAGCGCCTGCGGGTCCAGGCCCTGAAGCCCCTGCCGGGTCATCGCCGCGTCCAGGTGGCACATGCCCCCGGTGTGCAGCTGGATGGCCTTCACGCCTGCTTCGGCCATGGCTCTGGCGTCCACATCGGAGTCGATATCCGCCTCCATCACGCCGATGCGCAATGTGGGCTTCAGCAGCGGGATCAGGCGCTGCAGCGTGGTGGTTTTCCCGGAGCCGGGGGAGGACATCAGGTTGAGGAGGAAGAGCTTCCGCTCCTTCAGCTCCTGGCGCAGCTCCTCCGCCCGGGCGTCGTTTCCGGCGAATACGCTCTGCTTGATTTCCAGAATTTTTACTTCCTGCATGGGCACGCTCCTTCGCTTGCCATCCGGAAGGATGGCAGATTCTCACAATTGTAGTGTACACTTTCCTGCAAAAAATGTCAACATTCCCCAGGAAATTTCCTGAAAAAAAGAGAAAAATTTCCGATCTGTTCACGCACCCCGAGCCCCCAAATCCGGCGCGGATGCTGGCCGTGTGTGGGCACACGGCCCTGGTTGTTCCTTTGCAATTAGCCGTTGGCACGCATCTGCGCGAAGCACTCGCTGCAGTACACGGGACGGTCGGACTTGGGCTCGAAGGGTACCTTCGCCTCGCCGCCGCAGCGGGCGCAGGTAGCGGTGAAGAACTCACGGGGGCCACGGGCGCTGTTCTTACGAGCATCACGGCAGGCCTTGCAGCGCTGGGGCTCATTCTGGAAGCCGCGCTCTGCGTAGAACTCCTGCTCACCGGCGGTGAACACGAACTCCTTGCCGCACTCTTTGCAAACTAAAGTCTTGTCTTCGTACATGGATATTACCTCTCCTTGGTTGAATGCCCCGTGAAAGCCCGTTGATTGTATGGTCGTAACGCGGAGTCATAAAAATGTGTGGGAATCCCACCAAATGCCATTATACACAATTGTTTCTGAAAAGTCAAGCCTTAATTCATAATATTTTTACAAAATATACAGACTATTCAGCCCATGCCTTTCATTTTCCCGGCGTTCACACATCGAAGCTGGACTGCCCCTCATACGGGATGTGCAGGTGGTCGTAGGCCAGGGGCGTGACGCAGCGCCCCCTGGGCGTGCGGGTCAGGAAGCCCAGCTGCATCAGGTACGGCTCGTACACGTCCTCCAGCGTCACCGCCTCCTCGCCGATGGTGGCCGCCAGGGTCTCCAGCCCCACGGGCCCGCCGCCGTAGCTGCGGATGATGGCGGTGAGCATCCGCCGGTCGATGGCGTCCAGCCCCAGCTTATCCACCTCCAGCCGGGAGAGCGCCAGATCGGCCGCCTCCTTGGTGATGGAGCCGTCCCCCAGCACGGTGGCGAAATCCCGCACCCGGCGCAGGAACCGGTTGGCGATCCGGGGCGTCCCCCGGCTCCGGGAGGCGATTTCCATGGCGCCGCTGGGCTCGATGTCCATGCCCAGGATGGCCGCGGAGCGGGTGACGATCCGGCAAAGCTCCTCCGGCGTGTACAGCTCCAGCCGCAGGGAAACGCCGAACCGGTCCCGCAGGGGGGCGGACAGCTGCCCTGCCCGGGTGGTGGCGCCCACCAGGGTGAATTTGGGCAGATCCAGGCGGATGGAGTTGGCGCTGGGGCCCTTGCCCACAATGATGTCGATGGCAAAATCCTCCATCGCCGGGTAGAGGATCTCCTCCACCACCCGGTTCAGCCGGTGGATCTCGTCGATAAACAGGATGTCCCCCGGGTTCAGATTGGTCAGCAGCGCCGCCAGGTCCCCGGGCTTTTCGATGGCCGGACCGGAGGTGATGCGGATATTTACGCCCATTTCGTTGGCGATGACCCCGGCCAGGGTGGTTTTGCCCAGCCCCGGCGGGCCGTAGAGCAGGGTATGGTCCAGCGGCTCCCCCCGGCGCCTTGCGGCCTCGATATACACGGACAGGTTGCCCTTGGCCTTCTCCTGGCCGGTGTAATCGGACAGCAGCTTGGGGCGCAGGCCGATCTCCCCGGCGTCCTTGGGGTCGAAGACCGGGGAAACGATGGGAGCGGACAGCTCCTGCGAAAATTCAATGCTCATAATTACCTCGTTTGATAAAAGGTTGGAAATGGAAAACGGTTTTCGGAAACGCTAGGGGGGCACGGCGGCCGGAGGGCCTAACCCTTCATCACCATCGCCCGCAGGGCGTAGCGCACCATCTCCTCGGTGGTGGCATCCGGGGAAACGCCCTTCAGCGCCGTGGAGATCTCCGCCGGGGAATATCCCAGCTCCTGCAGCGCGGCCCGGGCCAGGGCGGCGGCGCTTCCCGTCTGGGCAGGCGCGGACACGGTGCCGGTGGAAAAATCCAGCTCCATATTGCTGCCGCCGATTTTATCCTTCAGCTCCAGGATGATCCGCTGGGCGATCTTCTTCCCCACGCCCTGGGCGGCGGTGAGCATCTTCTCATCCCCGGTCATGACGGCCAGGGTAAAATTCTGCGGGCCACCGGCGGACAATATGGCCATGGCGGCCTTGGGCCCCACGCCATTGACGGAGGTCAGCAGCGTATAGCACCGCTGCTCCTCCCGGCTGATGAAGCCGTACAGGTCGAAGGCATCCTCCCGGATGACCTCGGTGACGTACAGCCGGGCGGGCTGGTTCAGCTTCAATTGCCCGGCGGTATAGGCCGATACACAGCAGCCGTAGCCCACGCCGCCGCAGTCCACCACGGCCAGCCCCGGCTCCAGCACGGTGACCTGCCCGGAAACGTAATAAATCATGTCTTTCCTCCTGAAATTTCGCGGTGCGCCCCGGCGGCCTGGGCCAGCAGGGAGGTGCTGGAGCGGGCATGGCACAGGGCGATGGCAATCGCGTCCGCCGCGTCGTCCGGCTTGGGCATGGCCTCCAGGTGGAGCAGCCGCCGGGTCATATCCATCATCTGGTGCTTGGTGGCGTTGCCGTAGCCCACCAGCGCCTGCTTGACCTGGGAGGGCTTGTAGGGGACGGCCTCCAGCCCGGCCTGGCGGATGGCCAGCAGGATGACCCCCCGGCTCTGGGCCACGCCTATGCCGGTGGTCACATTCTGGCCGAAGAACAGCTCCTCAATGGCCACCGCGTCCGGCTGGGCCGCCGCCAGCAGCTGGCGCATATCCTCATAAATGACCTCCAGCCGGGCGGAAAACTCCATGCCCGGCGGTGTGGTGATGGCGCCGCACTGCAAAAGCCGGGACTGGCCCCGCTCCGACTCGATCAGGCCGAAGCCGGTGGTGCCGTAGCCCGGGTCGATGCCCAGTATCCGCATCACAGCCCACCCTGGGCGATCTGCCAGCAGTACAGCAGAAAGGCGATCAGCACGATCCCCGCGCCGATCCGGGCGGCCCAGACCTGCCAGGCCGGACGGGGACGGTAGCCCTCCTGGTGCAGGATTTCCGCCTCGTTGGGAATTTCCTGGTCTTTATCCTCCATATTCGCTCACTCCTTTGGATTATGATAGCACATTTGTTCCAGTTTTCCTACAATTTTTTTGAAAAAACCAAAAAAACATTTCCATCTCCCCTCCTTTGCGGTAGAATAAAGGCGGAAAAACCGGGGCGTAGCCCCGCTATCAGGTGATTTTTATGGCAAAACGAATTTTCCCACTGCTCCTTACGGCGCTGCTGCTGGCCGGATGCGGCCGCGTGTCCGGCGGCGCGGGGCAATACCAGCGCACATACCTGGACCTGTTTGACACGGTGACCTACATCACCGGCCTGGCGGATTCCCAGGCGGAATTTGACGAAATGGCGCAGAATGTCCACGATGCGCTGTGGGAATACCACTGCCTTTTCGACATTTACCACGAGTACGACGGGATGAACAATCTGAAAACCGTGAACGACAGCGCCGGCGGCGCGCCGGTGACTGTGGACAGCCGGATCCTCCGGCTCCTTCTGGCCTGCCGGGAATATGACGCGCTGACCGGCGGGAAGGTGAACGCCGCCATGGGCAGCGTCCTGTCCCTCTGGCACGACGCCCGGGAAGCGGCGCTGGAAGACCCGGAGGCGGCGGCTTTGCCGGATGCTTCCGCGCTGGCGGAGGCGGCACGGCACACGGACTGGGACTGCGTGATCATCGATGAGGAGAACGGCACCGTCTGCCTGACGGACCCGGAGATGTCCCTGGACGTGGGCGCCATCGCCAAGGGCTGGGCGCTGCAGCAGGTGGCGGAGACGGCCCCGGAGGGGCTGCTGATCAGCCTGGGTGGCAATGTCTGCGCCACATCCGACAAGGCCGGGCAGCCCTGGCTGGTGGGGGTGAACGATCCGGACGGCGCTGACGCCTACCTCTGCACCCTGGCGCTGAGCGCGGGCAGCGCGGTGACCAGCGGGGATTACCAGCGGTATTTCACCGTGGATGGGGAGAATTACAACCATATTATTGACCCGGACACCCTGTATCCCGGGACGCTGTGGCGCTCGGTGACGGTGGTGTGCGCGGATTCCGGGCTGGGGGACGCGCTGTCCACGGCGCTGTTCCTGCTGCCGCTGGAGGAGGGGCTTGCCCTGGCGGAGCAGTGCGGCGCGGAGGCCATGTGGGTGGACGGCAGCGGGGAGATTTTTTACTCCCCGGGGTTCGAGGACCTGCTTTCCAACTGATATCAGTCCACTGGGATGGAACAATTCCAAATCCGACCCTGCGGGGAAGGGCACATGGCCCTACGGAGCGGGCCGCCGAAAATGGGTGCGGATCATCCGCCCTGCGGGGCATATTGCGGCGGCAGGGAATGTGCGGGAAATTTTCCAAAAAATGTAAAAATAGGTCTTGACAAACCCTAAAATTTGAATTATTCTAATTCCAGACTCAGAAAGTAAAATCCACCTTTCGGAGGGAACGCTGTGACGAATAAGGAACGGATCCTGCAGATCGTGCTGGAGTCTGCTGATCATCCCACCGCGGACGATATTTACCTGCGCCTGCGCACATCCGGCAAGCAGATCACGCTGGCCACCGTGTACAACAACCTGCACGCCCTCTGCGCGGAGGGGAAAATCCGCAGCATCTCCTTTGACGAGAAATCCGAGCGCTACGACAAGCCCCTGCGCCACGACCACCTTATCTGCCGCGGCTGCGGGAAGGTCAGCGATATCACGCTGGCGGACATCAAAGCCCAGCTGGAGGAAGCCTGCGGCCTGGAGCTGGACAGCTATGATCTGAAAATGTTCTACCGCTGCGCGGATTGCCGCGGCCGCGGATAACGGCATATACGGGTGCATTCCAATTCCCGTAAATATAAACCAAGGAGGTTCTGACATGAGAAGTATTACAACATTGGACCTGCAGTACGCGCACCGCTTCTATGGATTCCAGGGCGAAGCGCAGTACCTGCATGGACATACGGGCGTTCTCACCATCGAGGTCGAGGACAATGTGCTGCTGACGCCCAGCGTCAACATGGTTTTCCCCTGCAACGAGATCCAGAAGACCGCGTGGGAGGTGCTGAAAAACTTTGACCATGCCCTGATCCTGCGGGAGGACGACCCCCTGCTGCCGGCGATTCTGGCGGTGTATGAGAAGCAGGGAATCCGCAACGGCGCCCCCACCAACGTGATGAAGGGCCCCACCTTCCAAACGGAGCTGGCCACGGCCTATCCGGAGTGCCGGGTGGTCGTCACCAAGGAGACCATGACGGTGGAGGGCATGATCAAGATCGTTTACGATCTGCTGAAGGACAAGCTGAACATCGCCAAGCTCACATTCACCAGCGGCGTAAACGCCGCTTCCCAGGAATATCCTGTGGACAGGAGCATCGAGCGCTGCCCGCTGTGCGGCATTGCGCTGGGCGAGGACGGCGTCTGCCCCAAGTGCGGCTATCGGAAGCCCTGAAAACAGGCAATCACAGGAAAAAGGGCAGCGGATGGCTGCCCTTTTCGGTCGGATAGATAGGAGTCGGAAATGGACAACGCAATGTATCATCTGTGCATCTGGATCCCGTTTGCGGGGACCACGCTGGGAGCCGCGTCCTCCCTGCTGATCAAGAACGCCCTGAACCGGACGCTGGAGCGGTTCCTGGTGGGCTTCGCCGCCGGGGTCATGGTGGCGGCTTCCATATGGAGCCTGCTCGTCCCCGCGGTGGAGCTGGCCGGCGGGACGGGACTGTCGGCGGTGTTCCCGGCCGTGGCCGGGTTCTGGGTGGGCATGCTGTTCCTGCTGATGCTGGACCGGCACATTCCCCATATGCACGGGGAGGAGACGGAGGGCCCACAATCCGCCCTGTCCAAGAGCGCCAAGCTGGTGCTGGCGGTGACCCTGCATAACATCCCGGAGGGGATGGCTGTGGGCGTGGTCGTGGCCGGGTGGCTGTCCGGCGATGGGGCGATCTCCCTCTCCGCGGCGCTGGCGCTGGCTGTGGGCATCGCCATCCAGAATTTCCCGGAGGGGGCGATCATTTCCATGCCCCTGCGGGCCGGCGGCGCGGGGAAATGGCGCGCCTGCGGATACGGTATCCTGTCCGGCATTGTGGAGCCTGCGGCGGCGCTGGTGACGATCGCGCTGGCCGGTGTGCTGACCCCGATCCTGCCGTATACCCTGGGCTTCGCCGCCGGGGCGATGCTGTATGTGGTGGTGGAGGAGCTGATCCCGGAGATGTCCGGGCAGCCCCATTCCAACCTGGGCACCATCGCATTCTCGGCCGGGTTCTCCCTGATGATGGCGCTGGATATTTTGCTGGGATAGGAAATTTTCCGGCGAAAAAATAGGCGGATCGCCTGCATTGCAGCGGTCCGCCTGAATTTTTATGGAGATACCGGGAGCCGGTGGATCACACCAGCGCCGCGGTGATGATGGCCATCTTGTACACTTCGTCAGCGTTGCAGCCGCGGCTCAGGTCGTTGATGGGCGCGGCCAGTCCCTGCAGGATGGGGCCGTAGGCCTCGAACCCGCCCAGCCGCTGGGCGATCTTGTAGCCGATGTTGCCCGCCTCGATGCAGGGGAAGATGAAGGTGTTGGCGTGGCCCGCCACCGGGGAGCCGGGGAACTTCAGCTGGCCCACCTCCGGCGCAACGGCGGCGTCGAACTGCATTTCCCCGTCGATGGCCAGCTCGGGCGCCAGCTCCTTGGCGACGGCGGTGGCGTCGTGGCTCAGCTGGACGGTGCCGCCCTTGCCGGAGCCGTTGGTGGAGAAGCTGAGCATGGCGACCTTGGGATCGATGCCGAAAACCTTGGCGGTTTTGGCGGTCTCCACGGCGACCTCCGCCAGCTTCCGGGCGGCGGAGATGGTCACATTGCCCTCCTTGTCCACGCTGTCCTCATAGCTCAGGTTGATGGCGCAGTCGCCCATGGCCAGCTTTTCCTCGCCGCGCACCAGGATGAAGCAGGAGGATACCAGGTTCGCGCCCTTTTTGGTTTTCACCAGCTGCAGGGCAGGGCGGACGGTGTCGGCGGTGGAATAGGTCGCGCCGCCCAGCAGGGAGTCGGCGTAGCCCATCTTCACCAGCATGGTGCCGAAATAGTTGCCCTTGGACAGCGCCTTGCGGCAGTCCTCCGGGGACATTTTGCCCCGGCGCAGCTCCACCATCTTGTCCACCATGGCGTCCATCTCCGGATAGGTGGCCGGGTCGAGGATCTCCACGCCCTCGATGTTGTAGCCGCCCTTGGCCGCGTTCTCCCGGACGGTGTCCACATTGCCAATGAGGATGGGGATCAGGAAGCCGCCCTTGACCAGCCGGTCCGTGGCCTCCAGGATGCGGGCATCGTGCCCCTCGGTGAATACGATTTTCCGGGGATTGGCCTTCAGGGTTTCAATCATTGCGTCAAACATGACAGTATTCCTCCAATTTTCGGGCTGTGCCCGTATTTCTACACATACATTATACATCATTCCGTTCCGGGACGCAACCCCTTTCCCGCGCTCGGCGGAAAAAATGCCCCGGAGCGCACGCTCCGGGGCATGGGATCATTTGGCGTATTCCACGGCCTTGGTTTCCCGGATCAGGTTGACCTTGATCTGCCCCGGGTACTCCAGCTCGGCTTCCAGCTTCCTGGCGATGTCCCGGGCCATGAGGATCATATTGTCCTCGGATACCACCTCGGGCTTGACCATGATCCGGACCTCCCGGCCGGCCTGGATGGCGTAGGCCTTCTCCACGCCGGGGTAAGAGCCGATCAGCTCCTCCAGCTTCTCCAGCCGGCGGATGTAGCTCTCCACATTCTCCCGGCGGGCGCCGGGACGGGCGGCGGACACGGCGTCTGCGGCCTGCACCAGCACGGCGATGACCGTCTTCGGCTCCACATCGCCGTGGTGTGCCTCGATGGCGTTGACCACCACGGGATTTTCCTTATACTTCCGCGCCAGGTCGGCGCCCAGCTGCACATGGCTGCCCTCCACCTCGTGGTCGATGGACTTGCCCAGGTCGTGGAGCAGTCCGGCCCGCTTGGCCAGCGCCACGTCCACGCCCAGCTCGGCTGCCATCAGCCCGGCCAGGTGCGCCACCTCGATGGAATGGTTCAGCACGTTCTGGCCGTAGGAGGTGCGGTATTTCTGGCGGCCCAGGATCTTGACCAGCTCCGGGTTCAGGTTATGCACGCCGGTCTCGTAGCAGGCGCGCTCGCCCTCCTCCCGGATGGTGCGGTCCACCTCTTTGCGGGCCTTCTCCACCATATCCTCGATGCGGGTGGGATGGATGCGGCCGTCGGCGATGAGCTTTTCCAGCGCCAGGCGGGCGATCTCCCGGCGGACGGGGTCGAAGCTGGACACGGTGATGGCCTCCGGCGTATCGTCAATGATCAGGTCCACGCCGGTGACGGTTTCCAATGTGCGGATATTGCGCCCCTCGCGGCCGATGATGCGGCCCTTCATCTCATCGTTGGGCAGCGGCACTACGGATACGGTGCATTCGGCGGCATGGTCGGCGGCGCAGCGCTGGATGGCGGTGGAGAGGATCTCCCGGGCCTTTTCCTCGGCCTCGTCCTTCATCTTCTGCTCCAGCTCTTTGATCTTCATAGCGGTTTCGTGGCGGACATCGTCCTCCACGCTTTGCAGCAGGACGCCCTTGGCCTGCTCCTGGGTCAGCCCGGAGATCTCCTCCAGCGCGGCCAGCTGCTGGTCGCGGATCTGCTCGGCCTGGGCCTGGGTCTGGGCGGCGGCGGCGAGCTTCTTGGAAAGCTCCTCCTCCTTACGCTCGTAGGCGTCGGTCTTCTTGTCCAGGTTTTCTTCCTTCTGCTGCAGCCGGCGCTCCTGCTTGCTCAGCTCTGCCCGGCGCTCCTTGACTTCCTTTTCGTACTCTGTGCGGGATTTATGGATTTCGTCCTTCGCCTCCAGGAGCATTTCCTTCTTGCGGCTTTCCCCGCTGTGGATGGCTTCGTTGATCAGCCGGGTGGCCTCCGTTTCCGCGGAGCCGATCTCCCGCTCCGCCACCTTCTTGCGGTAAATGACTCCCAGCAGGAAGCCCACCGCCAGGCCGACGATAATGGCGACGATGATCAGGACGATTGCTAAAATTTGATCCATAACTCTTGAGCGCACCTCCTTCACTGTAATAAAAATGGGATCGCGTAAGTGAAAGGGGGCGGGCGCAATGGACCCCGTGTGAATTTTTGCAGCACTACAATGCCCGCTTAGCGGGCAAAATAACATCGGGCTCCCGGGCGGACCCCGCCGCGGAAGCTCTTATCTGTAAAAAACGCCTGAGGCGCATAACGCTCGACCCCGGCTTACGCCGGTTATCCATGAAACGCCGCGGGGAAGCACATGCCCGGCGGCGCACACTATACCATAATTATTTTACCCGTGAAACCGTAGAATGTCAAGGATAATTCGAAAAAAACCGCTCAAAAGGAAAAGCAGCCCACCCCAATGGGGCGGACTGCTGCCAAAAACCGGCAAAATTTCGTCAGAGCTGGCCCAGCAGCGCCGCCGGGCGGCCGCCGCGCAGGAACACCGGCAATGTGTCCAGCGGCGCGGGCACCGTGACCGTCTGCCCGCCGGCATAGATTTCGCCTGTCCCGGCGTGGACCCAATCCGCCCCCTCCGGCAGGTACACATCCCGGCTGCGCGCGCCGGGCCGGCACACCGGCGCCACCAGCACGTCCGGGCCGAACAGGTAGGTATCCCCGATCTCCCAGCACTTCGGGTCCTGGGGGAACTCGTAGAACAGGGCGCGGATCAGCGGCGCGCCGGTTTCGTGGGCCTGGCGCATCAGGCTGCGGGTGTAGGGGCGCATCCGCTCCCGGATTTTTACAAATTTTACCAGAATGGGGTACGCCTCCTCGCCGTAGCTCCAAAGCTCGTTGCCGGCGCCGGTGCCCTCCCGCACCTCCCCGGCGGCGTTGACGATGGGGGTCATGGGCTGGCGGGAGCCGTGCAGCCGCATCACCGGGCTGAACGCGCCGAACTGGAACCACCGCACCAGCAGCTCCCGGAAGGCGGGGTCCTCCGGGTCGCCCCCGTGGAAGCCGCCGATGTCCGTGTTCCACCAGGGAATGCCCGCCAATCCCATATGGATCCCGGCGCAGATCTGCCGGCGGAAGTCCTCATAGGTTGACATAATATCCCCGGACCAGACCAGCGCCCCGTAGCGCTGGCTCCCCGCCCAGGCGCAGCGGATCAGGTTGACGATCTCCGTCTGCCCCAGGGCGCGCTGGCCCTCGTAGAATGCCCGGGCGTATTCCCGGGGGTAGAGGTTCCCCACCTCCGCCGCCGGACCTGCCCAGTAGCGGTAATTGTCGAAATCGCTGGGGCTGAACCCCGGCTCCGCCTCATCCAGCCAGAAGGCGCGGATGCCCAGGTCGGCATAGTTCCGGCGGCATTTTTCCCACATATACTGCCGGGCGCGGGGATTGGTGGCGTCCGTAAATACGTTGTTCCCGTGGAAGATCATCTGCACGTCCACGCCCACGTCGCTTTTCATCAGCAGCCCCTGCTGCTTCATTTCCCCGTAATTTTCGCTCTGCCAGTCCACCTCCGGCCAGACGGAGACCATGGTCTCCATGCCCATTTCCTTCAGCTGCGCCACCATCGAGGCGGGGTCCGGGAAATACTCCGGGTCGAAGCGCCAGTCGCCGCAGCGGGGCCAGTGGTAATAGTCGATGATCATCACATCCACGGGGATGCCCCGGCGGTGGTATTCCCGCGCCACATCCAGCACCTGCTGCTGGTTATAGTAGCGCAGCTTGCACTGCCAGAAGCCCAGGCCGTACTCCGGCATCATGGGCACCTTCCCGGTGGCGGTGGCGTAGGCCTCCACGATTTGGGCGGGGGTATCCCCGGCGGTGATCCAGTAGTCCAGCTGCCGGGTGGCGGAGGCCTCCCATTCGGTGGTGTTGGTGCCAAAATGCACCTGGCCGATGGCGGGATTGTTCCACAGGAAACCATAGCCCAGGCTGGACACGCAGAAGGGGATGCTGATCTGGGAATTCCGGTGGGCAAGCTCCAGGTTGCACCCCTTCAGATTGAAGATCTCCTGCTGGTACTGCCCCATGCCGTAGAGCTTCTCCCCGGGGTCGGAGCGGAAGCTGGCGCGCAGGAAGAAGCTGCCGCCGGGCAGGGCTTTGTACAGCCGCGCCTTGTGCTGCATGGGGCCGCCGCCGGCGATCTCCTGCAGCAGCAGCTTGCCATCCTGATTGTAAAAGGAGACCTGCAGCGCGTTCCCCCAGGGGAGGACGGTCAGCTCCGCCCGGATGCGGCCGTTGGTGATGGAGGCATGGGTATCCTCCACCCGGATCACCGGCCGGGTGGCCTCCGGCTCCAGCAGCGCGCCGCTGTCCGGCAGGATGTCCGCCAGGATGCGCCCGCGCAGCCGCAGGCTGTCCCGCCCCCAGGGGGAGAGCATGACAGTCTCCCCATTTTCCCGGAAGATCAGATTGCCGTCCTTTTCTTCAAAAAAGCCCATGTTTCCGCTCCCTTCCGGATCATTTCCACAGGGTATCCACGTATTCCATCAGCTGCCGGAAGCTGCCGTGGGGGCGGGCGGAGATGTCCGCGCCCTGGGAATTGATCAGGCAGTCGGTGAGCAGGAACACCCGGATGCCCGCCTGCTCCGCGGCGCCGTCCTCCGTCACGTCGTTGCCCACCATCAGGCAGTCCTCCGGCGCGGCGCCCAGGTGCCGCAGCACCTGGGTGTAGTAGGCGGGGTTTGGCTTGCAGAAGCCGATATTTTCGTAGGTGGTGATCCATTCAAAATCCTCCGGCGCCAGCCCCGCCCAGCGGATGCGGCTGTGGGTGGCGGTGGCGGGGAAGATGGGATTCGTGGCCAGGGCGACGGAATATCCCCGCGCCTGCAGGGCGCGGACCGTCTGCGCCGCCTCCGGATTGCAGCCGCAGAAGGCCCTGGCCTGCTGGAATTCCACCCGGTAGAATTCCTCGAACGCGGGCTTGTCCGCATACACATGCTCCCCCAGGCGCCCGGCGAACACCCGCCAGAAGGCATCCTCGTTGGTGCAGCTGCCGTCGTTTTTCACCATGGCCTCCGTCCCTGCCAGCACGGCGCTGACCAGCTCCGACGGCTCGTAGCCCCGGGGGGCCAGCTTTTTGGCCAGCAGGCCAAAATAGCCCCGGGTAAAGGTTTCCAGATCCATGGGCAGCAGCGTGCCGTCCAGGTCAAATAAAATATGCTTTTGCATAGTTCCTCCTCCTGCCGCGCCGCAAGCGGCGCGAAAAATGCTTTCCGCACCAGTATAGCACATTCCGGCGGCGGGGGGAATCTTTTTTGGGGAAATTTCCCGATAAAAAGGAACAGCCGCCTGCGGGAAAGTGAAAGAAACCGCAGGCGGCCGGACGCTCCACAGGAGGGATACCATGTGGAGGTCGGAGGCAATAACTATGCGCGGGTGGCTGCTCTGCCTCCCGCACGCAAAAGAATACCACATTTTTCACGGTGATTTCAAGATGTGACAGAAATTGTGACGGACAATTGAAAGAAAATAGGCACATTCTATTGCATTCTCCTGAAAATTCGTGTATAATTTCCCCGATTGTTTCATAAGGTTCAAATTTATCGAAGAAGGAAGAATTTTCTTATGTCAAAATTTTCAGACTATCTTTCCCGTCTGATCGACGAAAGCGGGGAGTCCATCGCCGCATTGTCCCGGAGCGTCGGCGTGGAGCGCACCTCCATCCACAAGGCACTGACGGACGAGCGGAAGCTGCCCTACAAGGCGGTGCAGGCGCTGGCGGACCATTTCCGCCTTTCCTTTGAGCAGCGGCATGAATTTTTCCGGCTGTACGGCATGTTCCTCCAGGGGGAGGACGTGTGGAACAACCGCCAGGCCATCTGCGAGCTGTTCAACCACCTGGCGGCGCTGGAATTCCGTGCCGCGCCCATCCAGCCCCAGGATACGCCCCCCGCGCTGGAGGCCGGCATGATCAAGGGGGAGTTCGCGGTGGCGGAAGCCATCCGCTCCGTCCTGCGCTATGAGGTCAGCCACGGCGAGGACACCCGGATCCAGCTCTTCCTGCCCCCGCACAGCCAGCTGACCGACGACCTGAACGCCCTGTGGCTCAACGGCTTCCACTTCCATGTGGATCAGCTTTTCTACCTGCCCGCCGTGACCGGGGAGGACGAGACCCCGGCGATCCGCCTGCTGGAGAGCATCATCCCGCTGTGCCTGGTGTCCGCAGGCGACTATGCCCCCTATTATTTCTATGACCATCCCGGCGCCGTGTGGATCAATCCCATGGATTACTATATCATCACCCCCCATTTCCTGTTCATGATCTCCGCGGATCAGTCCACGGCGTACCTGTCCCGCTCGGAGGAAATGATCCTCTACTATTCCGACCATTTCCGCAGCCTGCTGGCCCAGTGCACCCTGCTGGCCCAGCCCATGCAGCCGCCGAAGACGGTCCTGGATGAGACCCTGGACTACCTGCAGAATACCGAAAATCTGCTGCCCTGCATCGCGTTTGCCCAGCCCTGCTTCGCCCGGTACTACACCCCGGAGCTGGTGAGCAAATATCTGCGGGTCCCCCCGGATGTGCCCTATGAGGCGCTGGTGGAATCCCTGATGGGGCGCTATGCCATGCTCCAGCGCGGCGGCGGCTACACCACGCTGTTCACCGAGGAGGGGGTGAAGCGGTTCGCGGACACCGGGGAGCTGACTGAGGTGCCGCCCCAGTACGCCCCGCCAATCAGCGTGGACGACCGCATACGCATCCTGAGCTGGTTCCGCCGGGATGTGGCGGATGGCACATACCGCGGCCTGATCGCCCGCCCATCCCGCCTGCGGCTGTCGGACTGCATGTATGTGATGGTATACAGAAACGTACTGTGGATCGATACGCTCAACGGATTTGCCTACGGCCCGTATTCCGTGTCCATCCGGGTGAAGGAGAGCGGGCTGGTCGGCGCGTTCTGCGACTTTGTCAACGCCCTGCCGGACAGCGGCCTGGTGTACTCCCGGGAGGAAACGCTGCGCATCCTGGACGAGGGCATCCAGCGCCTACAGAACCGGTGATTCGGCACCGCATGTGCCGCGCACCCGGTGGCCGCAATATCCTGCCCCGTAGGGCCGTGTGCCCACACATGGCCGGCAGCCGGCCCGGATCTGGGGTAAACCCGCCAAAAGCAAAAATAATCAGGGGAGGGCGAGCGCCCTCCCCTGTGCCTTTGCGGGATGGTCAGTTTACAGCTTGCAGTATTCCCCGGCGGTCAGCGCGGCCAGCCGGGCATTGTTATACACCAGCTGGATGTTGGACTGGAGGCTGTCGCCGCCGGTCAGTTCCGCCACCCGCGCCAGCAAAAACGGCGTGGTGGCTTTGCCGTGGATGCCCTTTTCCCGGCTCTCGGCGATGGCCTGGTCAATGGCGGCGTTGATGGTGTCCAGGGGCATGGCGTACTCCTCCGGGATCGGATTGGTCACCAGCATGCCGCCCTTCAGCCCCAGCGTCTGCTGCACCTTCAGCGCCTTTGCCAGCTCGGCGGGGGTGTCCATCCGGTAATCCACGGAGAAGCCGGAGCTGCGGGTGTAGAACGCGGGCAGCTCATTGGTACCGTAGCCGATGACGGGGACGCCCTTCGTTTCCAGATATTCCAGGGTCAGCCCCAGATCCAGGATGGATTTTGCCCCGGCGCAGATGACCATCACCGGGGTCTGCGCCAGCTCCTCCAGGTCGGCGGAGATGTCCATCGTGGTTTCCGCGCCCCGGTGCACGCCGCCGATGCCGCCGGTGGCGAAAATGCGGATGCCCGCCATGTGGGCGATGATCATGGTGGTGGTGACGGTGGTGGCGCCGTCCTCACCCCGGGCGCACAGCGCCGCCAGGTCCCGGCGGGAGGCCTTGGCGATGGCCTGCCCCTTCCTGCCGAAGTATTCGATCTGCTCCGCCGTCAGGCCGGCCTTCAGACGCCCGCCGATCATGGCGATGGTGGCGGGCACCGCGCCGTTCTCCCGGATGATCCGCTCCACGTTCAGGGCGGTTTCCACATTCTGGGGGTAGGGCATCCCGTGGGAGATGATGGTGGACTCCAGCGCCACCACCGGCTTTCCGGCGGCCACGGCAGCGGCGACCTCCGGGTTCACATCAAGGTAAGCATTCAGATTCATAGCGGATTCTCCTGTTCCATTTTGATTACCCGTTATTTTACTCACCCGGCGGCGGATTGTCAATCCCAAGCCCAGTTTCCCCCGGATACGGCAATCATTCGCGTTTCTTCGGAAAACGCCAAAAATTTTCCACAAATCCAGGGGAAATGGAACGAGAATCTTTGCATTTCCCCGGAAATCCGGGCGCAATTCCGAAAAGGGACTGCGCCCGATTTTTCTGGAATTTCCCCTGGGAGGGGAAATTTTCTTTGAAAATCTCCATGATTTGGCTGAAAACCGGCCGAGCCGCCGAAAATTTCAAGAATTAACCCCATTTTGTCGAAATCTACCGGAAAAATCGGTAAAAATCAGGCGAAAATGTTCTATTTTCTTCTATTTCGTCAATTGACCCACTGCAGGATTTCTGGTATTCTATATCCATCAACCGATGCTTCGGCAAAAAAGGAGATACCATTATGGAAGAAAACGGAACCTATCGCTGGTCCGCGGACCCGAATCCCCCGGCCCAGCGCCCCGCCCGTCCCCCGCTGACGGGAAAGAGGGTAATCCTGGCGGTGGTGGCCATCCTGGTGCTGATCGGCCTGGCCACCTGCTTCTACACGGTGGACGATAAGCAGCAGGGCGTGGTCACCACCTTCGGGCGCGTGACGGACGTCACCGACGCCGGCGTCCACTTCAAGCTCCCCTTTGGCATCCAGCAGGTATACAAGGTGGACGTCAACGTGTACCAGACCATCGAGCTGGGCTACACGACCAACAGCGATTCCGCCTCCGGCTATGACCTGGACGCCAGCGAGAGCATGATGATCACCGGCGACTACAACATCGTAAATGTGGAGTTTTTTGTGGAGTACAAGATCTCCGACCCGGAGCGCTACCTGTTCGGCTCCAATGATCCGGAGCTGATCCTGCGGAACCTGATCCAGAGCCAGGTGCGCAATGTGGTGGGCTCCTCCACGGTGGACGCGGTGCTCACCGACGGCAAGGAGAACATCCAGATGCAGGTGAAGGAGCTGGTCACGGAGATCCTGGAGAAATATGACATCGGCCTGTCCCTGGTGGATGTGAAGATCCAGGACTCGGAGCCGCCCACCAGCGAGGTCATCGAGGCGTTCAAGGCGGTGGAAACCGCCAAGCAGCAGGCCGAGACCGTGGTCAACGATGCCAAGGCCTACCAGAATGCCCAGATCCCCGCGGCCCAGGCGCAGGCGGACCAGCTGATCCAGAATGCGGAATATCTGAAGCAGAAGCGGATCAACGAGGCCTATGAGCAGGTGGCCATGTTCACCGCCTTGTACGAGCAGTACGCGGAAAATCCGGAGATCACCCGCTCCAGAATGTACTACGAGGCCATTTCCGAGGTTCTGCCCGGGGTGAAGCTGTACATCAACACCTCCGGAAGCAGCGATGTGCAGATGCTGCTGCCCCTGGAGACCCTGATCGAAACCACAGGAGGGAGTGACTGATATGAAAAAATGGACAAAAGCCGCCATCGCCGCCGTGGTGCTCCTGCTGCTGGTGATCACGCTCGCAAACTCCGTGTTCACCGTCCGGGAGGATCAATACGCCTGCACTGTCCGCTTCTCCAAGATCATCGGCACCACCGGTGAGGCGGGGCTGCATTTCAAGGTGCCGTTCCTGGACAGCGTGAAGTATTTCTCCAAGGCGACCATGCTCTACGACATTCCGCCCTCCGAGGTGCTGACCTCCGACAAGCAGAATATGACCGTGGACTGCTACGTGCTGTGGAGGATCACGGACCCGCTGCTGTTCTACCAGACCCTGGGAACCACCGCCGTAGCGGAGCAGCGGCTGGACGCGCTGACCTACAACGCGCTGAAAAATGCTATGGGCACGCTGGCGCAGGCGGACATCATCAACATGGAGGACGGCTCCCAGCGCAACCAGATCTATGAGGGCATCGCCACCTCCGTGGACGCCCTGGCGCAGAATTACGGCATCCAGGTGCTGGATGTGAAGATCAAGCAGTTCGACCTGCCGGAATCCAACCTGAACGCGGTGTACGCCCGGATGATCTCCGAGCGGAACCAGATGGCGGAGAAGTACACCGCCGACGGCAATTACGACGCCTCCATCATCCGCAACGAGGTGGATAAGCAGGTGAACATCCTGATCTCCGACGCCCAGGCGGAGGCCGCCCAGCTGGAGGCGGAGGGCGAGGCGGAGTATATGCGCCTGCTGGCCGAGGCCTACGACACCGACGACAAGAAGGATTTCTACGAATTCTACCTGGCGCTGGACGCGCTGAAGGCAAGCCTGACCGGGGACGAGAAGACCGTCATCCTGGACGCCAATTCGGAGCTGGCGCAGATTCTGATGGGCGGCTGACCGCCGCAAAGGGAAAGGAGAGAAGCCGTATGGCAATGCTGGAAAAGGTGATCCCGGAAGATCTGGACGCGCTGGCGCAGCGCATCCGGCAGGGCATTCTGGGCAACAGCGTTTCCGCCACCCTGGAGGAGGATGCCCGGTACCGGGCCGGGGACGCCCGGTGCGCCGTGCTGGTGTTCGAGCGGTACAGCTACATAGGCGGCAACCGTGTCAGCATGAACGTGACGCTGTTCCAGGCCGGTGACGGCCCCGTGCAGCTGTGCGCCGTTACATCCGGCGGCTCCAGGGCCGTGCTCTTCAAGATCAATACCGTAGGGGAGGAGAACTTCCTGCTGGACCTGGAAGAAATTCTATGATTGACTGCCCGCCGGTTTTCTGGTATGCTATCCTTGTAGGAAATCAATAAAAGGAGGAATCCACTATGGAATTTATTTGGCTGATTCTGCTGGTCATTTTTCTGATCATCGAAGCCGCCTGCCCCATTCACCTGGTGTCCATCTGGTTCGCCGTGGGCGCGGTGGTGGCCATGCTGGTGCAGGCGCTGGGCGGCCAGGCCTGGCTGCAATGTGTGCTGTTCGTGGCAGTGTCCGGGGCGCTGCTGGCGGCGTTCTGGCCCATGTCCCGGAAGCTGATCAACGCCCGCCTCACCGCCACCAACGTGGACTCCGTCATCGGCTCCGAGGGCTACGTCATCGCCGCAGTGGATAACCTGGCAGCGGTGGGCACCGTGAAGCTGGGCGCTATGGAGTGGACCGCCCGCAGCACCTCCGGCGCGCCCATCCCGGAGGGAACCCTGGTGAAGGTGGACCGGATCGAGGGCGTCAAGGCATTCGTGACCCCGGTGGAAGTCACCACGCAAGTATAACCCGAACCCAATCATAATTCAGGAGGTAATTTTATGGGACCCATCGTAATCGGCGTAATCATCATCATTCTGTTCGTCATCGTCATTTCCAATATCTCCGTGGTCCAGCAGTCCCGGGCATACGTTGTTGAGCGCCTGGGCGCGTTCCGGGCGGTCTGGGGCGTGGGCATCCACTTCACCATGCCGTTCTTTGACCGGATCGCCAAGAAGGTCAGCCTGAAGGAGCAGGTGCTGGACTATCCTCCCCAGCCGGTGATCACCAAGGATAACGTCACCATGCAGATCGACACCGTGGTGTACTTCCAGATCACCGACCCCAAGCTGTACGCCTACGGCGTGGAGCAGCCCATGATGGCCATGGAGAACCTCACCGCCACCACCCTGCGGAACATCATCGGCGACCTGGAGCTGGATCAGACCCTGACCTCCCGCGACCTGATCAATACAAAAATGCGCGCCATCCTGGACGAGGCCACCGACCCCTGGGGCATCAAGGTCAACCGGGTGGAGCTGAAGAACATCCTGCCCCCCGCCGACATCCAGAACTCCATGGAGAAGCAGATGAAGGCGGAGCGTGACCGCCGCCAGGCCATCCTGCAGGCGGAGGGCCAGAAGAAATCCGCCATCCTGATCGCCGAGGGCGAGCGGGAATCCGCCATCCTGAAAGCGGACGCGGAGAAGCAGGCGGCCATCCTGCGGGCTGAGGCCGAGAAGCAGGCGGCCATCCTCCGGGCGGACGGCGAAGCCCAGGCGATCCTGGCGGTGCAGAAGGCGCTGGCGGATTCCCTGGAAATGCTCAACGAGAAGGCACCCAACGAGCAGGTGATCAAGCTCAAATCCATCGAGGCCATGGAGAAGGTCGCCGACGGCAAGGCCACCAAGATCATCATCCCCAGCGAGATGCAGGGGCTGGTGGGCATGGCCAGCGGACTGGTGGAGGCCGTCAAGGAGGCGTAAAATGGCTAAGGACGAAAAACGCTTCGTAAGAGTGTACACTGAAGGCGCCTTTGGCAATAACGAGATCTGGGTGGACCGGCAGACCGGGGTGAATTACCTGTTCCACCATGACGGCTACGCCGGCGGGCTGACAGTGCTTCTGAACCGGGACGGCTCTCCTGTGGTCACGTCGCTGCCCCAATCCGACGACGGCATGCGGCAAAATCCCCATTTTTGACACAAATCCCCACCATCGCACCTGATGGTGGGGATCTTCTTGTCCATTCGGCCGGATTTCCCGGGAAATGGCGGGTCAGGCGCCGGCGGCCTGGCAGGGGAAGCGGAAATAGCTCGCGCCCGGCTCGATCTCCACGCCCCGCAGCGTCGCCAGGCGGCTGGCGGTCACCAGGCAGAACCCCTGCTCCAGCAGCCTGTCCACAATGTACAGCGCCGCCTCCACCGAGCTGTCGCCCATGTCGTGGAGCAGGATCACATCCCCGTCCCGCACCTGCTTCAGCACCGCCGTTTCCACCGACGCCGGGTCATGGGTCGCCCAATCCCGGGGGTCCACCGACCAATTCAGGATCCCCAGCCCCTGCGCCCTGGCCGCTTCCGCCACCGCCGGGGACACGGAGCCGCCCGGCGGGCGCAGGAACGCCGGATGGCAGCCCTCCGGCAGCAGCGCCAGAGTGGCCCGCAGCTCCGCCTGGATCTCCCCGCAGGTCATTTTGCCCATGTCCTTGTGGCTGTAGCCGTGCAGGCCGATCTCGTGCCCCTCCGCGTAGATGCGCTGCGCCAGCGCCCCATATTCCTCCAGCCGGTAGCCGCACAGCAGGAAGGTCGCCTGCACGCCCCGCTCCGCCAGGCCGTCCAGAAGTCGCCGGGTGAACCGCCCGGAGGGGCCGTCGTCAAAGGTCAGCGCTACGTATTGTGGCTCTGCGCCGCGGGCAACCGGCACGCCCAGCAGGGAGAGGCACAGCACCATCGCCAATATTCGCCGCAATTTTCTCACATCCTCGGATTCTTGTGGATCGCTGCCTTTACTTTTCCCCGGAATTTTGATATAATGCAATGGTTATACCTGTCAAAAATTCAGATTTGGAAGGGAGCTTCCCCATGGGCAGAGAATTTGAGCTGAAATTTGCCGCGTCTGCGGAAATTTTGCAGAAAATCCAGGCAGATTTCGGAAATTTTACCGCCATCGCCATGGAAACCACCTATTATGACACCCCGGACGGCGCGCTTTCCGCCCGGAGGATCACCCTGCGGCGGCGGATGGAGAACGGACGCAGCGTCTGCACCCTGAAGACCCCCGCCCCTGGCCGCGGCCGCGGCGAATGGGAGGTGGAGGCGGACAGCATCGCCTCCGCGGTGGACAGGCTCTGGGCAGCCGCCCGGCCGGATGGGCTGGACTGCCCGGACGCTTCCCGGCTGCATGCGGTATGCGGCGCCCGGTTCACCCGCCTGGCGAAGACCATCCCGGCTGCGGGCTGCACGGTGGAGCTGGCGCTGGACCGGGGCGTGCTCACCGGCGGCGGGCGGGAGACCCCGCTGTGCGAGGTGGAGGCGGAGCTGAAATCCGGCGGTGAGGCCGCTGCCGCCGCGTGGGCGGAGGCACTGGCGGAAAAATACGGACTGCGCCCGGAGCCGAAAAGCAAATTCCGCCGGGCGCTGGCACTGGCGGAGGGGTGATTATGGCGCAGTTTTCCCAACTTTTTGGCAAATACGACCGCCTGGTGCTGTTCGACACGGAAACCACGGGGCTGAACTGCCAGCGGGACGAGATCATCGAATTCGCCGCCGTGGTGGTGGAAAATGCCGCGGGGGAAGCCCGGGTGACCCGGGAATATGACGAGCTGGTGGCGCTGACGCCCGGCAACACCGTCCCGGAGAAGATCCGGCAGCTGACCGGCATCTCCACCCAGGATGTGGCGGAGCGGGGGCTTTCCAAGGCCCGGGTCTGCCGGGACATCGCGGAGCTGTTCCGGGGGAACACCCTGCTGCTGGCCTACAACGCCCACTTTGACCTGAGCTTCCTGTACTATCTGCTCCTGCGCAGCGGCGACCCCGCCATTCTGCGGGGGAAGGACAAGCTGGATCTGCTCACGGTGTACCGGGACCGGCACAGCTACCCCCACCGGCTGAGCAATGCCATCCAGGTCTACGGCCTGTCCGGCAAGGCGGTCAACTCCCACCGTGCGGTGGACGATGTGCTGGCCACCCTGGAGGTGATGAAGGCGATGGAAGCGGAGAAGGACGATCTGATGTGTTATGTAAACCTATTCGGGTACAGCCAGAAGTATGGCCTGGAGGGCAAGCCCATCGGCTCCGTCACCTACAAGCCCCAGGCCTATGACCCGGCAGAACCGCTGTACCGCTGATTCGCGATACATATCTTGATACGGAGGAAGATTTATGGATCCCAACATTCTGGTCATCGGCATCGCCGGGGGCACCGGCAGCGGAAAAACCACCCTGACAAAGAGCATCATCCAGGAATTCGGGGACGATGTGACCGTCCTCAGCCACGACAATTACTACAAGCGCCATGACGAGCTGCGGTTCGAGGACCGGTGCAAGCTCAATTACGACGAGCCATCCGCCTTCGACACCAGCCTGATGGTCTACCATCTGGACCAGCTGCGCCACGGCCATGCCATCGACTGCCCGGTGTACGACTTCGCCATCCACAACCGCAGCAGCGAAACCATCCATGTGGTGCCCCGGCGGGTCATCCTGGTGGAGGGGATCCTGATTTTCGAGAATCCGGAGCTGCGGGAGCTGATGGACATCCGCATTTTCGTGGACGCGGACGCGGACATCCGCCTGTGCCGCCGGATCAAGCGGGATGTGAACAAGCGGGGCCGGACGCTGGAGAGCGTGCTGACCCAGTACCAGGCCACCGTGAAGCCCATGCACGAAAAATATGTGGAGCCCAGCAAGAAATACGCCAACCTGGTGGTGCCGGAGGGCGGGAAAAATCCTGTGGCCATCGACATGATCATCGGCAGGATCATGCGCCATCTGGCGCAGAACGGGGATTGAGGGCGCGGCGATGTCTGTGAATCTGGACGCACAATGCCTGCAGTGCCACCTGCGGCGGAACGTAGAAACGGCCCGGACGCTGGGCACCGAGGAGCAGGCCACAGCCTTTGCGAAGGACCTGATGCGGCTGTACCTGTCCATGCCGGCGCAGACGTCCTCCCCGGAGCTCAGCCCGGGCACCACCGCGCTGTTCCGGGAGCACTACGGCCTGGACGCGGACCGCTTCCGGGCGGAAAAGCAGGCCTCCAACGCCTTCGTGCTGGAGCGGATGGATGCCATCCGCAGCCGTGTGGAGGCGGCTGAGGACCCGGTGTATGCCGGCCTGCAGTTTGCGGTCCTGGGCAACTATATCGATTTTTCCGCCCTCCAGGGGGAGGTCAGCTTTGATACGCTGGCGGAAATGCTGGCACAGGGGGAGAAAATTTCCCTGGATCGGGAGGTTTACGGCGCCCTGTGCGGCCAGCTCGCCCAGGCGCGGCGGCTGCTGTACCTGACGGATAACGCCGGGGAGATCGGATTTGACCGCATCTGCGCCGAGGAGATCCGGCGCCGCTTCCCCCAATTGCAGATCACATTCTGCGTCCGGGGCGGCCCGGCCATGAACGATGCCACCCGGGAGGACGCCGCAGCCGTGGCTCTGCCGTTCCCGGTGATCGACAACGGGAACACGGTGCCGGGCACAGCACTGCCGCTGCTGGGCGCCCAGGCGCGCCGGGCCATGGAGCAGGCGGATGTGATCCTGTCCAAGGGGCAGGGCAACGCGGAAACGCTGCTGGGCTGCGGATACAATATATATTATGCTTTCCTGGTCAAATGCGACCGCTTCATCCGCCTGTTCGGAAAGCCAAAGCTGACGCCCATGCTGGTGCGGGAGCGCAGCGGATGGTAATCCGATCGGCAGGAATTTTTAATTTCCCTCTTTACGGGCAGGAAAAAATGGTGTACAATATGTGATGAATCTGGCCTGGAAGGGGGCGGCAGAATGAACTGCATCAAGTGCGGCCGGGAGACGGTGGATTCCCAGGCCTTCTGCCCGACCTGCCAGGCGGAGATGAAAAAATATCCCGTCAAGCCCGGCACCCCTGTGACCCTGCCGACCCGCCCGGCGGACCCGCCGCCCCGGCGGAAATCCTCCCGGCGCAAGCGGACCGTTCCGCCGGAAGCGCAGGTGCTCCGCCTGAAGAGCCGGGTGAGATGGCTGACCCTGGCGCTGGTACTGGCGATTTTCGCCTTTCTGCTGGTTGCCGGGCTGCTGATCGTGGTGACTGAGGGATGGGATCTATCCAGGCTGATTTCGCTCCTTCCCTGAGGCTCCGCCGCAGGGAATGTTTCACGTGAAACAATTGGTTTGAAGGAGGCGCAGCATGGGCAGAGTAATCGCAGTGGTCAACCAGAAGGGCGGCGTAGGGAAAACCACCACCGCCGTGAATCTGACTGCCTGCCTGCATGAGTTGGGGCTGAAAATGCTCCTGTGCGATTTTGACCCCCAGGCCAACGCCACCTCCGGCCTGGGGCTGGACAAGCGGAAGGTCCGGCAGTCCGTCTACGATGTGATCATCAATGACGTTCCGGCGCAAACCGTGGTACGCGCAACCAAATTCGGGGACGTCCTGCCCTCCTCGGCGGACCTTGCCGGGGCTGGGGTGGAAATCCTGAGCAAGCAGAACCCGAATCAATGCCTGGCGGAGGCCATCGCCCCGCTGAAGGATCAGTACGACCTGATTTTTATCGACTGCCCGCCGTCCCTGGAAATGCTGACGCTGAACGCCCTTGCCGCTGCGGACGGGATCTTGATCCCGGTGCAGTGCGAATATTTTGCCCTGGAGGGGCTGTCCGACCTGATGACCACGCTGCGCATGGTCAAGCGGCGGATCAATCCGACTCTGGAGATTTTCGGCGTGGCGCTGACCATGTTCGACGGCCGCACCAATTTCAGCGCCCAGGTGGCGCAGGAGGTGCGGCGGCATTTCCCCGGCAAGGTGTACGCCACGGTGATCCCCCGGAACGTCCGCCTGGCGGAGGCGCCCAGCCACGGCATCCCCGTCATCGCGTATGACCGTACCAGCCGGGGCGCGGCAGCCTATCGGGCAATGGCGGAGGAGATCCGCGGGAAATTGTAAGGAGGAGGTACGCAATTGGCAACACAGAAGGGCCTGGGCAAAGGTCTGGGCGCGCTGCTGGGCGATTTTTCGGAGGACATCCCGGAAAATTCCCCCTACAAAATGCTCCCGATTTATAAGGTGGAGCCGAACCGGAGCCAGCCCCGCCAGGATTTTGACGAGGCGGCGCTGCAGGAGCTGGCGGATTCCATCGCACTGCACGGCGTGGTGCAGCCGCTGACTGTGCGGCAGCTGGATTCCGGCTATTATCAGATCATCGCCGGGGAGCGCCGCTGGCGTGCCGCCCGGCTGGCGGGACTGTCCGAGATCCCCGCTGTCATCGTCCAGGCGGACGACAAGAAGGCCATGGAGCTGGCGCTGATCGAGAATTTACAGCGGCAGGACCTGAACCCGGTGGAGGAGGCCCTGGGCTACCAGAGCCTGATCCAGGATTACGGCCTGACCCAGGAGGATGCCGCCAGGCAGGTGGGGAAATCCCGCCCCGCGGTGGCCAATGCGCTGCGGCTGCTGTCCCTCAGCCCGGAGGTGCTGGAAAAGCTGCGCGCCGGAGAGCTGACCGCCGGGCACGCCCGGGCGGTGCTGAGCCTGAAATCGGAGAAGAAGCAGAACGAGGCCGCGCAGAAGATCGTCGCCCTGGGACTTTCCGTCCGCCAGGCGGAGCTGCTGTGCCGGAACATGTCCCAGGAGAAAAAGCCTGCCCCGGAGCCGGGGCTTGCGGTGGACTATGTGGCCGAGTGCGAGAAGGCGCTGAGCCGCCATCTGGGCCGGGGCGTGAAGATCGTCAACGGCAGGCGCAAGGGACATTTTGAATTGGAATTCTACGGCCAGGACGACCTGCAGACGCTGCTGGACGCCCTGATGAAGCTGGAAAAGTGAGGGGAACCGGATGAAGAAGAGATTGTACCGCTCCGGCAAAAGCAAAATGCTGGCCGGGGTCTGCGGCGGCATTGCTGAGTATTTTGACATCGACCCCACGCTGGTGCGCCTGGCCTGGGTGCTGTTCACCTGCCTGGGGGGCAGCGGGCTGCTGGCGTATATCGTCTGCGCCATCATCATCCCCCAGAACCCGGAAACCATCGTGGACGCGTATTAAAGGAGAGGTAATATGCTGGATATTAAACGGATCAAGGAAAATCCCGAAGCCGTCAAGGCAGGGCTTCGGGCGAAGGAGTGCGACTGCGACGCCACCGTGGACCGCATCCTGGAGCTGGACGCACAGCGCCGCGCGCTGATCGCGGACACTGAGGCGCGGAAGGCGCGGCAGAACAAGGTCTCCAAGGAGATCCCCGCCATGAAGAAGGCGGGCAAGGACGTGGCGCCCATCTTCGCGGAGATGGCGGAGCTGAAGGCCGGGCTGGCGGAGGACGCCGCCAAGCTGGACGCGGTCCTGGCGGAGTACCGCACCGCGATGCTCAGCCTGCCCAATCTCCCCGACCCGGACCTGGCTCCCGGCGGCAAGGAGAATAACCAGCCCCTGCGCTACTTCGGCGAGCCCCATCAGTTTGATTTCCCGCCCAAGCACCATGTGGACCTGTGCCTGGACCTGGGGCTGATCGACTATGAGCGGGGCACCAAGCTGGCCGGTTCCGGCTTCTGGATGTACACCGGCATGGGCGCGCGGCTGGAGTGGGCGCTGCTGAATTACTTCATCGATACCCATGTAGCTGACGGCTACGAATTTATCCTGCCGCCCCATATGCTGGAGTACCAGTGCGGCGAAACCGCCGGGCAGTTCCCCAAATTCGCCGACGAGGTGTATAAGATCGCCAACCCCACCGACGACCGGGTGCATTACATGCTCCCCACAGCCGAGGCGGCGCTGGCCTCCGTGTACCGGGACGAGATCCTGGCGGAGAAGGACCTGCCTAAAAAATTCTTCTCCTATACGCCCTGCTTCCGCCGGGAGGCTGGCTCCCATCGGGCGGACGAGCGGGGCATGGTGCGGGGCCACCAGTTCAACAAGGTGGAGATGTTCCAGTTCACCCGGCCGGAGGATTCCGACGCCGCGTTCGATGAGCTGGTCGCCAAGGCGGAGAACCTGGTGAAGGGCCTGGGCTTCCATTTCCGCACGGTGAAGCTGGCCGCCGGGGACTGCTCCGCGTCCATGGCCAGGACCTACGACATCGAGATCCAGATCCCCTCCATGAACGGATATAAGGAGGTCTCCTCCGTGTCCAACGCCCGGGATTACCAGGCGCGCCGGGGCAACATCCGCTTCCGCCGGGAGGATGGGAAGATCGAATACGTCCACACGCTCAACGGTTCCGGGCTGGCTACGTCCCGCATTTTCCCCGCCATGGTGGAGCAGAACCAGCTGGCCGACGGCTCCATCGTGGTGCCCGAGTGCCTGCGCAAATACCTGGGCGGCATCGAGCGGATCGAAAAGAAATAACCGGAAAAATTGGGAATCCCCCACATTTCCGGAAAAAACATACGGAAAGACTAACTATTAAAAGTCAAGGCCCAAAGTGGGGGAATTTGCAGATTGTTG
>JAJQHS010000100.1 GCA_021199635.1 Bacillota bacterium
CACCGCCCGGGCCTTGATGGTGATGCCCCGCTCCCGCTCCAGCTCCATGGAGTCCAGGATCTGGTCCTCCATCTCCCGGCGGTCAATGGCGCCGCATTCCTCCAGCAGGCGGTCCGCCAGGGTGGACTTGCCATGGTCGATGTGGGCGATGATGGAAAAATTGCGAATTCTGGATAAATCGGTCATAAATTCTTACCTCATAGCAATGGCTGTGGCATTTTCCCAATTATACCGGATTTTGTGGGAAAAGTAAACCGTATGTTTTCGGGGAAAATCGGGAAAACTCAGCTATAGCGGCGACAAAAACCGCCGAAAGCCGCTTTTTTTGAAAAAATTCCGGGGAAAACCCTTGCCAAAATGAGAAAAACGGGATATAGTCTATCCGCACGGAAATTGTACCGCACCAGAAGGGGAGAAACTATGAGCAACGCAAAAAAATCCGCAAAGTCGCCGGACGAGCTGCACGCCGAACTTCAGGCGCTGATCGCCCAGGGGCAGAAGGAGGGCATGATCCGCTCCGCAGAGCTGAACGCCATCCTGGAATGCATGGACCTGTCCGCGGAGAAGATCGATGAAATATATGACCGCTTTGAGGCAATGAATATCCAGATCCTGGGAAATGAGCTGGACCTGGAGATGGGGGACGAGATGGATGTCCTGGACCCGCTGGATGACGATGTGGATCTGACCGGCGTGGAGGAAGAGGAGCTGGTGGACCCAGTGGACCTGGCGGCGGAGTACAATCTGGACGATCCGGTGCGGATGTACCTGAAGGAGATCGGCCAGATCAAGCTGCTCACCGCCGAGGAGGAGGTCGAGCTGGCCAAGCGCGTGGCCGAGGGCGACCAGGACGCGAAAAACAAGCTGACTGAGGCGAACCTGCGGCTGGTGGTATCCATCGCCAAAAAATATTCCGGGCGGGGCCTGCACATCCTGGACCTGATCCAGGAGGGCAATACCGGCCTGATCCGCGCCGTGGATAAATTCGACTGGACAAAGGGAAACAAATTCTCTACATATGCCACCTGGTGGATTCGGCAGGCCATCACCCGCGCCATCGCCGACCAGGCCCGGACCATCCGGGTGCCGGTGCATATGGTGGAGGTCATCAACAAGGCCACCCGGTGCAACCGGAAGCTGGTGCAGGAGCTGGGGCGGGAGCCTACGGTGGAGGAGATCGCCGCGGAGCTGAACCTGCCGGTGGAGAAGATCATCGAGGCCAACCGCACCGCCGCGGACACGCTGAGCCTGGATACCCCTGTGGGTGACGAGGAGGATACCTCCATCGGCTCCTTCGTGCCGGACGAGCGGAACCCCGGCCCCGCCGATGCCACCTCCAACGCCCTGCTGGCAGAGGCGCTGAAGGAGATCCTGGATACGCTGACGGATCGGGAGGCGGATGTGCTGCGGATGCGCTTCGGCATGTATGACGGCCGTACCCACACCCTGGAGGAGGTGGGCCAGATTTTTGGCGTGACCCGGGAGCGGATCCGCCAGATCGAGAATAAGGCCATCCGGAAGCTGCGCCATCCCAGCCGGGCGAAGAAGATCAAGGATTTCTACTGCTGATGCCGCCATCCGGCGGCCGCCAATTTCACAATTCGCAGGGGCGTGCGACCGCACGCCCCTGTTTTTTGCGCCGTCTTCCGTGATGGAGGGCCTTTGACCTGCCGGAGCGCAAAAAAATTGCCCTGCCGGGTGGGCAGGGCAATCTGAACGGGCGTTTATCCGCTGATTTTCTCAAAATCCTCCGCGCCGTGCTTGCACAGCGGGCAGATGAAATCCTCCGGCAGCTCCTCACCCTCGTAGACATAGCCGCAGATTTTGCAGACCCAGCCGGTTTTCTTCTGCCCGGCCGCAGCGGGCTTGGGCTTGACGTGGTCGAAATAATACTGGTAGGTCATGCTCGCCTCGGAGGAGAGCACCTTGGCCTCCGTGACCTCGGCGACGAACAGGGTGTGGCTGCCCCAGTCGTAGGAGGCCACCACCTTGCCGCTGATCACGGCGTTGGTGCATTCCGGCAGGTAGCGCAGGCCGTTGGCCGTGCGGTCCGTGTAGGGGACGCCGGCGAATTTATCCGTATCCCGGCCGGAGCAGAAGCCAAACTGCTTGAAGATCCCAAATTCCGCGCTCTGGCTCAGGACGGAGACGTTGAATACGCCGGTGCGCTGGATCATGTCGTGGGTGTAGTTGGCCTTGTTCACGGCGATCTGGATCCGGTTGGGGGAGGAGGTCAGCTGGGCGGCGGTGTTGATGATGCAGCCGTTGTCCCGGGAGCCCTCCCGGGCGGTCAGCACGAACAGGCCGTAGCTCAGGCGGAACATGGCGCTGCCATCCACCGCGCCGGTGGGCGCCGGGGCTTCGCCTTTGGGCATGGAGGCGGCAATGGCGTCCGCCATCGCCTGCAGCGCGGGGCGCTGGGACGCCTTCAGCGCGGAGCGGATGGTGAGCCCCTCCTCCAGGATGGTGATGTTTTTGCATTTTTCCAGCATTTTCCGCATCAGTCCGCCGGAGGTGGGTGCCCAGGAGCCGTTCTCGATCAGCGCCACCGTGCGGTTCTGGAGGTTATGGGCCACCAGGTCGGAGAGCAGCGCCTCCATCCGCACGAAAATGCCCGCGTTATAGGTGGTGGAGGCCAGCACCAGATGGCTGTAGCGGAAGGCGGCGGAGAGGATGTCCGACGCCGGGGTGACGGATACATCGTAAATGCGGGTGGGGATGCCCTTCTCCCGCAGCATCACCGCCAGGATCTCCGCGGCGTTCTCCGTATTGCCGTAGACGCTGGCGTAGGCGATGACCACGCCCTGCTCCTCCGGGGTGTAGGACGCCCAATGGAGGTACTTGTCCACATATTCGCCAATGTTCCTGCGCCATACGAAGCCGTGGAGCGGGCAGATCATCCGGATATCCAGCAGGGCGGCCTTGCTCAGCAGCGCCGTGACCTGGGTGCCGTATTTGCCCACGATATTCGTGTAGTAGCGGCGGGCCTCGTCCATGTAATCCCGGTTGAAGTCCACCTCGTCGGCGAAGATCGCTCCGTTCAGCGCGCCGAAGGTGCCGAAGGCGTCGGCGGAGAACAGGATGCCGTCGGTGGTGTCGAAGGACACCATCACCTCCGGCCAATGCACCATGGGCGCCTTCACGAAGCAGAAGCTGTGGCGGCCGGTGGAGAAGGCCTCGCCCTCCTTGGCCTCCACCCAGCGGGAATCCATGTCAAAGTCGAAGAATTGGCCGATCATCTTCCGGGTGGCGGCGTTGCACACCACCTGCACATCCGGGTAGCGCAGCAGCAGGTCGCCCAGCACGGCGGAATGATCCGGCTCCATATGGTGGACAAAGATGTAGTCCAGCGTCCGCCCGCCCAGCACCTGGGCGACATTTTCGAAGAAAATCTTGCTGACCGCCTTGTCCACCGTGTCGAACAGGACGGTTTTTTCGTCCAGCAGCAGGTAGGAGTTGTAGGAAACGCCGTCCGGGACGGAGTATACGCCCTCGAACATGGCCAGCCGCCGGTCATTGGCGCCGACCCAGTACAGGTCCGGCTGAATTTCACGATAATTGTACATTGTGCATGCCTCCTTTAAGGTGTGGGGATGGGTTCCGGTGGGTATGTGTCCAGCAGCAGCTTGAACGCGCCGTAGGCGCCGGCATCATTGCCCAGCGCCGCCAGGGAGAAGCGGATATCCCGGGACGCGTGGAATATGTATTTGTCGAAATAGCGCTTTGCGCCGTCAATGAGCATCTGCCCGGCGCGGCTGACGCCGCCGCCCAGCACCACGATCTCCGGGTCGGTCACGCAGCACACGTTGGCCAGGAATTGCCCCATGTAGTCGTACACCTGCTCCAGCGCCTCCAGCGCCAGGGCGTCCCCGGCGCGGCCAGCGTCGAACACGTCCTTGCAGGTCATATTTTCCATGCCACGCAGGACGCTCTCCCGGTCGGACAGGGCCAGGTGCCGCCGGGTCACCCGCACCACGCCGGTGGCGGAGCAGTACTGCTCCGCGCAGCCGTATTTGCCGCAGCCGCAGGGCTCCTGCTCGTAGCGGTTCAGCGTCAGGTGGCCGATCTCGCCCCCTGCGCCGTGGACGCCGCTGACCGGCTTGCCGCCCACCAGGATGCCGCCGCCCACGCCGGTGCCCAGGGTGGCCAGCACCATATCCGCGCAGCCCTCGCCGCCGCCCTTCCAGGCTTCGCCCAGCGCGGCCACGTTGGCGTCGTTCCCGGCCTTCACAGGCAGGCCGGTCAGTTCGGACAGCGTCCGGTGGATGTTGAACACGCCCCAGCCCAGGTTCACGCATTTATTCACAATGCCGTCCTCACTTACCGGGCCGGGGACGCCGATGCCGATGCCCAGGACCTGCTGCCGGGGGAGGCCCCGCTTCCGCAGGTCCTCCGCAATGGACCCGGCGATGTCGGGGAGGATGCGGCCGCCGCCGTCGGCGGTGACGGTGGGGATCTCCCATTTATCCAGCATGGTCCCCGCCTGGTCAAAGAAGGCGATCTTCACCGTGGTGCCGCCCAGGTCCACTCCATATCCGTATTTCACAAAAAGCCCTCCTGATCGATGGTATTGGTATTTTCCGGACTATTATACAGGCTGCCCGGGAAAAAAGCCATACCTTTCGCAAAAATGTTTCCCGCGGGGAAAAGGGCTGGCTCACGGCTATGTGAGTCAGCCCTGTTCTTCCTAAATTCTGGATTACTTGAAATACCGGTCCAGCAGGCCCTTCAGCGCGCGGCCGTGGCGGGCCTCGTCCCGCGCCATTTCGTGGACGGTGTCATGGATGGCGTCCAGGCCGTTCTGCTTGGCGCACTTGGCCAGGTCGAACTTGCCCGCGGTGGCGCCGTACTCGCAGTCCACCCGCCAGGCCAGGTTCTCCTTGGTGCTGGCCTTCATGTTCGGCTCCAGGTCCTCGCCCAGCAGCTCGGCGAACTTGGCGGCGTGCTCGGCCTCCTCATAGGCGGCCTTCTCCCAGTACAGCCCGATCTCGGGATAGCCCTCCCGGTGGGCGATGCGCGCCATGCACAGGTACATGCCCACCTCGCTGCACTCGCCCTGGAAATTGGCGGTGAGCTGCTCGAAGATATACTTCTTGTCCTCTTCGGAGATGTCGGGGTTATTCTTGACGGTCTTGCCGTACACGCCGTACTCATGCTCGGCGGCCAGCTTGCCCTCTTCCATCACTTTAAATTTGGAGCCGGGGACCTTGCAGACGGGGCAGACGAAGCCCTCGGGGATCTCCTCCCCCTCGTAGACGTAACCGCAGACGGGACATACATACTTCTTCATAATGCTATTTCCTCCATAAATATTATAATTGAATTGGTGAAATTTAATCTTCTACTTCCTCAAACAGCTCCGGGCCGACGCCGCACAGGGGGCATTCGTAGTCCTCCGGCAGCTCCTCACCCTCGTAAACGTAACCGCAGACGGTGCAAACATACTTTTTCATGCTGATTCCTCCTGATGATTCAAACATTCCCGGCACACACCGGTGAAGCTCAGGCAGCAGCCGGTGACGGCGCCGCCGGTACGCCTGGCCGCCGAATCCCGAAGCTGGTCGGGGGGCTCCAGACCGTCCAGGTCTGCAATGGCGCCGCAGCGCGTGCAGATGAAGTGGACGTGGGGTGAGGTGTTCCCGTCGAAGCGCTCCACGCCATTCACCGTGCCCAGGCTGACCACCAGCCCCTGCTCTTTGAAAAGCGCCAGATTCCGGTACACCGTCCCCAGGGACAGGTCGGGAATTTCCGGCTTCAGCCGGGCGTACACCCACTCAGCAGAGGGGTGCACTGTGGTCTGCTTCAGGCAGGTCAGGATCGCGTCACGCTTGGGGAAGCGTTTGGGCGTTCTGTCCATAGGTACCTCCTGTTAAAGCAGTAAATAAGAATAATTCTTATTCATATCCAGAGTATACCATAGCCACGCCGGTTTGTCAACCGCTTTTTTTCGTAAATTCTCACCAAAAATATTGCAATTATTTTGTATATGTGGTATATTTCCTATTTGTACGATGTATCTCGCATGAGGAAGAAGCAAAGGAGCTATGAAATATGGTATCTCAGGAAAATATCCGCAACATCGCCATCATTGCCCACGTTGACCACGGCAAGACTACCCTGGTGGACGAAATGCTGAAGCAGAGCGGCGTATACCGGGAAAATCAGGCCACCGTGGAGCGGGTCATGGATTCCGGCGACCTGGAGCGGGAGCGGGGCATTACCATTTTGGCCAAAAACACCGCGGTTTATTATAAGGATACAAAAATCAACATTGTGGACACCCCGGGCCACGCGGATTTCGGCGGCGAGGTGGAGCGGATACTGAAAATGGTCAACGGCGTCATCCTGCTGGTGGACGCCGCGGAGGGCCCCATGCCCCAGACCCGCTTCGTGCTGCAAAAGGCGCTGGAGCTGGGGCACAAGGTCATCGTGGCGGTGAACAAGGTGGATCGGCCGGATGCCCGGGTGCACGAGGTGATGGACGAGGTCCTGGAGCTGCTGCTGGATTTGGACGCCACGGATGAGCAGTTCAATTCCCCAACGGTATTCTGCTCCGGGCGGCAGGGCACCGCGTCCTATTCTCCGGATGAGGCGGGGAAGGATCTGACGCCCCTGTTCGAAACCATCGTCGGCTATATCGATCCCCCCACCGGCGACCCGGAGGCGCCGCTGCAGATGCTGGTGTCCTCCATCGATTACAACGAATACGTGGGCAGGATCGCCGTGGGCCGGGTCGAGCGGGGCACCATCCGCGTGAACCAGGAGGTCACCATCTGCGATTACCACGACCCCGCGCTGAAGCACAGGGGCAAGGTGGTGGCGCTGTACGCCTTCGACGGCCTGGCCAAAACACCCATCCAGCAGGCCTCCGCCGGGGAGATTGTGGCGCTGTCCGGCATGGCGGAGATCACCATCGGCCGGACGCTGTGCGCCCCGGAGGCGGTGGAGCCGCTGCCGTTTGTGAAGATCTCCGACCCCACCATTGAGATGACCTTCTCCGTCAACGATTCCCCGTTCGCCGGGCGGGAGGGGAAGTACGTCACCTCCCGGAATCTGCGGGACCGGCTGGAGCGGGAGCTGCTAAAGGATGTGTCCCTGCACGTCACCGAGCAGGGCACCGACGCGTTCAACGTGGCCGGGCGGGGCGAAATGCACCTGTCCATCCTGATGGAGACCATGCGGCGGGAGGGCTATGAATTCGCCGTTTCCACCCCCCGTGTGCTGACGAAGGAGATCGACGGCAAGCTCTGCGAGCCCATCGAGCGGATGATCGCCGACGTTCCGGAGGAGTGCATGGGCAGCGTCATCGAGAAAATCGGCCGCCGGAAGGGGGACCTGGTGTCCATGAACCCCATCGGCAGCCGCTACCGGCTGGAATTTCTGGTTCCCTCCCGGGGGCTGTTCGGCTACCGGAACGAGTTCCTGACGGATACCCGGGGCGAGGGCGTGATGTCCAGCGTGCTGGACAGCTACGCGCCCATGAAGGGGGAGATCGAGCGGCGGCTCACCGGCAGCCTGATCGCTTTCGAGAGCGGCGAGGCATGCAGCTACGGCCTGTTCAACGCCCAGGAGCGGGGCGCGATGTTCATCGGCCCGGGCACGCAGGTGTACGCCGGGATGGTGGTCGGCATTTGCAGCCGGAACGAGGACATGACCGTGAACGTGTGCAAGAAGAAGCAGCTGACCAATATGCGCTCCGCCGGGGCGGATGAGGCGCTGCGGCTGACCACGCCGCGGAACTTCTCCCTGGAGCAGTGCCTGGAGTTCCTGGCGGATGACGAGCTGCTGGAATGCACGCCCAAGTCCCTGCGCATCCGCAAGCGGGAGCTGGACCACGCGGCGCGTATGCGCCAGGTGATGAAGAAGCGGAACCAGGAAAATTCCTGACCCCGCTTTCTGCGCAGACATTCATTATAAAAATACGGCGGAGCGCCAGGATCCCGGCGCTCCGCCTGTTTTTCGTCCAGTTTTCCACCGATGGATCGCGTGCGTTTCCGTACCCGCCCCTGCGGGGCACGGGCAAATTTTCCTGTGGGCGGGGCGCAGGCGGTCAGTCCGCGGCGACGCGGGACTCGATCCGGCTCAGGGCACTGACCATGGCCGTGTAGGTCGCCTCGGACACCCGGCCCAGGGAGGCGCTCTCGTAGCCCGCGATGGCCTCCCGGATGCGCAGCACCCGCACCGGGGCGCCGTCCTCCTCGGATGTCTCGATATAGATCGGGATGTAGTCATAGGCCGTGACCCTGGTTTCGCCGGTGGAGCCGTCCTTGGTGATCTCCAGGTCCAGCAGGACCGAGTATCCGGTCCCCGATTTTTCCGCGTCCCCGAAGAAATCCCCCAGAGAATAGGCGACAAATGTGCCGTTTTCCTCGTCCAGCACCATTTTCTGCACGTAGTGGGAATGGGTGCCCACAATGGCGTCCACCCCCTCGGAGAACATCAGCGACACGATGGTCTCCTGGGTGGAACTGATGACGTCGTTGAATTCGCTGCCCCAGTGCAGCAGGGCGATGACCACATCCGGCTCCGACTGCTGCACGGCGCGGAGGATACTGGTGATCCCGGCCGTGTCCACCGTCTGATAGGTGCTGTTGTAATCCGTGTACAGCAGGTTCACGCATTTTTCGCTGCCGGTGGGCAGGCCCATGCCGTCCATGCCCTTGGTGAAGGCCACGAACGCCACCCGGATGCCCTGGATGTCCCACACCACATAGCCGCCGGATTCCTCAAAATCCGCGTTGCTGGCGTAGGTCCCCAGCGGCGTCATCCCTGCGTCCTGGATGCCCTGCAGGGTGGCGCGCAGGCCGGAAAGCCCGTTGATGATGGAGTAGGAGTTGGCGGTCTGCACGATGTCCACACCGGCGGCGGCCAGCGCCTGCGCCAGCGCCTGGGGCGCGGAGGCGGTATCGCTGCCGTAGGGCTCGCCGCCCAGGATGCCCTCCAGGTTCAGCGCGGTGACGTCCGCACCGGACAGCACCGGCAGCACGTCCAGGAATACGGAGGTATAGTCGTACCCGCCGTCCGATGCGCCGGCGGCCACGGTGGCGTCCGTGATGTTCAGGTCGCCCCCGGCGACAAAGTGGATCACCGTGTCCGGAGGCGGCTCCGTGGCGGGGGCGGTGGTCTCCGGAGCGGTGGTCTCCGGGGTGGAGATGGTGACGCGGCCGGTGCCGGTGAGCCAGCCCTGGGTGGCCGCGACCATCAGGGCGCAGCACAGGAGCGTCACCACTGCGGTGACGATGGCGGAAATCTTCAGCAGACGGTGCTGCCAGTCCTGCCCGCCGCCGGCCGGATCGTGATCCCTGCGTGCCATGGCGCGCCCCCTTCCAAGCTTGATGCAGCCCATTATACACCATTTTTTCCCCGGGCACAAGCCCCAGTGCCGGGGAAATTCCCGCCCGATTCCGCCAAATTCCGGGCCATATAGGCGGCGTTATAAAAAATGCCAAAATCCCCCCGGTGGGGATGGCGATTTTTTCGTACTTTTACGGAAAAATCTACAATTGACAATCCGCGATTATATGCGTAAAATAATATCGATACACTATGCGCCAGGTACGCGCGGCGCGTATCTGATGAATCAAATTTAGGAGGAAATCACTTTGAAGGATTGGGCATCTTTAACCACCATCGAGGAGATGGAAGCTGCCACGAACTCTCTGCTGGAAACCGCCCAGAAGGTTGGCGCGGATACCTGGCAGCAGCGTGCGAAGAACCAGACTCCCCACTGCGGCTTCGGCGAGGCCGGCACCTGCTGCCGGATCTGCTCCATGGGGCCGTGTCGCATTACGCCCAAGAGCCCCCGGGGCATCTGCGGCTGCGACGTTCACGGCATTGTCGGCCGGAACTTCCTGCGCTTCACCGCCGGCGGCTCCGCCACCCACTCTGACCATGGCCGCGAGATCATGCACACCCTGTACCAGACGAAGGACGGCGGCAACTACCAGGTCAAGGACCCGGAGAAGCTGATCCGCATCGCCAAGGAATGGGGCGTGGAAACCGAGGGCAAGGACATTTACGAGCTGGCCCACGAAATGGCAGAGATCGGCCTGCTGGAATACGGCAAGCCCTTCGGCACCCAGCGCTTCCTGAAGCGGGCGCCGGAGCATACCCAGCAGCTGTGGCATGACGCCGGCATCGAGCCCCGCGCCATCGACCGGGAGGTTTCCACCGCCATGCATATGACCCATATGGGCAACTCCAGCCTGGCGGAAGCGCTGATCCGGCAGTCCCTGCGCTGCGGATTGTCCGACGGCTGGGGCGGCTCCATGATGGGCACGGAATTCTCCGACGTTATGTTCGGCACCCCCAAGCCCATGGACACTACCGCCAATATCGGCGTTATGGAGAAGGACAATGTGAACATCGTCGTCCATGGCCATGATCCCAGCCTTTCCGAGATGATCGTTTATTACGCCAACGACCCGGAGATGATCGCCTACGCCAAGAGCATGGGCGCCAAGGGCATCACCATTTCCGGCGTCTGCTGCACCGCCAACGAGGTGGCCATGCGCCACGGCATCCCCATGGCCGGCAACTTCCTGAGCCAGGAGAATGTGGTGCTGACCGGCGCCTGCGAGGCCATCGTTGTGGACGTGCAGTGCATTTTCCCGGCGCTGGGCCCGCTGAGCAAATGCTTCCATACCAAGTTTGTCACCACCTCTCCCATCGCCCGGATGCCGGATTCCGAGTTCATCCAGTTCTCCGCGGAGAACGCCGGGGAGAATGCCAAGGCCATCGTGAAGATGGCGGTGGAGAATTTCAAGAACCGGAACCAGGCGCTGGTGAACATCCCCAACCAGGTGTCCAAGGCCCGGGTGGGCTACTCCGTCGAGGCCATCAAGAAGGTGCTGGACGGCGTCGCCAACTCCCAGGTGGACGAGTTCGGCACCATGAAGCCGCTGGTGGAGTGCGTCCAGTCCGGCGTCCTGCGGGGCGCGGTGGCCATGGTCGGCTGCAATAACCCCAAGGTCCGCCCGGACTACGCCCATATCGAGCTGATGAAGAAGCTGCTGGAGAATGATATCCTCCTGGTGGTTTCCGGCTGCTCCGCCCAGGCCGCGGCGAAGGCCGGCCTGATGGACCCGGAGAAGGCCAAGGAATACTGCGGCGACGGGCTGAAGCGGGTCTGCGAGCTGGCGAACATCCCGCCTGTGCTGCACATGGGCTCCTGCGTGGATATTTCCCGTATGATGATCCTGGCGTCCGACATCGCCAAGGATTGGGGCATCCCCATCTCCCAGATCCCGCTGGTGGGCTGCGCCCCCGAGTGGATGAGCGAGAAGGCCGTGTCCATCGGCAACTACGTGGTGGCCACCGGCATCGATACCTTCCTGGGCGTGGACCCCTACACCAAGGGCTCCTCGGAGGTCACCGCGCTGCTCCAGGGCGACCACGGCATCAAGGATTGGGTGGAAGCCAATTACACCGTGGAGCTGGACATTGAGAAGCTGGGCGACAAGATGATCCAGCGCATCGAGGAAAAGCGCACCGCTCTGGGCATTTAAGAGGAACTGCTTCCATGAAATTAGCGATTACCGGCAAGGGCGGCGTGGGAAAAACCACCCTGGCCTCCACCCTGGCCAGGCTCTACGCCGATGAAGGCCGGACGGTCCTGGCGGCGGATGTAGACCCGGATGCCAATCTGGGCCTGGCTCTGGGCCTGAGCCAGGAGGAGGTGGATTCCATCGTCCCCATCTCCAAAATGCGCACTCTGGTGGAGGAGCGCACCGGCGCCAACGAGGCCAATAAATTCTTCAAGCTCAATCCCTACGTGGCGGACATCCCGGAGAAATATTCCAGGGACGTCAACGGGGTCAAGCTGCTGGTCATGGGCACGGTGGATGTGGGCGGCAGCGGCTGCGTCTGCCCGGAGCATGTGATGCTCAAGGCCATCCTCTCCGCGCTGACCTATCGGAAGAATGATGTGGTCATCATGGATATGGAGGCCGGGCTGGAGCATCTGGGCCGGGGCACCGCCGCCAATATGGACCAGCTGCTGGTGGTGATCGAGCCGGGCGCCCGCTCGGTGCAGACCTACCGCAACGTGAAGCGGCTGGCTGCCGACCTGGGGATCGCCCAGGTCCGGGTGGTGGCCAACAAGGTCCGGGACGAATCGGACGAGCAGTTCGTCCGCGCCCAGATCCCGGCGCAGGATTTCCTGGGCTGCATCCACTACAGCCCGGACGTGATCGAGGCGGACCGCCAGGGGAAATCCCCCTACGATTTCAGCCCCGGGGCTATGGAAGAGATCCGGAAAATCAAGGCGATCCTGGATCGTGATGAATGATGATTAGGAGGAAATACCGTGACACTTTTTGACAGAATTTTCGGCGGCAGCGACTATAATTACGCCCGCACCGCCGCTGCGGTTGAGGAGGCCATCGCCGCCTATGGCGAGGGCGAGGCTGTGTCCTTCCCCGACACTGCCTACTCCCTGCCCTGCTATTACGCCATCACCGGCGAAAAAATTTCCAACCTGGGTGAGATGAAGGCCGCCCTGGGCACCCTGAAGGCCAAGCTGACCCATATCAACCGGATGCACGATGCGTTCGAATCCGGCATTGCCTCTGCCCTGTGCGCGGAGTTCCTGGAGGCGCTGAAGTACCTCCACGGGGCGACCCCCTACACGGAGCCGGAGTGCGGCCACCTGTCCGACGCCTTCGTGCGGAACCTGGGCGTGCCCCTGGTCACCGGCGATATCCCCGGCATTGCCGTCATCCTCGGCGGCGCGGAGGACCCGGCGGAGACTGTGGCGCTGGCCAAGTCCTACCAGGCGCAGGGCATCCTGGTCACCTTGTCCGGCGAATCCATCCGCCACTGCCATGAGGCGGGCATGAAGCTGGGCGAGAATGTCCGGGTGGTGCCCCTGGGCTACGAGATGCAGTCGGTGATCCATGTGGTTTCCGTGGCGCTGCGGGCGGCGCTGATCTTCGGCAACATCACCCCCGGCGACACCAAGGCGCTGTACAAGTACACCATGGAGCGCGTCCGCGCCTTCGTGGATGCCTACAAGCCCCTGTCCGATGAGATCGTGTCCTACGGCGCAGGCGCCATCTGCCTGGGCTTCCCCGTCATCTCCAACGAGACGGAGAATATGTTCCACGTGCCCAAGAGCCTGATCCAGCAGCTGGACACTTCCAAGTGGAACGCCACCTCCCTGGAGGCCAGGGACATCAAGCTGAAGATCACCAATATCGACATCCCTGTGGCCTTCGCCTCCGCGTTTGAGGGCGAGATCATCCGCCGGGGCGATATGCAGGTGGAGGTGGACGGCTCCCGCGTGGACTGCTTCGAGCTGGTGGCGACCAAGGAAGCCAGCGAGGTGGAGGACCACAAGATCGTGGTGGACGGCCCGGAGATCGACGACATCCCCGTCGGCTCCAAGATCTCCCTGTCCTACATCGTGGAGGTGGCCGGCAAGGCCATGCAGCCGGACTTCGAATCCGTTATGGAGCGGAAGTTCCATTCCTACTTAAACTGCATCGAGGGCGTCATGCACACCGGCCAGCGGGATATGATCCGCATCCGGATCAGCAAGGCCGACTTCGAGGCGGGCTTCAAGTTCCGCCACATCGGCGAGGTCCTCTACGCCAAGATCAAGAGCGAGTTCGACGCCGTGGTGGACAAGTGCCAAGTCACCATCGTGGTGGATGCGCAGAAGAATAAGGAGCTCCGCGCCCATGCCAACGAGGTGTTCGCCAAGCGGGACGACCGACTGAAATCCATGACCGACGAATCCGTGCCGGTGTACTACACCTGCATCATGTGCCAGGCCTTCTCCCCCAGCCATGTGTGCATCGTCACCCCCGAGCGTCTGGGCCTCTGCGGCGCCGTGTCCTGGCTGGACGCCAAGGCCACCAACGAGCTGGACCCCAGCGGACCGTGCCAGGTGGTGCCCAAGGAGCGCTGCATTGATGAGAACCTGGGCCGCTACGAGGACGTGGACGAGGCCGTGTTCAAGTATTCCCACGGTGCGCTGGAGCATGTGACGCTGTACTCCCTGTTCCAGGATCCGATGACCAGCTGCGGCTGCTTCGAATGTATCTGCGGCGTGGAGCCGGTGTCCATGGGCGTGGTGATCACCTGCCGCGAGCATGCGGGCATGACCCCGCTGGGCATGACCTTCTCCGAGATGGCGTCCATGACCGGCGGCGGCGTGCAGACCCCCGGCTTTATGGGGCATGGCAAGCAGTTCATCTCCTCCAAGAAATTCCTGAAGGCCGAAGGCGGCCTGGGCCGGATCGTCTGGATGCCCAAGGAGCTGAAGGACGCTGTCCGGGAGCGGCTGGACGCCGCGGCGCTGGAGCTGTACGGCGTGGAGGGCTTCACGGACATGGTGGCGGACGAAACGGTCTGCACCGAGGATCCCGAGGAGCTGCTGAACTACCTCTCCGAGGTTGGGCACCCCGTGCTGAGCATGGAGCCGTTTGATATGTGAGATCCCGATTCCCCCGCCGGAAAGGCGGGGGAATTTGCGTCTGCGCCGGATTTCCGCGGATTTTTATTGCATTTTTTTGGGAACGGCAATATAATAAGGAAAAAATCCGGAAGGGGACAAAACTATGGAGAACCAAAGCCGAAAAGGCTGGCTGTATCTTCTGCCGGCAGCGGCGCTGCTGGGCGTCTTTATGGTGTACCCGCTGATCGATGTACTGATCTATTCGTTTGAGGAGGGGTATAATTCCGCCTCCCAGACTTTCTTCGGCGTTGGCTGGTACAATTATTCCTATGTCCTGCACGACACCTACTTCCTCCAGGCGGTGAAGAATACCTTCATCCTGGTGATCATCACCGTCCCGGTGTCCACAGGCCTGGCGCTGCTGATCTCCGTGGGGCTCAGCTCCATCCGGCGGCTGCGGGAGCTGTACCAGACTATTTTCTTCCTGCCCTATGTGACCAATACCCTGGCGGTGGGCATGGTGTTCATGATCCTGTTCAAGCAGACCGCCTATTCCGACGGCCTGATCAACCTGCTGATCCAGTGGTTCGGCGGTGAGTCCGTGGACTTCATCGACGGCCCCTACTGGGCGAAAATGCTGGTGCTGTGCATTTACACCGTCTGGATCGTTATGCCGTTCAAGATCCTAATCCTCACCTCCGCCCTGGCGTCGGTGGACCAGACCTACTATAACGCCGCCAAGGTGGACGGCACCAGCTCCGGGCGCATTTTCCGGAAAATCACCCTGCCCATGATCTCCTCCTCCGTGTTCTACCTGGTGATCACCGGGTTCATCGGCGCATTCAAGGCCTACAGCGACTCCGTTGCCCTGTTCGGCACGGACCTGAACGCCGCCGGGATGAACACCATCGTGGGCTACATCTACGATATGCTCTATGGCGACAGCGGCGGCTACCCTTCCTACGCGTCCGCTGCGGCGATCATCCTGTTTGCCATCGTGCTGACCATTACCTGCATCAACCTGATGGTCAGCCGGAAGCACACCCATTACTGAGGAGGGCGGCCCATGGAAAAGCAAATCAATTACACCCGGCTGAAGCGCTCCGCTACATTCCGCAGCCGCCTGGGCAAAGCCGTGATCTACCTGCTGCTGACGCTGTGGGCGCTGATCGTGCTGTTCCCGTTCTACTGGATGGTGCTGACCTCCGTGAAGACCTACAGCCAGTACAGCTCCGAGTCGGTGCCCAGCTTCTTCACCCTGACCCCCACGGTGGAGAATTACGTGACCGCGTTCACGGCGGTGCCCCTGGCAAAATACTTTGCCAACACCCTGATTTTCACCCTGGCCACCACGGCGGTGATGCTGGTGGTGACCACCCTGGCCGCCTTCGGCTTTGCTCGGCTGAATTTCCGGGGCAAGGAGCTGGCATTCACGCTGTTCCTGGCGCTGATGATGATCCCCAACGAGCTGGTGATCATCACCAATTTCATCACCATCACCAATCTGAACCTGCGCAATACCTTCCTGGGGCTGATCCTGCCCTCCATCGCGTCGGTATTCTACATATACCTGCTGCGGGAAAATTTCGCCCAGGTGCCGGATGAGCTGTACTATGCCGCCAAGGTGGATGGCACCTCGGATATGAAATATCTGCTGAAGGTGCTGGTGCCCATCTGCCGCCCCACGCTGATCACCATCACCATCCTGAAAATCATCGAGTGCTGGAACAGCTACGTGTGGCCGCGGCTGATCACTGACGACCCCCAGTATTACCTGGTTTCCAACGGCATCCAGGAGATCCGGGAAAATGGCTTCGGCCGGGAGAATATCCCCGCCATGATGGCGGCGGTGGTGGTCATCTCCGCGCCGCTGATCGTGCTGTTCCTGATTTTCCGGAGGAAGATCATGGCCGGTGTGGCGAGAGGAGGCACAAAAGGATGAAAGCGATCCGCAAGAAGCTGTCGGCGCTGCTGGCCGCCGGCGCAGTGCTGGGGTGCCTGGCCGGCTGCCATGGCAGCACAGAGCGCAGCGCCTTCCAGGTGCCGGAGGAATTCGACACCTCCCGGGATTATGAGATCACCTTCTGGGCGAAAAACGACACCAACGTGAACCAGACGAAAATCTACGCCCAGGCCATCGAGGATTTCCAGGCGCTGTACCCCAACATCACCGTGAATATCCGGCTGTACACCGACTACACCGACATTTACAATGACGTGATCACCAACATCGCCACGGACACCACCCCCAACGTGTGCATCACCTACCCGGATCACATCGCCACGTACCTGACCGGGGAGAATACCGTGGTGCCCCTGGACGACCTGATCGCCGACGAGCGCTATGGCCTGGGCGGCAGCGAGGTGCGCTTTGAAAGCCCCACTGCTGCGCAGGTCGTGGAGCAGTTCCTGGACGAGGGGATCATCGGCGAGCATTATTACGCCCTGCCCTTTATGCGCTCCACGGAGGCCTGCTATATCAATAAAACCTACGTGGAGGCGCTGGGCTACACCTTGCCGGAGACCCTGACCTGGGACTTCATCTGGGAGGTTTCCGAGGCCGCCACGGCGAAGGACGCGGACGGCAATTACCTGGTGAACGGGCAGTCGGTAATGATCCCATTCATCTATAAGTCCACGGACAATATGATGATCCAGATGCTCCGCCAGTGCGGCGCGGGCTACTCCACGGACAGCGGGGACATCCTGATTTTCAACGATGTGACCAGGTCGCTGCTCCAGACCATCGCGGAGCATACCGCCACCGGCGCCTTCTCCACCTTCAAAATTTCCAGCTATCCGGCCAATTTCCTGAACGCCGGGCAGTGCATTTTCGCCATCGATTCCACCGCCGGCGCCACCTGGATGGGCTCTGACGCGCCGCTGCTGGACATCAGCGAGGATAAGCTGGTGGAGTTCGAGACTGTGGTCATGGCCATCCCTCAGTTTGACACGGAGGATCCCCAGATGATCTCCCAGGGGCCGTCGCTGTGCATCTTCAATAAGTCCGACCCCCAGGAGGTGCTGGCGTCCTGGCTCTTCGCCCAGTACCTGCTGAGCAATCCGGTGCAGATCGCCTACGCCCAGACGGAGGGCTATGTGCCGGTGACCACCCTGGCGCTGGAGAGCGAGGAATACCAGGATTACCTGTCCCGGGCGGGGGAGGATAACGACCAGTACTACGCCGTGAAGATCCAGGCCAGCCAGCTCCTGCTGGATAATATCGACAATACCTTTGTCACCCCGGTGTTCAACGGCTCCGCGTCCCTGCGGAACGCGGCGGGGCAGCTGATCGAGAACGTGTGCAAATCTGTCCGGCGGAAGGAGACCATCGACGACGCCTATTTTGACACGCTGTATGCGGAGGTGACGTCCCTGTACCGGCTGGATCAGATCTCCGCCGTCAACAGCGCCGACGGCAAGGCGGAGCTGGGACCGCTGCCGCAGACGTCCGTCATTTTGCTCAGCACGCTGGGGGCGGTTTGGGCGGTAATTGTGCTATCTGCCGTAATTTCCTGGATCCGGAAGAAAAAGTCCATAAAAAATCAAAGAATGGATTGATTTCTGGGATTTTTATTGTATAATGTCACTGGGTTTCTAAACCAACACTGAACAAAAAGGAGTTATGAAAATGAAAAAGATTCTTGCATTGCTGATGGCCATCGCCATGGTCCTGAGCCTTGCGGCCTGCACCACCGGCGGCGATGAGACCGAGTCTTCCGCCGATGCTTCCACGCCGGGAACCTCCGAAGCCTCCGAAGCCACCGATGGAACCGAAGCCACCGATCCCAGCGAGGAGACCGACGATCCTTCCGTCAAGTCCGAGGGCGTTATGACCTACGCCGAGTACATCGCTGCTGAGGTGGACACCGAGGTCGTTATCGAGGCCTATGTCCAGGCGCACCAGAGCTGGTGGGATGAGCAGATCACCGTCTATGCCCAGGATGCGGACGGCGCCTACTTCCTGTACAACATGGCCTGCTCCGAGGAGGATTCCGAGAAGCTGGTCGCCGGCACCAAGATCCGCGTCACCGGCTATAAGTCCGAGTGGTCCGGCGAGGTGGAGATCATCGACGCCACCTTCGAGATCCTGGAGGGCAGCTACATCGCCGAGGCTACGGATGTGACCGACCTGCTGGGCACCGATGACCTGATCAACTATCAGAACATCTTCGCCGCCTTCAAGGGCATGACCGTGGAGGCCAGCACCGACGCGGACGGCAACGAGGTCGCTTTCCTGTACAAGTGGAACGGCTCCGGCACCGAGGGCGACGACCTGTACTTCAACGTCTCCCTGAACGGCCAGACCTACACCTTCACCGTGGAGTCCTACCTGACCGGCAGCGGCACCGATGTGTACGAAGCTGTCAAGACCCTGGAGATCGGCCAGGTCATCGACCTGGAGGGCTTCCTGTACTGGTATGACGGCGTGAACCCCCACATCACCTCCGTGACCGTGGTGGGCTGATCGACACCCAACCGTGTATAATCCCAGATCTGCCCCGCTCCGCGGGGCAGATTTTTTCATAAGGAGGCAGGTATATGAAGCACAAGCAGGCCCCGATCCTGGAGCTCCACATAGAAACCGACCCGGCGGGCACCGTCGCATTGTGCGGGGAGATGGGCAGCGCATCCGCTTCTACGAGCTGTGCGGCGGGGGATGCACCTTTTCGCGGCGGCGGAATACCATGGGATGAGCGGCGAAACGCTCGAATTCATCTTTTTTGGAGGTATTCTTATGTGTAACGGCAACGGAACCTGCGGCGGCAACTACCTGTGGATCATCATCCTGCTGATCCTGTTCTGTGGCTGTGGCTGCGGAAATCAGCTCAGCTGCGGCTGCTGAAGCAAAAAAACGGGCGCCCCAATCGGGGCGCCCACATTTTATGCAGGATACGCTCATTCCCCGGATTCCGCGATCCGGGCATCCGCCAGACTCCTGCCCAGGGAATAGTAGAATAGATTGTCCCGCGCCGGTTCCAGGTCGGACACCACGCCGCGGCGGGTATACACCGCGTAGCTGCGGAACAGGATGGGGCACAGCAGGCCCTCGTCCATCACCGTTTTCTGCAGGTTATAGTAGTTCCCGCTGTTTTCCAGCGCCTCCTGGCACATAGTGTACACGGTGGCGTTGGCCATGCCGCCGAAGCACAGGCCGCCGTCCTCCAGGAAGAAGGCGCTTAGGTCCATGTTGGCGGAGAGCTTGGTCTGGCCCAGGTACAGGTCATAGTCCCCGTCGGCCAGCCGCTCCAGGAATTCCTCGCTGTCCGCCGATTCCACGGTGACGGTCAGGCCGCACTGCGCCAGCATCTCCGCGATGGCGCTGGCCACCTTCACCCGGCGGGAATCGCCCTGGTTCACCAGCAGCACGATCTTGCTCTGGCTGATCTCCGCGGCGGCGACGGTGTCCGTGAACTGCTGCGGGTCGTAGCTGTAGCGGGATGCCAGGCTCTCTGTATAATAGGGCGAGCTGGGGGACGCAGGCAGGGACGCGCTGCGGGCAAAGCCCCCGAAATAGGTCTCCACCAGTGTGTCCCGGTCAATGGCATAGGTCAGCGCCGCCCGCAGGGCGGTGTCGGTGAACAGCCCCTTGTCCTGATTGAAGGCGATGTACAGGAACAATCCGTTCTCGCACTCCCATAGCTCATAGTCGCAGCGATAGTCCACATAGTCGTCGGAGCCGGGATCGGTGCAGGCCACGCTGAGCTGCGCGAATTCGAATCCATCCCGGATCTCGCTGGCGGTGGACGCTTCTACCAGCGTCACGGTGGCCGCCGTCACCGGCATGGATACGCCGCTGCACCACCAGATGGACTGGCGGCGGAGCTGCATGCCGCCATCGGTGCTTTCCAGCACATAAGCGCCCGTTCCGATCGGGGCGGCGTCGGAGACCTGGGAGGCCTTCACGATGGGGATATCCAGCAGCAGGGGCAGATTTTCATAGGCCGTGTCCAGTCGGACGGTCACGCCGCCGTCAGCGGATACGGTGATGGACTCCACATGCAGGAACCGGCCGGCGTAATAATCGCCCTTCCGCGCCGCGTTCAGGCTGGCGGCGATGTCCTCCGCTGTCAGAGCGGTGCCGTCGGAAAAATAGGCCTGCGCCGGATAGAAGGTATAGCTGCACATATCCTGGGAAACGCTGTAGGACCCGCACAGCACCGGCTGAACATTGTACGACCGGTCCACGGAGAAAAGCCCCTGGTAGATCAGGGAGAACAGCACCCGGTTATTGGTGTCCGTGGCCTGGTAGGGGTTCAGGGAATCCTCCGGGTTATACGCCAGTGCCAGCACCTGCTCCGCGTCCACGGTCTGAGAGGTGGGGCTGTCCTGCTCGCTGTCCAGCGCGTCGCCGGTGGCCACATAGGGGCTGTCCGTTTCGCCGCACCCGGCCAGCGCGCCGGCCGCCAGCGCCGCCGCCAGGAAAAATGCCAGAATCCGCTTCATGCTTTTCCCCTCCTGCATACGATCACCGCGCCCTGGGAGCCGCGGGACGCGCCATGCACCCGGTGGGACCAGAAGCGTGCCGGCTGGCAGGCGGTGCACGCGGTGCTGATCTGGATGTTGACGACGCCCGCCCGGCGGAGCGCCAGGGCGTTCAGCGCTTTTAGGTTTACATAATATTTCTCCCCGTCCGGACGGATCCATTTTTCCGCCTCCTGCCCGAAGGCGGCGCGCATGGCCTGGGGCACATCGCCGTCGGTCTGGAAGCAGCATTCGCTGATGTTCGGCCCGATGGCCGCGCACAGGTCGGCGGGGCGGGAGCCGAACGATTCCGCCATGGCCGCCGCCGTTTTCCCGGCGATGTCCGCCGCCGTGCCCCGCCATCCCGCGTGGGCCGCGCCTACGGCGCCGGTGACCGGGTCATACAGCAGGATCGGCGTGCAGTCGGCGGTGAAGATCATCAGCGCCAGGCCGTCCGTATCGGTGATCAGGCTGTCGCAGGGCGGGTAAGCATGGTGGTCCGCCCCCAGGCAGTCGGCGGCGGTGACCTGCCGCACCCGGTCGGAATGAGTCTGGTGGGTCAGCACCAGCATGTCTGGGTCGAATCCCAGGGCGGAAGCCAGAATTTCGTGGTTTTTCCGGACATTTTCCGGCGTTTCCCCGGGTCGGACGGCCAGGTTCATCGCGCCGAAGTCGCCGGTGCTGACGCCGCCCAGGCGGGTGGTGAAGCCGTGGGGGACGGGAATATTTCCGGCGGCCAGGTATTCCAGCGCGCCCGCATGAACGGTTTGAATGGACATGGTATCCTCCTGAATCGATTTGCCTGGGGAAATGCTGCCGCCTGTCAGGGGTTCATGCCGGCGGCTTTATCCTTCTGCATACAGCATTTTTTGTACTTTTTGCCGCTGCCGCAGGGGCAGGGGTCGTTGGGGCCGACCTTTTTCTGCCGGTTGCGCACCGGCTCCTTCCGCACGGTGGATTTGGTGGCGGCGGCGGTGCCGGTTTCCTTGGCCACCTTCTCCCGCCGGACCTCCTGCTGGGGCGCGATGCGCACCAGGAACATCCGGCGCACCGTTTCCTCCCGGATGGCGGCGATCATGGCCTCAAACATCTGGTAGCCCTCCTCCTTGTAGGCCACCACCGGGTCGTGCTGGCCGTAGGCACGCAGGCCGATGCCCTGCTTCAGGTCGTCCATGGCGTCGATATTGTCCATCCAGTATTCGTCCACCACCCGCAGCAGGACCACCCGCTCCAGCTCCCGCATGACGCTGGGGGTATAGGCGGCCTCCTTCTTCTCGTAGGAAGCCAGCGCCTGCTGGTAGATGCTGTCGCTCAGGCTCTTCGCGTCCAGCTTTTCCGGCGGGACGAAGCTGCCCTTGGGGAAGTAGACCCCGTCGAAATGGCTGAGCGCCAGCGCCAGGCTCTCCGCGTCCGCCATGCCGCCGCTCTGGCTCAGGGCGTCCGCCACGGTGGAGTCCACCACGCCGCGCAGCATGGTCAGGATATTCTCCCGCAGGTCCTCCCCGTCCAGCACCTTCTGCCGCTGGGCGTAGATGACCTCCCGCTGGGTGTTCATCACGTTGTCGTATTCCAGGACGTTTTTCCTGGCGCGGAAGTTCCGGCTCTCCACGCTCTTCTGGGCGTTTTCCACCGCGCCGGAGAGGATTTTCGCGTCGATGGGGGTGTCCTCGTCCAGGCCCAGGGAATCCATCATGCCCGTGACCCGGTCCGTGGCGAACAGCCGCATCAGGTCGTCCTGCAGGCTCAGGTAGAAGCGGCTCTCGCCGGGGTCGCCCTGACGTCCGGCGCGCCCGCGGAGCTGATTGTCGATCCGGCGGGACTCGTGGCGCTCGGTGCCCACGATGAACAGGCCGCCCGCGGCCTTTACCTTCTCCGCCTCGTCGGCGATCTCCGCCCGGTGCTTCTCCAGCAGGGATTTGTAGGTGCTCCGGATGGCCAGGATCTCCGGGTTGTCGGTCTCCGCGTAGGAGTCCGCCTCCACAAGCAGCTCCGGCGGATAGTCCATCCGGGCAAGCTCCGCCTTGGCCAGGAAGTCCGCGTTGCCGCCCAGCATGATATCCGTGCCGCGGCCAGCCATGTTGGTGGCGATGGTCACGGCGCCCAGCTGACCGGCCTGGGCCACGATCTGCGCCTCCTGCTCGTGGTGCTTGGCGTTGAGCACGTTGTGGGGGATGCCCTCCCGCTTCAGCATTTTGGACAGGAGCTCGCTCTTTTCGATGGAAATAGTGCCCACCAGCACCGGCTGCCCCTTCTCGTGGCACTGCTTCACCTGCTGAACGATGGCGCGGTATTTCCCCGCCTCGGTTTTGTACACCACGTCCGGATGGTCCTGGCGGATGACCGGCTTGTTGGTGGGGATCTCCACCACGTCCAGGGAGTAGATGGCGGCAAATTCCTCCTCCTCCGTCAGGGCGGTGCCGGTCATGCCGGAGAGCTTCTCGTACAGCCGGAAGAAATTCTGGAAGGTGATGGTGGCCAGGGTCTTGCTCTCCCCGGCGACGGACACGCCCTCCTTGGCCTCGATGGCCTGGTGCAGGCCCTCATTGTACCGGCGGCCATACATCAGCCGCCCGGTGAATTCGTCCACGATGATGATCTGCCCGTCCTTGACCACGTAGTCGATATCCCGCTTCATCAGGCCCCGGGCCTTCATGGCCTGGTTGATGTGGTGGGAGAGGGTGGTATTCTCCGCGTCCGCCAGATTTTCCACGGAGAAATATTTCTCCGCCTTGGCGATGCCGCTGGCGGTGAGGGATACGGTGCGGGACTTCTCGTCCACAAAATAGTCGCAGTCGTAATCGTCCTGCACCTCCTTCTCGTCGGTCTTGGCGAAGACCTGGCGGCGCAGGGTGGAAACGAAATAATCCGCCATCTCATACAGCTTGGAGGAATCCTCCCCTTTGCCGGAAATGATCAGCGGCGTCCGCGCCTCGTCGATCAGGATGGAGTCCACCTCGTCCACGATGGCGAAGGCATGTCCGCGCTGCACCAGCTCCTGCTTGTAGATGGCCATATTGTCCCGCAGGTAGTCGAAGCCCAGCTCGTTATTGGTGCAGTATGTGATGTCCGCGGCGTACCCCGCCCGGCGCTCCTGGGCGGACATGCCGGGAATGATCAGACCCACGGACAGCCCCATATAGCGGTAAACCTTTCCCATCCACTCGGATTGGTACTTGGCCAGGTAATCGTTGACGGTGACCACGTGGACCCCGCGCCCGGTCAGGGCGTTCAGGTAGCAGGGCAGGATGGCCACCAGGGTCTTGCCCTCGCCGGTTTTCATCTCCGCAATCCGCCCCTGGTGGAGGATCACACCGCCGATGAGCTGCACCGGGTACGGCTTCAGCCCGATGACCCGCCAGGCGGCCTCCCGCACGGCGGCGAAGGCCTCCGGCAGCAGATCGTCCAGGGTTTCCCCCTGGGCCAGCCGCTGGCGGAATACGGCGGTTTTCCCCCGCAGCGCCTCCTCAGAGAGGGCGGCATACTCCGGCTCCAGGGCCAGGATCCGGTCCACTACCGGCTGAATTTTTTTCAGCTCCCGCTGGGAACGGGTGCCGAATAGCTTCGTAATCAGTCCCATTGTTAATTCACGTCCTGTTCAGAAAGTCTGGAATGCGATTTTGAACCAGTTTTGCCCATTATAGCATATCCGGATGAAAATTCCTAGCCTGTTTGTAAATTTCCCTGGATCGGCGGGATATGTGGAAAAAATATGTTGACCTTCTTCTGATTTTCGGCTATAATAGGCAGGTATGGCCAGATATGGCCACAAACTGCGTGTTGCTGCGGTCGAATTGACTGTTGAGCATAATTGTGAATTATGGGAGGTGTAATCCAAATGAAGCGTACCTATCAGCCCAGCCGCCGTCACCGTTCCAAGGTCCATGGCTTCCGCCAGAGAATGGCAACTTCCAATGGCCGCAAGGTTCTGGCGCGCCGCCGTGCAAAGGGCCGCAAGGTTCTGTCCGCCTGAGGCAGGGGATTCCACAGCAGGACATCGCTCAGTGCGAAACGGGAGCAATAAGCGGGGCGGCACGAATTCGCCCCGCTCCCTTTTTACGGGAGATCAGCCATGAAGTATTCTACCAGCCTGAAACTGAATCATGTTTTCCGCAGGCTGTATGCCACCTCCGGCCATGCCAACGGGTACCTGGTGCTTTACGCCCGGCGCAACCGCCTGGGCGTGAACCGCGTGGGCGTCACTGTCAGCAAGAAGCTGGGGCACGCTGTGGTGCGCAACCGCGTCCGGCGGCGCCTGCGGGAAATTTACCGGCTGAATGAGGCCGCCTTCCGTCCCGGGTGGGACATTGTGGTGGTCGCGCGCAGCCGCGCCATTGCCGCGCCCTTCCGGGAGCTGACGGATGCCTATCTGTCCCTGGCGGAGAAGGCCGGCATTGCAAAGCGGGGCGCAGCGGCATGAAAAAGCTGCTCCTTGCCCTCATCCGGTTCTACCAGCGCTGCATGGCCCGGCCGACCCCCCGCGGCGGCCGGGTGGCGCGCCCCGGCGGCGGCGCCGCGGGGCGCCCCTCTTGGCCAAAAACCCCTCCCTCCCCCTGCCCCCACCTTTCCCCCAAAAACCCCCCCCCTCCGGGGGTGGGGGGCCGCGCGAAGCGTGGTGGAGGGGTGTGCGAGCCCGAAGGGCGAG
>JAJQHS010000070.1 GCA_021199635.1 Bacillota bacterium
GTCCATGATCTGCTCATATAGCTCCGAAGTGTCCAGCCCATACTCGGCTGTACCGGTGAAAATCGTCAGCGTCTGGTAGGTCACACTGGTGTCCGGGTTTGTAACATTGACGCTGGGCACGGTGCCGGACAGGGTAATGCTGGAGGGCGTCAGAGTGCTGCTGTAACGCTCGCCCAGATCGTCCACGACCGACTGGATATAATCGGTGTCCAAGTTCAGGTAGGGCAGGATGTCCACCACATGGGACTGGGTAGCCGCCTGCTTCCGGGCATTCTGCTGGTCAGAACTGGAGCCGGTACGCCCATAGTTATACGCCTCCTCCACCACAGCGGCAATGTCCAGGCTTGCGCCGGTATCCGTGGGGGACAAGGTCACGGTGGTGTCCAGAACGGTTACCGTCATGGACAACTGAGTATAGGTGCTGCCAGTCGCAGATTCCAGCGCCGCTGCCGCCTGATCCGCGTCCATGCCGCCAAGGTTGACGCCGGCGGCAATCACATTGTCCAGGATCAGGCCGTCATCTTCATCCGAGGAGAAGGAGCGGATGGCCAGGGCGAGAATCGCGATCAGCAGGATCACGATCAGCACAATCAGGCAGCACAGCAGGATGAATTCATTTTTCTTCAGCCCAAGAGGATACCGTTTGCGCCTGGGTGCGCGGGAATGCGTGCCGGTCCTGCCTGATGAATGGGCGGCCGTGCCGGATTGGGGCGGCCTGCGCCTGACGGGAGCCGGCTGGACGCCGGATTGCCCGGCAGGCTCGGATTGTGGCGCATCCTCATGCAGGTAGACCCGCTGGGTCGCGTCAGAATCCAAAATGGGAGTTTGTGCGCCGCTGTCGGCAGCGCCGATCCCCTCCTGCGCGGAGGGATCGTCAAAGGAATTATAGCTGATGATAAACCTCTCCTATCTATCAGCGGCGGAAGGCCGCGCGTAAACAAAGAAATGGATACACGAGTATTGTACCACATTCTCCATTAAATGCAATCTTTTTTCTCTGCCAGGCAGGGAAAAGGCGACGATCAGCTTGCATTCTGTGCGCAGGCGGCGAAGCGCTGGATGAATACGCTGCTCTGGCGCAGGCTGTCCACTCCGGATGCCAGCTTCAGCCGCAGCGTCGGCACCTTTGCGCTGGCCACCAGCTGTACGCGGCTGCGGTAATCCGGGTCGGCGCAGATGGCGCTGACCTGGTTGAAGTCCAGCTACGTCAATGTGAACAGGACGTCCCCGGCTTTCTGCCGGATGTCCCGGATGCCCAGCTGCTTTGCCTGCGCCCGGAGCAGAGCTATGTCGATCAGATTCAGCACGCCCTTGGGCGGCTCGCCATAGCGGTCTACGATCTCGTCCAGCAGGTCGTCCGCGTCCTCCTGGGTGCGAATGGCGGCCATACGCCGGTAAAGGTCCATCCGCTCCTCGCCACGGGAAACGTAATCCGGGTCCACATTGGCGGTGACATTCAGATCGGCGGTGCATTCCGGGGCCTTAGGCGCTTCTCCACGCTCCTCCAGAACCGCTTCATCCAGCAGCTTCAGGTACATATCATAGCCCACGCTCATCATATGGCCGGACTGCTCTGCGCCCAGCAGATTCCCGGCGCCGCGAATTTCCAGGTCCCGCATGGCGATTTTGAAGCCGGAACCGAATTCAGCAAAATCCCGGATGGCGGACAGGCGCTTTTCCGCGACCTCGGTCAGATTTTTCCCCGGCCGATAGGTGAAATAGGCGTAAGCGTGCCGGGTGGAGCGGCCCACCCGTCCCCGGAGCTGATGCAGCTGGGAGAGGCCAAAGCGATCCGCGTTTTCGATGATCAGTGTATTCACGTTGGGGATGTCCAGCCCGGTTTCAATGATCGTGGTGCATACCAGGAGCTGGATCTCTCCCTCCGCCATGGCGCGCATCACATCGGACAATGCGTCCTCGCTCATCTGCCCGTGGGCGACCGCCAGGGAAATGCCGGGGATACGCCTGCGCAGTGCGGCGGCGCATTGATCGATTGTTTCCACCCGGTTGTGCAGATAGTAAACCTGGCCGCCCCGCTGGATCTCCCTGCGAATGGCATCGTCCAGTATGGCGTCCGAATGCTCCAGCACGAAGGTCTGCACAGGGTACCGATCTGCAGGCGGGTCCTCAATGGTGGACATATCCCGGATGCCGGAAAGCGCCATGTTCAATGTCCTTGGTATGGGTGTGGCCGAAAGCGTCAGCACATCCACGCCCTTGGAGATTTCCTTCAGCCGTTCCTTATGGCTGACGCCGAAGCGCTGCTCCTCATCCACGATCAGGAGGCCCAGGTCCTTGAACTGCACATTTTTTTGCAGCAGCTTGTGGGTGCCGATGATCAGGTCCACATTTCCACTTTGCAGATTTTGCAGCGTCCGCTTCTGCTCCGCGGCCGAGCGGAAGCGGCTGAGCACGTCGATGTTCACCGGGAACCCCCGGAACCGGGCGATGGCCGTCTGGTAATGCTGCTGCGCCAATACAGTGGTGGGGACCAGAATGGCAGCCTGCTTGCCGTCCATAATCGCCTTCATCACTGCCCGGAGGGCAACCTCTGTTTTGCCGAATCCCACGTCCCCGCACAGCAGCCGGTCCATGGGGATGGGTGCCTCCATATCCCGTTTGATCTCCGCGATGCAGCGCAGCTGATCGTCGGTTTCCGGGTAGGGGAAATTGTCCTCAAATTCCTTCTGCCAGGGGGAATCCGCGGAGAAAGCGAAGCCCTCCTGCCGCTTGCGGGCGGCATAGAGCTGAATCAGCTCCCCGGCCATATCCTTAGCGGCTTTCCGCGCCTTGGATTTGGTTTTTTGCCAGGCGTCGGAGCCGATTTTATTCAGGCGCACATTGGCTTCTTCACCGCCGCCGATATATTTGCTGACCATGTCCAGCTGCGTAGCGGGGACAAATAGCACGTCAGAGCCAAGATACGCGATTTTCAGATAGTCCTTGATGGCGCCGTCCACCCGAATCTGCTCCATGGCGACGAAGCGGCCGATGCCGTAATTATCATGCACCACCAGATCGCCAGGAGAGAGGTCGGTAAAGGAGTTCAGCTTCTGCCGGTTGGTGGCGGATTTCTTTGCCTTCTTCCGGGTCTCACCCTTGGCAAGCAGCTGCCCCTCTGTCAGCACAGCCAGGCGGGACTGGGGATATTCCATGCCATAGGGGATGGAACCCTCCGTGAGCAGAATCTGCCCGGGCCGGGGCAAGGCCGTCAGCGGGATACACAGGAATGCGGATAGGTTTTTCTCCCGAAGCATCTGCTGCAGCATCTCTGCGCGGCGGCGTGTTCCGCAGAGCACCAGGCAGGAAAACTCCAGCCGCTGATAGTGCGCCAGGTCGGATGCGGCGGTATCCAGGCTGCCGCCATAGCCAGGCAGCTGCTTGGCGGTCATGGGCAGCAATACCTTGGGGGGATTCTCCTCCGGATAGCTGATGCCGCCGAAGGAATCAAAATAAATCGCCGTTCGCCCTTTCAGTGCATGGCAGAAATCCTCCCACTGGCACACAAAATCGCACAGCTCCCCGGCAGCCAGTCCGCTTTGGAGCAGACCGTCCAGCTGCATCCCCATCTCCTCCACACGGCTGCGGGCTGCGCGTTTCAGGCTGCCCTGATCGCAAAGGAGCAGGACGGCGTCCGCGGGCAGGTAATCCATTGCTGTGGCCATTTCCGGGTAAATCAGCGCCATATAGCGGTCGGAAGCGGGATTTTGCAGCCCGTTTTCGTATTTTTCCAGATCCTGCTCCAATGTGCGGATCAGCATCTCGTTGATATTCTTCCGGCGTTTTTGCCGGGCAATCAGCTTTTTCAGGTCCGCGCACAGCCCGGGGATCCCCCGGGGATGGAGACGGGGCTGCGTTTCTCCCACGGGAAGGATCACAACGCTCCCGGTATTTTCCGTCCGCCGCTGGGTATCCGGGTCAAAGTAGCCCATGGCATCCAGCTCATCGCCGAAAAACTCCGCCCGGATGGGGCGATCTGCGGCAGGGGAGAAGACATCCAGAATGCCGCCCCTGACCGCGAACTGGCCGGGCCCCTCCACCATTCCGGCACGGGTATATCCTGCGCCGGCGAGCTTTTCCTCCAGCGCGTCCAGGGAGTAACTCTTGCCAACCTCCAGCGTGAAAGCGGCGGAGCGCAGTACCGCCGGGGGCATGGTCCTCTGGCTTAAGGCGTCCCAGGTCAGAATCTGCAGTTGGGTATTCCCGCATGCCAGGTCGTACAGCTGCCGCAGGCGCTGCTGTTCCCAGGCGCGGGAAACCACAGCCGTATCATAAAGCGTCAGCTCCCGGCTGGGCAAAATGGGCGCAGTTTCCCCAGTGAATGCCTTCAGCTCCTCCTGCAGTCGCCTGGCTGCAAGGTCATCCTGGCAGACCACGATCAGCGGCCTGCCGCAATCCTGCTTTATCCCGGCGATCAAGTGGCTGCGATTGATCTGGCCCACGCCGGTCACAGCGGCGCTCTGCCGCCGCTCCAGCGCGTCCAGTACGGCGTTGTACTCCGGGATCGCCTTCAGAAGTGATAAGAGCGTTTCCATTTTTCCTCCACAGCGCAACGCGGAAAGGGAGCTTGGGTACCCCTTTCCGTGATGCTTCGACAATATTTTCAGAAAATTATGGCTGACTTCCGTTATACCGGTTGGCGGCTTCCGGCACGCCGTGGTCGATGATGCATAGCGCGGCCTCCGCAGCACGGTTCAGCGCGGAGGTCACCGCCGCTTCCTCCGATGCGGAGAATGTGGACAGGACCCAGTCCGCCAACGGCTGCTCCGGGTGCGGCTTCGCGCCGACGCCGATTTTTACCCGGGGAAATTCCTGGCTGCCCAGCTCCCCGATGATGGACTTGACGCCGTTGTGCCCGCCGGCGGAGCCGTCCGCGCGAACCCGCAGGCGCCCCGGTTTCAGGGAAATATCGTCAAACAGGACGATGATCCGCTGGGGCGGTATCCGGAAATAGGCGGACAGCTGCAAAACGGACAGTCCTGACAGATTCATATATGTCTGGGGCTTCAGCAGGAGCAGCCTGTTGCCGTTGTAATCGGCCTGGCCGTACAGCCCCTGGAATTTCAGCTTATCCACCTTGCAGCCCAGCGTCCCCGCGACGATGTCCAGCGCGCGGAACCCGCAGTTATGCCGGGTTTTTTCGTATTCCCTCCCGGGATTGCCCAGGCCGACGATCAGCCAGGTCGCTTCCTGCTTCCCAAACATGGCTCAGAACAGATCAGCGATGGAGGTGCCGCTGTGGATGTGGTAAATAGCGTGGGCAAACACAGGCGCGACATCCAGCTGCACGATTTTTTCGCTGGTGGTATTCCCGGCCAGAGGAATGGTGTCCAGCACCACAAGCTGCTGGATGGGGCTATCCTCGATCCGGGAGAAGGCATCTTCAGACAGCACCGGATGGGTGGCGCATGCGTAGATCTCCCCGGCGCCGCCGACCTCTGTCAGCGCCTTGGCCGCGTTGCACAGGGAACCGGCGGTATCCACCAGATCGTCATATAGTATGCAGGTTTTGCCCTTGACATCGCCAATAATATTCATAACCTCGCAGGAATTGGCCTTCGGCCGCCGCTTATCCACAATGGCAAGCCCCATGTGCAGCTTGGCCGCAAAGGCGCGGGCGCGGCTCACTGAGCCGACATCCGGGGAAACCACCACAAAATTCTCGTGATTATAGGCCTCCTCCGGGAATTTTTTCAGAAAATAGCTGACAAAAGTGGGATTTCCCAGGAGATGATCCAGTGGGATGTCGAAAAAGCCCTGAATCTGGGGCGCATGAAGGTCCATGGTCAGGATGCGGTCGGCGCCGGAAGCGGTCAGCATATTGGCCACCAGCTTGGCGGAGATGGGATCCCGGCTCTTGGCTTTCCGATCCTGCCGGGCGTAGCCGAAATAAGGAATTACGGCGGTGATCCGGCCGGCGGAGGCCCGGCGGCAGGCGTCGATCATGATGAGCAGCTCCATCAAACGGTCATTGACGGGCTTGCAGGTAGACTGGATCAGGAAAACATCGGCTCCCCGGACCGTTTCATTCAGAGAAACGGATGCCTCGCCATCGGCAAAGGCCTTGACCTCACTGTCACCCAGGGGGATACCCAGTTCTTTACAAACGGTGCGAGCGAATTCAGGATTGGAGTTTCCACAGAAAACCTTGATATTCTCTCCGTATGCAATCATCAGGAAGTACCTCACTTTTATTCTATTTTTCGTGTCCCGTAAACGGGCAGTTCGTCTATATTATAGCATTGTACCGGCGGAAAAAGCAACCGGCATTCTTGGAAAATAGCATCCAAAAATCCAGGGCAAAAATTGCCGCTTTCAGTCAATCTGCCCCATCACTCGGGGAGGAACGAGGCCAAAAATGTCCGCCTGTGATGGATTTTCCGTGCAGGTCGGAAAAATTCCCAGCTTCCCGGGCTGCGTGTTGCAAATCTGGAAAAATGACGGTATAATGTAAAGAAATAGAGTACAGGAGGATTTGGAGTTCAGACTGGTAACCGGCGCCGTGCTTACGGTCATCGGCATTGGGATGCTGGTCATCCAGTACCGTACCCAGATCGCTTCGCTGTTTTCCTGATGTCGCTGGCGAGAGATTGCGAAAATCTGTTTGAAAAAGTACTTGTAGCCGGTCCCGAAATGTGGTATAATATGCCGACTCGAAATTTGCACGCAGGAGTTTGCTATGAACGATAAAATTATCATACGCGGCGCCCGGGAGAATAACCTGAAAAATGTGGACCTGACCATTCCCAGGGACAAGCTGATCGTCTTCACCGGGCTGTCCGGCTCCGGAAAATCCAGCCTGGCCTTTGACACCATCTACGCGGAGGGGCAGCGGCGGTATGTAGAGAGCCTCAGTTCCTACGCCCGGCAGTTTTTGGGGCAGATGGACAAGCCAGATGTGGATTCCATTGACGGATTGTCCCCGGCCATTTCCATCGACCAGAAGACCACATCTAAAAATCCCCGCTCCACCGTGGGCACGGTCACGGAAATTTACGATTATCTGCGTCTGCTCTGGGCGCGGGTCGGCATTCCCCATTGCCCGAAATGCGGCCGGGAGATTCGGAGGCAGACCATCGACCAGATCACAGACCGTGTAGAGGCGCTGGGGGCCGGTACCCGCTTCCTGGTGCTTTCCCCGGTGATCCGGGGGAAGAAGGGCGAGCATGTCAAGGTCCTGGAGGATGCCAGGAAGAAGGGCTTTTCCCGGGTGCGGGCGGACGGAATCCTTTACGACCTGGCAGAGGAAATTCATCTGGAGAAAAATAAAAAGCACAACATTGACCTGGTGGTGGACCGGCTGGTGCTGAAGGACGGGCTGCGCCGTCGTCTGACGGACTCCATCGAAACCGCCTGCACCCATTCCGGCGGATTGGTGACCATTACTCTTCCGGACTCCGGCCAGGAGCTGAGCTTCTCGGAGAATTATGCCTGCGAGGACTGCGGGATCAGCCTGACGGAGCTGGAGCCGCGGATGTTCTCCTTCAACAATCCCGCCGGTGCCTGCCCCCGCTGCACCGGCCTTGGCTTCCAGCTGGTGCCGGATGAGGAGCTGGTGATCCCGGATAAGAGCAAGTCCATCCTGGACGGGGCGATCCAGGTCAGCGGATGGTCCAGCGCCAGGACGGATTCGGTCTTCCGGATGTATTTTGAGGCACTGGCGCAGAAATATCATTTTTCCCTGAATGTGCCCGTTTCCCAGCTTCCAAAATCTGCCCTGGATGTGATCCTGTACGGAACAGGGGACGAGAAGCTGCGGATGATTTACAACCGTGGCACCGGCATGGGCGTGCTGGAGCAGCCGTTTGAGGGGATCATGAACAACATCAGCCGCCGTTACCGGGAAACCCAATCCGACGCTGCGCGGAAAGAGATGGAGGAATGTATGGCCACCGCGCCCTGCCCCCAGTGCCATGGCGACCGCCTTTCCGATATCGCCAGAGCGGTTACTGTGGGCGGCATCGGCATCATGGATTTCTGCCGGATGAACATTCAGCAGGAGCTGCAGTTCATGGAGGGGCTGCAGCTGGAGGGGAATATGGCTGTTGTGGCGGAGCAGATCGTCCGGGAGATCAAATCCCGGCTGCAATTCCTGACGGATGTGGGGCTTTCCTATCTGACGCTGTCCCGGGCTGCATCGACGCTTTCCGGCGGGGAGAGCCAGCGGATCCGGCTGGCTACGCAGATCGGCTCCTCCCTTATGGGGGTGCTGTATATTCTGGATGAACCCTCCATCGGCCTGCATCAGCGGGACAGCGGCAAGCTGCTGGATACCCTGCGGCGGCTGAGGGATATCGGCAATACTCTGATCGTGGTGGAACATGACGAGGATACGATGCGGGCGGCGGACTATATCGTGGACGTTGGCCCGGGCGCAGGCAGCCACGGCGGCGAGATCGTGGCCTGCGGCACGCTGGAGGATATTATGAACACCCCGGGATCCATAACCGGGCAATATCTTTCCGGGGTGCGGAAAATCCCAGTCCCTGCACAGAGGCGGCCAGGGAACGGCCGGTTCCTGACGGTTTACGGGGCGACGGAGAACAATTTGAAGAACATTGACGTTTCCATCCCCCTGGGGACGCTGACCTGCGTCACCGGCGTGTCCGGCTCCGGAAAGTCCAGCCTGGTCGGGCAGGTGCTGAATAAGACGCTGCTGGGCAAGCTGAACCATGCACGGGTTCGCCCAGGCGCGTGCAGCAGGGTTGAGGGCCTGGAATATCTGGACAAGGTCATTGACATTGACCAAAGTCCCATCGGGCGCACACCCCGCTCCAATCCTGCCACCTACACCGGCCTGTTTAACGATATCCGGGACCTTTTCGCCTCCACCAGCGACGCAAAAATGCGCGGCTATGGTCCGGGCCGGTTCTCTTTCAATGTGAAGGGCGGGCGGTGCGAGGCCTGCTGCGGCGATGGCCTGGTAAAAATTGAGATGCATTTCCTTGCGGATGTGTACGTGCCCTGCGAGGTGTGCAAGGGCAGCCGGTACAATCGGGAAACCCTGGAGGTGCTGTACAAGGGGAAAAATATCTCCCAGGTGCTGGATATGACCGCGGAGGAGGCGATGGATTTCTTCGAAAATCTTCCGAAGATCCGCAGAAAAGTCCAGACGCTTGTGGAGGTCGGCCTGGGCTATGTGAAGCTGGGACAATCCAGCACTACTTTGTCCGGCGGTGAGGCGCAGCGGGTAAAGCTGGCAACCGAGCTTTCCAGGGTTTCCACCGGGAAGACTATCTATATCCTGGATGAGCCGACCACCGGGCTCCATGCGGCGGATGTGCACAAGCTCATCCAGGTGCTGCAGACCCTGGTGGATGCCGGGAATACCGTGCTGATCATTGAGCATAATCTGGATGTTATCAAGACTGCGGATTATTTGATCGACCTGGGCCCGGAGGGCGGCGATGGCGGCGGATACGTTGTAGCCTGCGGCACGCCGGAGGAAGTGGCCGCCAATCCCGACAGCTTCACCGGCCAATATCTGCGGCGCTGCCTGTAAATAACGATCCGGCCTGCTGTGATGCAGGCCGGAGAGCAGTCCGATTCAATTGATTTTCTCGGAGGTAAATTCGGAAGCGGGCAGAATATCGGACAGCTCGATCAGGCTGTGGTCCCGCTCCCCGGCGTAATCCACATGAAGGATCCGGGTGTGTACGGTGGGCTCCGTATCCTGGCGAATGGCCATGGACATTGTGAGCCGCACACCGCCGTCGGCGGGCTGGTCGATCAGTACGGTCCCGCCATGGGCGGCAGCGGCGGAGCGGATCAGCACGAACCCCAGGCCAATGCCGTAGCGTCCGTCCTCCACCCCCGGCTCCCGCAGGAAGCGGGTATGGATGCTGCCCAGCATCTCCTTGCGGATGCCGCTGCCCTGGTCCTCAACGGTGAGGAAGAGCATCTTCTGCCGCTGGGTCAGCCGGACATAGATTTCTCCTCCTGGCTGCGTGAACTTCACGGCGTTTGAGAGGATGTTGTGGATGCCCCGCTCCAGCTTCTCCACATCCGCAAGGCAAACCACAGGCTTCCTCAGATTGGTGAAATGCAGCGTAATACCCGCGTGGCGGAGAAGCTGTCCGGATTTGTCGAAAAATTCCTGCGCCATGCTGCGGATGTCCACCAGCGCCATCTGGGCTTCCGTGTGCTGGCTGTAGCGGTAGGCGTCGGCCATATTCCCCACGATCCGCAGCACCTGGAACAGCCCCCGATTGATATGGGCGATCTGGTCATGGGTCATGGGGTCACCCCCGGCGTCCGTCACCGGGAAAAGCTGGTCGGCCACCGCCATCACACTGGACAGGGGCGTGCGCAGCTCCTGGGCGGCCAGCGCCAGGGCCTGCAGCTCCGCCTGGTCGGACGTCTGCTCCAGGGTGAACACATCAAAGGATGTCATCCGATTGACGGCAGCCCCCCTGGGCAGGCCGGAAAGGCACAGTGTCAGATACAGGCAGCCGCCGGTCATCTCCGCATATTCCAGCTCGCCTGTGAGCAGGAAGTCATGGACCTTCATGCCCGGCTCCAGCGCATATTTCCGAGCAGCTTCGTTTACAACAATGATTTCTCCGTCCTTGACGGCAAATGCGGGGCGAACCATCAGATTCAGCAGCTCCGCAGCAGATTGGGTTTGTTCCATGATGTTCCTCCTCATGGCATATCATGTGCATTTTTGGGAAAAACACTCCCGTCCGTTTTCGACTGAATTCTACATATTCCTATTCTACCAAAAATGGAAAAAATAGCAAGGAAAAGATAGCTTGAGGTGAAAAAATGTCGATTCATGAAGGCCACCGCCAGAGGCTGAAGAACCGCTTCCTGAAGGAAGGGCTGGATAATTTTGACGAATTGCAGGTGCTGGAGCTTCTGCTTTTCTACTGCATTCCCCGCCAGGATACCAATCCCATCGCCCACGCACTGCTGGATCGGTTCGGCTCGCTGCCCCAGGTGCTGGAGGCGGAGCCATCCGAGCTGCAAAAGGTTCCGGGTGTGGGGGAGAATGCTGCCGGATTTCTGGCGCTGACCACCGCTGTCTGCCGGTATTACCAGGTCAGGCGGGTGTCCACCTCCGAAATTTTGCAGACCATCGATAAATGCGGGGAATATCTGCTTCCCTTCTTCTTCGGGCGGCGGAACGAAACGGTGTTCCTGCTGTGCCTGGATGCCAAGTGCAAGGTGCTGGGATGCAAGGAGGTGGGCGAGGGGAGCGTGAATTCCGCCTCCGTGCCCATTCGCCGGATCGTCGAGATGGCGCTGGGCGCCAATGCGTCCTCCGTTGTGCTGGCGCACAATCACCCCAGCGGGTTGGCCATGCCCTCAGAGGAGGACAAGCTGACCACCCAGCGCCTGGCTATGTCCTTGGCGTCTGTGGAGATCGAACTGGTGGACCATCTGGTGATCGCGGACAATGATTACGTATCTCTGCGGCAGTCCGGATGGTACAATCCGGAGGATTACAAACTGATCCCGTAAAGTGACCGGGAGGAAAGGCAAGATCATGGGCGACTTTCAACTGATTTCCGATTATAAACCCTCCGGCGACCAGCCGGAGGCAATTGAAGCGCTGGCCAATGGTATCCGCTGGGGGCTGCGGGAGCAGACGCTTCTGGGCGTCACCGGTTCCGGTAAAACCTTTACCATGGCGTCTGTGATCGCGCAGCTGAACCGCCCGACGCTGGTGCTGGCCCACAATAAGACGCTGGCCGCCCAGCTCTGCTCCGAATTCCGGGAATTTTTCCCCAACAACGCGGTGGAGTACTTCATCTCCTACTATGACTACTACCAGCCGGAGGCGTATATTGCCCACACGGACACCTATATTGAGAAGGACGCCGCCGTGAATGAGGAAATTGATCGTCTGCGCCACAGTGCCACATCCGCCCTGTTCGAGCGGCGGGATGTGATCGTGGTATCCTCGGTCAGCTGCCTGTACGGCCTGGGCGACCCGATCGACTATAAAAGCATGGTCATTTCCCTGCGTGTGGGGCAGGAGCGCCCGCTGGATGAGATTCTGCAAAAATTGACGGAAATCCGCTATGAGCGCAACGATCTGGACTTTTCCCGGAATAAATTCCGGGTCCGGGGGGATACTCTAGAGGTTTACCCCGCATACTGGTCCGGCAGAGCCATCCGCATCGAGTTTTTCGGTGACGAGGTCGACCGCATTTCGGAGATCAACGCAGTTTCCGGCGTGGCGGAGCGGTATCTTGACCATGTGGCAATCTATCCCGCCAGCCATTATGTGGCGTCCAAGGAAAAGCTCCAGCGCGCCATGCTGGAGATTCAGCGAGAATGCGATGCGCAGGTTGCCTGGTTCCGCGCCCATGACAAGCTGATCGAAGCGCAGCGGATCGCCCAGCGGACTGCCTATGACCTGGAGATGATGACGGAAATTGGCTTCTGCAACGGGATCGAGAATTATTCCCGGGTGATCCAGGGCAGGGAGCCGGGGACACCGCCTACCACGCTGCTGGACTATTTCCCGGAGGATTTTCTCGTTTTCATTGACGAGAGCCATGTGACGCTGCCCCAGTGCCGGGCAATGTACTCCGGGGACCGGAGCCGGAAGGACGCGCTGGTAAATTATGGCTTCCGCCTTCCCTCCGCTTATGATAACCGCCCGCTGAATTTTACGGAATTTGACCAAAAGCTGGGGCAGGTGGTCTACGTTTCCGCCACGCCGGGGGAATACGAGCGCAGTCGCTCCGGGCAGATCGTGGAGCAGGTCATCCGCCCCACCGGGCTGCTGGATCCCATGGTTGAGGTGCGCCCGATCGAGGGGCAGATCGATGATCTGATCGGTGAGATCAATGCCCGCTCCGCGAGAAATGAGCGGGTGCTTGTGACCACGCTGACGAAAAAAATGGCGGAGGACCTGACGGTCTATCTGCAAAAAGCCGGGATCCGCGTGCGCTACATGCATTCGGACATTGGCGCAATGGAGCGGATGGAAATCATCCGTGACCTGCGCATGGCCAAATTCGACGTTCTGGTGGGCATCAATCTGCTGCGGGAGGGGCTGGACCTGCCGGAGGTCAGCCTGGTGGCCATCCTGGATGCGGACAAGGAGGGTTTCCTGCGCAGTGAGACCAGCCTGGTGCAGACCATCGGCAGAGCCGCCCGGAACGCCGGGGGAAAAGTGGTTATGTACGCGGATACGGTGACCCCCTCCATGCAGGCGGCAATGGACGAGACGGCCCGCCGCCGGGAGATCCAGAGCGCCTATAATGCTTCCCATGGGATCGTGCCGAAGACAATTATCAAGTCGGTAAGGGACCTGATCGAAATTTCCTCCCCGACTGCGGAGCGGAAGGGCCGCAGCGGCGTAAAGATGACCCGTGTGGAGAAGGAAAAGGAGATCGCCCGGCTGGAAAAGCAGATGAAGGAAGCCGCCCGGATGATGGAATACGAATACGCCGCCGTTCTGCGGGACCAGATCATAGAGCTGCGAGGCACCGGTGTGTGATCTTCTTATCCGTATTTCTCACAACTTAATGCTTGACAAAGCGGAATTCTGGCGTTATAATCTATCTCGCAGTCAGCGTTCCGCAAAATTCGGGCCTGTAGCTCAGCTGGGAGAGCGTTCGGTTCGCATCCGAGAGGTCGAGAGTTCGAGTCTCTTCAGGTCCACCATATGCGTTTGGGTTTCTGCCGGCCTACGGTGGCTTTCACCGCGGCGGCACGTTTCTCGATCCTGCCGATTGTATATCGAAACGAAAAAACACCCGGTAGTCTGTTCTGGATCGCCGGGCTTTTTTTCTATCTGTCTCATTCGGACATCTTTTGCGCTTTTTCGCAATAGTACGTCGTCATTCTTTCGGGAATGTGTTAGACTAATTCTACGATTTAAGAGAAAAGAGAGATCGAAGTGAAGCTAAATCTTTTTTCGGGAATCTGCAAAGATACGTCTCAAGCGGATAGCCGACTCGCCACCGAGCAGCTGAAATTCACGGTTGCGGATGTTGCGGTGGGCGGCGGAAAATGCTACCTGGTTATCAAGCGGCTGTTTGATGTCCTTGCTTCCCTTATCACGGGGCTTCTGCTGCTGATTCCAATGCTTGTGATCGCAGTGATCATTCGTCTGGATTCTCCCGGCTCACCCCTGTTCAAGCAGGAGCGGCTGGGGAAAAACGGCGTTCCCTTCATCATGTATAAATTCCGCTCCATGTACACCGACGCGGAGGAGAACGGCCCCAAGTGGGCGGACCGGAACGATCAGCGCTGCACCCGGGTCGGCCATTTCCTGCGCAGCACCCGGCTGGATGAGCTGCCGCAGCTATTGAATATTTTCCTGGGGGAGATGAGCTTTGTCGGCCCCAGGCCGGAGCGCGCCTGCTTCTACGATGAGTTTGAAACCTATATCCACGGGTTCCGCAACCGGCTGAAGGTGAAGCCGGGCCTGACTGGTTATGCCCAGGTCAACGGCGGTTATGACCTGAAGCCGGAGGAAAAAATTCTGTACGACATGGAGTACATCCAGAACCGCTCGCTGCGGATGGACCTGGGATGTATCGTCAAAACGGTGAAGCTGGTGTTTACCCACGAGGGGGCAAGGTAATGATTGGGAAGGATAGCGGGTCGCTTTGCCCGGATGTCATGGTTTCCGTAGTGATGCCGGCGTATAATTGTGCACACTACGTTGCGGAAGCCATCCGCTCCGTGCTGGGGCAGTCCCATCGCAATCTGGAGCTGATCGTCATTGACGACTGCTCCTCGGACAACACGTATTCCATCCTGCAGGATTTTGCGTCCCAGGATGCGCGGGTCCGCCCATTCTGCAACGAGCGGAACCTGGGCGTGGCTGCCACGCGGAACCGTGGTATTTCCCTGGCCGCCGGGGAATATGTCGCGCTGCTGGACAGTGACGACCGCTGGCACCCGGAAAAATTGGACCTGCAGCTTCGCTGTGCACAGGCTACTGGGGCGGAGCTGATCTATACCTCCTATGCGCTGATGGACGCGTCCGGGGACACCCCGTATCCCGCGCAAATCGTGCCGGGATCCGTGAATGTGAAGCAGCTGCTGCGAAATAATGTGATCGGCTGCTCTACGGTCATGCTAAGTCGTGCCCTCTTTGACCGGTACCAATTTCCTGCGGAATACTATCATGAGGATTATGCGCTCTGGTTGCAGCTGCTGCAGGACGGCCATAAGGCAGCGGGGCTTCCGGAGGTGCTGGTGGATTATCGGGTCACGTCCGGCTCCAAGGCTGGGAATAAGCGGAAAAGCGCTGCGCACCGGTGGCGAATCTACCGGGATTTTATGCACCTTTCCCTGCTCGCCAGCGCAAAGTATTCGCTGCTGTACGCCGCAGCGGGTATCAAGAAGTATCACAAGAGGGGCTGAGCCAGGACACCATCCCGCCATGCCCCGGCAGAATACTATGTCCGGCCAGTGTTCTGAGAACGCTGGCCGATTTTTTCAGACTGCAAATCAGCGTGAAGGCCCTTGCTGTGATCATTCATGCGGAACGCTTCCGGTCCAGCCGGCCGCGAATGGACTTGCGGAGCTGCCCCAAGCCTAGGACGGCCACTGTCACGCAGCTGAGCAGGATGATGTTGACCTCCGTTGCCCATGACTCCATAATTTCACCCTGCATATCCTATGCATTTGCAAAAAAACCGTGAATTTCGAAAAACATGGTGTTCAACCCAGAAAAAGTGTGCTATAATGAAAGTTCAGGAAGAAGGATGACTATGACAAAGAAGTATTGCAAGCTGGTCCGGGACGGGATCCCGGACATCATCCGGAGCCAAGGCAAGCACTGCGTCACACGGGTGCTGTCCGATGCCGAATATACCGCCAAGCTGAATGAGAAGCTCACCGAGGAGCTGGACGAATACCTGCAAAGCGGCGAACCGGAGGAACTGGCCGACCTTCTGGAGGTCATCGCTGCCGTGGCGGAGAACCAAGGCATTGACTATTCGCAGCTGAACCGGCTGCGGGACGAAAAACGCCGCCTGCGGGGCGGCTTCCAAAAGCGGATCCTCCTGCTGGAGGTTTCGGATGATTTGGAGAAAGGGTGATCGATATGGCAATGAGCCTGGATGATAAATTGGTGGTGGGTATTTCCTCCCGGGCACTGTTTGACCTGGAGTATGAAAATTCCATTTATGAGGAAAAGGGCCTCCAGGCCTACCTGGAGTACCAGGTGGCCCACGAAAAGGACATTCTGAAGCCCGGGACGGCATTCCCACTGATCAAAGCACTGCACAAGCTGAATGACGGTGGGGAGCAGCTGGTAGAAATTATCATCATGTCCAAAAACAGTGCGGATACCAGCCTGCGGATCTTCAACTCAATTGAGCATTACGGCCTGGAAATCAGCCGGGCCGCGCTGGTGGGCGGTAACCGGATCGCGCCGTACCTGAGCGCGTTCCGGACAGGGCTGTTCCTGTCCGCGAATGAGAAGGACGTGCAGGAGGCGATCGACGCCGGCATTGCCGCAGGTCTGATTTGCTCCCACGATAACCTGACCATCCAGCCGGACGAGGAAATCGACCAGATACGCATTGCGTTTGACGGGGATGCGGTGATTTTTTCCGATGAATCCGAGAAAATCTATCGCTCCCAGGGGCTGGCTGCCTTTGCCGAGCATGAGCGGCTGAACGCCCGCAAGCCCCTGCCGGAGGGGCCGTTTGCCAAGCTGCTGACAACGATCTCCAAGGTGCAGAAGCAGTTTCCGCCAGACCAGATGCCCATTCGCACAGCGCTGGTCACAGCTCGGAATGCCCCCGCCCACGAGCGGGTGATCCGTACTCTGATGGCCTGGGGCGTTCGGATCGATGAGGCATTTTTCCTGGGCGGCGTGCAGAAAAGCGACTTCCTGAAGGCGTTCGGCGCGCATATTTTCTTTGACGACCAGGCAGTGCATACAGACCCGGCCTCCAGGCTGGTTCCCGCCGCGCGGGTGCCGTACAAGTCGGAATGAACGCGTATGGAAGCAAAAGGTAAAATCGTGGTCAGCGCCTGCCTGCTGGGGGAAAACTGCAAATATAACGGCGGGAACAATTATGACCCCCGTGTGGCGGAATTCATCCGGGGCAGGGAAGTGATCCCCGTGTGCCCGGAGGTACTTTCCGGCATGGGCGTTCCCAGGAAGCCCATCGAAATTGTCAACGGCACTGTGCGGGATGTGGACGGCCGGGACGTGGACGGCATCATCCGCCAGGCGGTGGCGCAGATTTTGGCGCAGCTTCAGGGCGAGCCGATCGAATGCGCTGTCCTGAAGTCCAGGAGCCCCACCTGCGGCGTTCTTCAGGTGCATGACGGCACGTTCTCCGGTCGGCTTATCGATGGCACCGGGGTACTGGCGCAGGCGCTGATGGACGGGGGATACCGCGTCCTGGATGCGGAAGCGCTTCCGGAAAAACAGACAAAATAGAAATGACCCTTGACTGCTGCACCTTCGTACAAACAATCAAGGGTCATTTCTGCTCTGTCTTGGTATCTAACATCATTGGTTAACCTCGCTTTCTGCGGATTGGCAGCTTCACCGGCCTTCTTTGAGTATCCCGTTCCGTTCCACATTTCATCCTAATTTCCCTTTAGCGGGAAGCGCTTATGTGCAGGAACCTGTTACGTTAGAAGGTCACCGCCTGTGGGGCATTCGGCATATACAGGCTCGGCTCTGGGCTTTCTGAAAAATTCCATTGAATCGAAAATTGATATCAAAAAACGTATTCCAGAATCCATTTAACCTCGTCTGGATATTTCTAAACCCTGCTTCATAAACTTGATTTACAATGCGCATCACCAGTTTTGCGCCTGCTGCCCAAGCCTATTTACCTTGCCTGCCGATCTGCCAGGGGATTTCTGCCTTGTGGATTGGCATCACCCTTTGTGACTATAATATAGCATAAATTATTTTGTTACGCAATACGGAATATTGTACAAAATAACCATATTCTCTTCGTTCAAAACGGAGAATCTACGGCGATCCCCTTGACGAATCGGTATGCGTTTGATAAAATGTTAAAGTTGGTGGGTGGATGCCTGCCTTTTCCATAAGTGTTTTTACGATGGATTGTGTACAAAATGTAAATTTCGCTCCAGCGGGGAACCATTCATTTCCTGTTAAAAAATTGGAGCTATGATGGTAAAAAAAGAAAGGGAGGAATGAATATGCCTGGTCCTGGAGGCGGAGGCAGAGGCCCCGGCGGTCCCGGCGGCGGTCCTGGAGGTCCCGGTGGGTTCCACGGCGGCATGGGAGGCATGGGCGGTTTCCGTGGCGGCATGGGCGGATGGGGTCACAGGCCTCCACCGCGCCGCAGAGGCTGCTGCGGCTGCATGATGCCGGTGATCGGAATCGTCGCGGTCGCTGTTGCCGGCATTCTTATGCTGCTGCTGTAACAACGCAGGAAATACCCGAAGGGCATCTGGCCCTCCGGGTATTTTTATGCCCGATTATTTCCGGCCGTTTCTGCCATACAGCCGGGCAAGTCCGCCTTCACTGGTTTCCTTGTACTGATGGCTCAGGTTCAGGCCGGTTTCCTTCATGGCACGGCACACCATATCATAGCTGATGTTCCGGGAGCCGGTCAGGAAATAGCTCAGGTTGCAGGCGTTCATGGCGCGCATGGCGGCGACCGCATTGCGCTCAATGCAGGGGATCTGCACCAGTCCGCAGATGGGGTCACAGGTCAGCCCCAGGTGATGCTCCATAGCCATCTCCGCGGCGTATTCCACCTGATCCAGATTCTGGTCGTAGATTTCAGCCAGCGCCGCTGCCGCCATTGAGCAGGCGGTGCCGATCTCCGCCTGACATCCGCACTCCGCCCCGGAGATGGAAGCATTACGCTTGGTCAGCGAGCCGATGATCCCAGCGGCGGCCAGGCCGCGGGCGATCTGCTCATCGGAATAATTGTGGGTGTCCTGGGCGTATTTCAGCACAGCGGGCAGCACGCCGCAGGCACCGCAGGTGGGCGCGGTCACAACGGTGCCGTTGTCCGCGTTCTGCTCCGCCACCGCGTAGGCATAGGCGGCGATCCGCTGCAGCTCCCACAGGGCGGGAATGTCCTCCTCGGTTTCCTTCTCATACAGGTATTTGGCTTTCCGCTGGACCTTCAGGCCGCCGGGCAGGGTGCCGGTGGTGCTTAACCCCTCCTGGATGGAGCGCTTCATGGCCTGCCAGATTTCCAGGAGGAAATCCCAGATTTCTTCCCCCTCGTTCAGCTCCACATAGCTGCTGAGCTTGTCGATATAGCGCCATTTGCAGAAATCCGCTACCTCCGCAAAGGAATTTTCCGGATACACCTCCGGCGATTCCGTATCCGGCTCCCCGGGGATCCGGATATCCCCGCCGCCGATGGATTCCACCCGCAGCCGGGAGATTTCCTGCTCGCCTTGCAGCGCGATCATATCCATGGTGTTGGGGTGGGCACCGGGCAGCGTTTCCTTGGAGAAAATGATCTCCGCCGGGCAAGGGGCCAGGACCTCCCGCAGCACCCGGTCCGTACCGTGACCGACGCCGGTTTTGCTCAGTGAGCCGTACAGGATGACCCGGAAGCCGTCCGCCTCCGGATTGCGGGCGCGGAACAGCTTTGCCGCCCGCTCCGGCCCCATGGTATGGGAGGAGGACGGACCTTTCCCCACCTTGTAAATTTCTCGGATGGATTTCATGGAAATACCCCCGTATTCAGATTTCTTCTTCAGTATATCAAATTCTTTTGAAAATTACAATCATTTTCGCCAAATTATCCCAGTGGCATCGGCGGCCCGGCTGCAAAACTGCGCCGCAGGCTCCAGAAATATGAAAATGCACATTTTCCAAAGCCTCCTTTCCGGAGAAATTCTATATGCCATCCCCTGGAAAGCCTTGACAATGGTGCTATAATGGGTTTGAGAAAAAGGAAGATCGGGAGGATCGTTTTATGGCGAAAGAGAAGCGGGTCGAGCAGATCGCAGACATGGAGGCAGACTTTACCCAATGGTTTACCGATGTGTGCCGCAAGGCACAGCTCATTGACTATTCCAGCATCAAGGGTATGTACATTCTCCGTCCATACGGGTATGCTATCTGGGAGAATATGCAGCACATTCTGGATGCGGAATTCAAGAAGCAGGGCGTGGAGAACGTTTATATGCCCATGCTGATTCCGGAATCCCTTCTGCAAAAGGAGAAGGACCATGTGGAGGGCTTCGCCCCGGAATGCGCATGGGTCACCATGGGCGGCAGTGAAGAGCTGGAGGAGCGCTACTGCATCCGCCCCACATCCGAAACCCTGTTCTGCGACCATTTCAAGAACATTGTCCAGTCCCACCGGGACCTGCCGGTAAAGTATAATCAGTGGTGCAGCGTCCTGCGGTGGGAGAAAACCTCCCGGCCTTTCCTGCGGCACCGGGAATTCCTGTGGCAGGAGGGGCATACCGTCCACGCTACCGCGGAGGAGGCGGAGGCATTCACCCAGCAGATGCTGAATGTCTACGCCGATTTCTGCGAGAATGTGCTGGCAATGCCGGTGACCCGGGGGCAGAAAACCGATAAGGAAAAATTCAATGGCGCGGAGGCCACCTATGCCATCGAGTGCATGATGCACGACCATAAGGCGCTGCAGGCGGGCACATCCCACTATTTTGGGGATGGCTTTGCCAAAGCCTTCGAAATCGCCTACACCGATAAGAACAATCAGCGGGTCGCTCCGTTCGAAACTTCCTGGGGCGTGTCCACCCGGCTGATCGGCGGCATCATCATGACCCATGGGGACAACAACGGCCTGGTGCTGCCCCCGATGATCGCGCCCATTCAGATCGTCATCCTGCCCATTGCCCAGCATAAGCCCGGTGTGCTTGAGGCTGCCAATGCGCTGAAAGCCCGGCTGTCCGAGGCAGGGTTCCGGGTCAAGCTGGACGACTCCGACAATTCCATGGGCTGGAAATGTGCGGAGTACGAGATGAAAGGCGTTCCCCTGCGGGTGGAATGCGGGCCGAGGGACATCGAAAACGGCCAGTGCGTGCTGGTTCGCCGGAACGATGGGGAGAAGATCGTCATCTCCCTGGCGGAGCTGGAGCAGGCGGCGCAAGCGCAGCTCCAGAGCGTCCAAGACGGTATGTACGCCAGCGCGAAGAAAAACCTGGACGAGCATATCTTCACGGCCTATTCCCTGGAGGAAGCCAAGGCTCTGCAGGAGGCCAACGGCGGCTTTATCCGGACCATGTGGTGCGGCGACGAAGCGTGCGAAATTCAGATGAAGGAGCAGGCGGGCATGACCTCCCGCTGCATCCCCTTCGCCCAGGAGCATCTGTCCGACACCTGCGCATGCTGCGGCAGACCTGCGCAGAAAATGGTCTACTGGGGCGTGGCTTACTGATTCGATCCGAACAGAATTAACCGGCGGTACGAAAAGCGTACCGCCGGTTTTTCATTACATTTTATCGGGGGCGGAGAATCCGAGGATATAAATACATTGCTCCAGGATATCCTTCGCCAGGCCGATCAGCGCGATATAACCGGCCTGCAAATCCTTGTCCTCCTCGGTCAGGATGCGGGTCTCGTGGTAAAACTTGTTGACGCATCCTGCCAGCTCGTAGATATAGGCACAAATCAGATTGGGCGCGGAGCTTTTCAGGGCGCTCTGCAGGGTAGGGGAGAACCCGGTAATGGCGATCATCAGATCCTTGGCGCAGGCATTCGCCGGCGGCTGAATGGGCAGGTGTGCCCATGCGCCGTACCTGGAAAGAATGGATTTGACCCGCACGATGGTATACAGGATGTACAGACCGGTGTTGCCCTCAAAGGCGGCGAAGCGCTCCAGGTCGAAATTGTAATCTTTGGTAGGCTGGTTGGAGAGGTCGCCATATTTCAGCGCGGCCAGAGCGATCTTGTGGGTGGTGTCCTCCACCTGGTCATCCTCCACGATCCGGTTTTCGACCACTTTTGCCCGGACGAAATCCGTCATTTCCGTGATCAGCGTCTCGAGCCGAAGCACGCCGCCGTCACGGGTTTTGAAGGGCTTGCCGTCCTTGCCGTTCATGGTGCCGTGCCCCAGGTGCTCCAGCTGGGTTTCCGGCGGGACAATGCCGCTTTTGCGCGCTGCCCGGAAAATTTGCTCAAAATGCAGCGCCTGCCGCTTATCTGTGACATACAAAATCTTATCCGGATGGTTATCCTGCATCCGCTGGACCAGGGTGGCCAGGTCCGTGGTGGCATAGATGGATGCGCCGTCAGACTTCACCAGAATGCAGGGCGGCATCTCCTTCTTATCCGTGTCCTCCGCCACGGGGAAGACCAGTGCGCCCTCGCTCTCCACGGCAAAGCCCCTGTCTTTCAGGTCGGCGATCATTGCGGGAATGTAGGGCTCAGCGTCGCTTTCCCCAAGCCAGGCTTCAAAGTGGACATCCAGCGCGTCATACACCCGGTGCAGGTCCGCCAGTGAAACGTTCATAATGTGCTGCCAGAGGGCACGGTAGCCCGGGTGGCCCTGCTGAAGCGCGGCTGTGGCCTGGTGTGCCTGCTCCGCGAAGGCGGGATCGACCTTCTTCCTTGCGGAAGCGGTGGGGTACAGCTCCTCCAGGTCGGCCAGGGTGAAGGGCGGCTCCGACGGATATTCGCCGGTATAATCCGGGTCAAAGTAGCAAAGCTCCGGCTGGCGGGAGGAAAGCTCCGCAATGATCAGCCCCATTTGCAGGCCCCAGTCGCCCAGGTGGACATCGCCGATGGCCTTATAGCCCAGGTAAGCGTGCAGCCGTTTCAGCGCTTCGCCGATGATCGCCGGGCGCAGGTGGCCGATATGCAGGGGCTTGGCCACATTGGCGCCGCCGTAGTCCACCACCACAGTTTTTCCCGCGCCGATTTTCTCCACGCCAAAATCCGGGGCGGTGCGCATGCCCTGCAGGTACGCCTGCAGGAATGTGCCGCTGAGCTTCAGGTTCAGAAATCCCGGCGCCGCTGCCTGGATCATCTCAAAATCCGCGGCATCCAATTTCTCCGCCACGGCCTGAGCAATGGAAAGCGGCGCGCAGTGATACTGCTTGGCGGCGGCCAGCGCGCCGTTGCACTGGTATTCGCACAGATCCGGCCGATTGGAAACCGTGACCCGCCCGTAGGACGGATCGAAGCCCGCGTCGGCAAAGGCACGCTGCACCTTTTCGGTGATCAGATCAAGAATATTTGACATATTGCATCCTCCGATTCATTCGTTTCCCTTGGGCGCGTCAGGAATTCTGCTGCCCCAGCCACTGCAGGTAATCGTCATAGGTGCCATAGCGATCGACGATGGTGCCATCCGGCTGGAACGCGATGACCCGGTTACATACGGAGGTCAGCATTTCATGGTCGTGGGAGGCCAGCAGTACAACACCGGGGAAGGCCTCCAGCCCTTTGTTGACCGCCTGGATGGACTCCATGTCCAGGTGATTGGTAGGCTGATCCAGCAGCACCACATTGGCGCCGCTGAGCATCATTCGGCTGAGCATGCACCGGACACGCTCGCCGCCGGAGAGCACGTCCACGCTCTTGAACGCGTCCTCGCCGGAGAACAGCATCCGCCCCAGAAAGCCCCGCAGGTAAACATCGTCCTTCTTTGCGGAATACTGCCGCAGCCAGTCCACAAGCTCGGTCTTGCACCCATCAAAATAGGGGGAATTATCCTTCGGCAGGTAGCTGCGGGAGGTGGAAACGCCCCATTTTATGCTGCCCTCGTCCGGCTCCAGCTCTCCCATCAGGATCTGAAACAGGGCGGTCTGCGCCAGCTCATTTTCACCGACGAAAGCGATCTTGTCCGTGCGATTGACGGAAAAATAAACCTTATCCAGCAGCTTCACGCCGTCCACGGTTACGGAAACATCCTTCACCGTCAGCACGTCCTTGCCCAGCTCCCGCTCCGGCTGGAAGCCCACGAATGGGTACCGACGGGTAGAGCAGGGCATTTCCTCCACAGTCAGCTTGTCCAGCAGCTTGCGCCGTGCAGTGGCCTGCTTGGCCTTGGCCTTATTGGCGGAGAAACGCTGGATGAACAGCTGCAGTTCCTCGATCTTTTCCTGATTCCGCTTATTTTTGTTGCGGATCATGGCCTGCACCATCTGGGAGGATTCGTACCAGAAGTCATAGTTGCCCACGTACATCTTGATCTGGCCGTAGTCAATATCCACGGTGTGGGTGCAGACGGTGTTCAGGAAATGCCGGTCATGGGAAACAGCGATGACCATCCCGGGGAAATCCAGCAGGAAATCCTCCAGCCAGTTGATGGCCTCAATGTCCAGGTTGTTGGTCGGCTCGTCCAGCATGACGATGTCTGGGCTGCCGAACAGCGCCTGCGCCAGCAGCACCTTCACTTTCAGACGGGGGTCCGTTGTTGCCATCTGATCGTAATGCAGCTCCGTGGGGATGCCCAGTCCCTGGAGAAGACGGGAGGCGTCCGATTCCGCTTCCCAGCCGCCCAATTCCGCGAATTCCGCCTCCAGATCGGCGGCACGCAGGCCATCCTCATCGGAGAAATCCGGCTTATCGTAAATGGCGTCCTTCTCCTTCATAATGCTGTACAGGTGGGGGTTGCCCATGATGACCGCATCCATGACCGTATACGCGTCATATGCGTTCTGGTTCTGCTTCAGGACGGACACCCGCTTATCCGGATCGACGGTGATGGAGCCGGTGGTGGAATCCAGGTCACCGGTCAGAATGCGAAGGAAGGTGGATTTGCCCGCGCCATTGGCGCCGATGATGCCGTAGCAGTTGCCCGGCAGAAATTGCAGATCCACGTGCTGGAACAGCCACTGCCCGCCGAACTGCATACCAAGGTTGCTTACTGTAATCATTTTCTACTCCTCATAATAGGCGCCGGTTGACCCGGCACATACTCATACATGTTAATCTTACCACACAATTGTGAATATTCAAAGAACTTTTTTTCAGGGGCTTGCATTTTCCGGAGAGGGTGGTATAATATTAGCACTCGAACGAAAAGAGTGCTAATATTCAGAAAGGATGCGACACAGCACTATGGAAAAAATGCAATTCAAGGCGGAGTCCCAGCGACTGCTGGACCTGATCATCAACACGATCTACACCCACAAGCAGATTTTCCTGCGGGAGATCATTTCCAACGCCTCTGACGCCATCGATAAGCTTGCTTACACCGCATTGACGGACGACAAGGTTGGCATCAGCCGCGATGAGTTTGCCATCACCATCACCC
>JAJQHS010000028.1 GCA_021199635.1 Bacillota bacterium
GCGCTGCCCACCATCGCCGCGCTGGCAGCCTGCGACGACGATCGCCTGCATAAGCTATGGGAGGGGCTGGGCTACTACAGCCGGGTGCGGAACCTGAAAAGGGCGGCAAACGTGGTCATGACCCGGCACGGGGGCGTATTCCCCACATCCTACCCGGAGGTGCTGGCGCTGCCGGGCATCGGGGCGTATACGGCGGGGGCGATCTGCTCCATTGCCTACGACCTGCCCACCCCGGCGGTGGACGGCAACGTGCTGCGGGTGGCCGCCCGCCTGACCCAGGAGGAAACGCCCATCGACCGGCCGGAGTGCCGGGAGCGGATCCGTGCCGGCCTGGCCCGCGTCTATCCGCCCCAGGCGGGGGAATTCACCCAGGCGCTGATGGAGCTGGGCGCCACGGTCTGCGGGCCGAATCGGGTGCCGGACTGCGAATGCTGCCCCTGCCGGGGATTCTGCGGCGGGCACCTGTCCGGCACCGCGGCGCAGTACCCGGTGAAATCCCCGAAAAAGCCCCGGAAAATCCAGGAAAAAACCGTGTTCATCCTCTCCTGCGGAGAGCTTTACGCCCTGGAAAAGCGGCCGGATACGGGGCTCCTGGCGTCGCTGTGGCAATTTCCCAATCAGGAGGGCTTCCTATCCCCCAGCCAGGCGGTCCAGGCCGTCCAGGCCATGGGGCTGCATCCCACCCAGTTGCTGCGGCAGGCGGAGCGCAGTCACATTTTCACCCACATTCAATGGCGGATGCGGGGCTACTATCTGGAGGTACGCGCGCCGGAGGGCGGCTTCGTATGGCTCCCGGCAGATGCGATCCGCGCCCAGGCGGCGCTGCCCACCGCGTTCCGGCAATTCTTTCAGGAGGAGAACCATGTTTGATTTCCATATGCACTCCACGATATCCTTTGACGGCCAGGGCAGCCCGGAGGCGATGGCCGCCGCGGCGGCGCAGGCGGGGCTGCGGGAAATCTGCTTCACCGACCATGTGGACGACGACCCCAGGGGCATATACCAGGATTCCCACTTCTCCCTGGAGCGCTACGCCGCATCCTACGACCATCTCCGCGTCCCCGGGCTGACCATCCGCCTGGGGATGGAATTTGGAATGCTGCCGGACAATCCAGAGACTGTCCGCGGCTACCTGGCGCAGCGGGACTTTGATTTTATCATCGGCTCCGTCCATTTTGCCGACGGGGAGGACGTGTATTTCGTCCCCTACTGGCAGGGGAAGACGGTGCACCAGGCGGAGCGGCGCTACCTGGAGAATGTCTATGCCTGCGTGCAGGCGCACACGGATTTTGACGTCCTGGGGCACCTGACCTACCTGAGCAAGGCGCGGTTCCATCCCGCCCGGCGGTGCATCCCCCTGGAGGAGCACCGGGAGATCGTGGACGCCATCCTCCGGGAGCTGGTCCGCAAGGGGAAGGGGCTGGAGATCAATTCCAGCGGCGTGGACCGCTGCGGCGACTTCCTCCCCGGCGAGGCGTACCTGCGGCGGTTCCGGGAGCTGGGCGGCCAGATCGTCACCGTCGGCTCCGACGCCCATAGCCCTGACCGGGTGGGGCAGTATATGCCCCGCGCCTGCGAATTGGCGGGGGAGATTTTCGGATATGTCTGCACCTTCCACGATCGGCAGCCGGTATTTCATAAAATTCCTTGATTATTCTTTACAGCAGGCGGATTTTGTGCTATATTTTGAATGATTCCGGGAAAACAGCCGGATATTCCGGCACTTTTCCGGGGAAATCAGAAGGAAGGGAACAAAAATGGCGGATATATCCGGCATTTCGGTAGTCCTGCCCAGTCTGGACCCGGACGAAAAGCTGACAGCGGTGATCGACGGGCTCCTGGCGCAGGGATTTTCGGACATTATTCTGATCGACGACGGCAGCAGCCAGGAATGTCAGCCCTATTTCCAGGCCGCGGCAGCGCATCCCCAGGTGCATCTGCTGGTCCACCCGGTCAATCTGGGGAAGGGCGCAGCGCTGCGGGACGGGTTCCGCTTCTTCCTGGCACACCGGCCGGAGGGCGCAGGCGTGGTCACCGTGGACGGGGACGATCAGCACCGCCCGGAGGATGCCCGGGCATGCTGCGAGCATATGCTGGAAGCCGGCCGCTGCGTGCTGGGCTGCCGGGATTTCTCCCTGCCCCAGGTGCCGGCCCGGAGCCGCTTCGGCAACCGGGTGACCTCCCTGGTGTTCCGCGTCTTCTGCGGCATGACCATTTCCGACACTCAGACCGGCCTGCGGGCGCTGACCCGCCCGGCGCTGGAGATCCTCTGCCAGGTGCCGGGGGACCGGTACGAATACGAGACCAATATGCTGCTGGCGTTCCGCGTCCACGGCATTGCCTTTGACGAGGTGAAGATCCGCACCGTGTACCTGGATGGGAACCAACGCTCCCATTTCCGGACGGTGCGGGACTCCTGGCGGATCTACCGGCTGATATTGGCGCATTTCTTCCGCTATTCCGCCAGCTCCCTGCTCTGCGCCGGGGTGGATACCCTGGCCTACACCGGGCTGAACGCCCTGCTGCACCCCTGGCTGACCGGCGGCATCCTGACGGCAGCCTGCACCGTCGGCGCCAGGGCGATCTCCTCTGTGCTGAACTTCAGCCTGAACCGGCGCCTGGTGTTCCACGACTCCGGCTCGATCGGCGCCACGCTGGCCCGCTACTATGCGCTGGCGGTCCCCATCATGGCGGCACAGGTGCTGCTGGCTGAGGGGATCTACCGCCTGGCGCACATTGCCGACAGCGCCACGGCGACGCGCACGCTGATCTACGTCCTGGTGATGGCCGCGCTGTACCTGGTGAACTACATGGCGCAGCAGCGCTGGGTATTCGCCCGGAAGCGGCCGGAATGAGCGGTGCAGGCCGCACGCCTTCCATGCCCATCCGCGGGGCGCCCCGGACAGCGGGGATACTACGTAAAAGGAGGACCAAATCATGCTGACCGCTTTTTTTGACGCGCTGGCCGTGTCCTTTGACCTGCCCATCCTGGACTGGATCCAGGCGCACCTGCGCTGCGGGTTCCTGGACGCCGTCCTGCCGGTCATCACCGTGCTGGGGGACGACGGGATCTTCTGGATCGCCGTGGCGGTGGTGCTGCTGTGCATCCCCAGGACCCGGCGGATCGGCCTGGGCGTGGGCTTTGCCCTGCTGATTGGGCTGGTGGTGTGCAACCTGACGCTCAAGCCCCTGATCGCCCGCATCCGCCCCTACGATCTCCAGGCGCAGAACGGCGTGACCATCGTGCTGCTGGTGGAGCGGCTGAGCGACTATTCCTTCCCCTCCGGGCACACCATCGCCTCCTTCGAGGCCGCCACGGTGCTGATGAAGAACAGCCGGAAGATGGGAATCCCGGCCCTGATCCTGGCGGTGCTGATCGCCTTTTCCCGGCTGTACCTGTATGTCCACTACCCCACCGATGTGATTTTCGCGGTGTTCGCCGGGATCCTGTTCGGCTTCCTCGGCAATGCGCTGGCGATCAGGCTCACCGATGGGCTTGCGGCCCGGCGCGCCCGGGCGGGGAAATGAGCGCAGGCGGGGAATTTTGTGGTTGCTTTTTCCGCGGCGTTCCGTTATAATAGCAGGGCACAGCTCCGGGTGTGGCCCAGCTGGTAGGGCGCCTGGTTTGGGACCAGGATGCCGCGAGTTCGAATCTCGCCACTCGGACCAGCAAATTCCAAAGCCGCCGATTTTCATGGATCGGCGGCTTTTCCCCTGCCCGCGCGGCAGAATATGGATACGGGCAGGGCCGGATGGCACTGCCCGCGTTTTCCGTTACTGCAGACCCTGCTCGTAAGCCTCGATCATCTTCTTGACCATCTGGCCGCCGACGGAGCCGGCCTCGCGGGAGGTCAGATCGCCGTTGTAGCCATCGGTCAGGTTGACGCCCACCTCGGACGCAGCCTGCATCTTGAACTTGTCCATAGCCTCCCGCGCCTGGGGAACATTGATCTGGTTGTTGCTCTTCATACCGTTTCTCTCCTTTTGTCGTTTTCCGGAAAGCCAGGCCGCTTTCCGGAGGAAAACGCCTTTTTCTTTCCGCAACTCTATCTTTTCCGGATTCCATCGGCGTATGAGCGAAAATTAACGGCAAATCAGACAATTTCTGACAAAAGAAAGCTCTGAAACGCCCCTGTGGGGAATTCCAGAGCTTTCAAAATTTTTTAAACCGCGGCTCCCTCCGCCTTCTTGCTGTCCACGATCAGGTGCTTGGGGCAGACGGCGGCGCATAGGCCGCAGGCGTCGCACTTGCTGTAGTCGATGGAGGCCAGATTCTCCTCCACATGGATGGCGTCCTTCGGGCAGATCTTCTGGCAAAGCCCGCAGCCGATGCACCCGGCGGTGCAGCCGCGGATGGTCACCGCGCCCTTGGCCTTGGACGCGCAGGCCAGCGTCACATGGTGGCCGTACTCCACCGGCACGATCAGGCTCCGGGGGCACTGGGCGGCGCACTGCATACAGCCCACGCACTTCTCCTCGTCCACCTTGGCCACGCCGTCCACGATGTGGATGGCGTCGTATTTGCAGGCCTTCGTGCAGTTGCCAAAGCCCAGGCAGCCGAATTTGCAGATCAGCGGCCCGCGCCCGGCCACCTTCGTGGCCGCCAGGCAGTCCGCAATGCCCTCGTACTCGCCTTTCATTTTCGCGCCGGTGGGCTTGCCCTCCGCGTCCGTGCCCTTGTACCCGGAGCAGCGCACCAGCGCCACGCGCCGGGTCACCTTCTCCGCCTTGACGCCCATGATCTCTGCCATGGCCTGGGCGCAGTCGTCGCCGCCGGAGGCGCATTTGCCGATCTCCGCCCGGCCTTCCAGCACCGCCTGGGCGTACCCGCTGCAGCCCGCGAAGCCGCAGCCGCCGCAGTTGGCGCCGGGCAGGACCGCGTTCAGCTGCTCCAGGCGGGGATCCGTCTGCACATAGAACACCTTGGAGGCGATGCCCAGGATCAGCCCGAACAGCAGCCCCAGCCCGCCCAGCACGGCAACAGCAATCAGAATATCCATACGCTCCACCCCTCCTTACGCAATGCTCAGTCCGGAAAATCCCATAAACGCCAGCGCCAGCAATCCCGCGGCGATCAGCGCGATGGGGAAGCCCCGGAAGCTTTCCGGCACATCCGATTCATCCAGCCGCTCCCGGATCGAGGAGAACAGCACGATGGCGATGGTGAAGCCAACGCCTCCGGCGGCGCCGTTGAGCACGCTCAGCAGGAAGCTGTAGCCCGACTGCACATTCACCAGCGCCACGCCCAGCACGGCGCAGTTGGTGGTAATCAGGGGCAGGTACACCCCCAGCGCCTGGTACAGCGCGGGGACGCTCTTCTTCAGGAACATCTCCACCACCTGCACGATGGCGGCGATGACCAGGATGAAGGCCACCGTCTGCATATATTCCAGGCTCAGCGCCGTCAGGATCCATTCGTTCACCGCCCAGCAGGCCGCCGAGGCCAGCGCCATGACGAACGTCACCGCCATGCCCATGCCCAGGGCGGTATCCGTCTTTTTGGAGACGCCCATGAAGGGGCAGATGCCGTAAAATTTGACCAGGATGAAATTCTCCGTCAGAATGGCGGAAAGCAGAATGCCCACGATCTCCATAATCATTTCTTAACCGCCTCCTGTTTCCGTTTCTCCAGGTGCCTGACCAGCCACTGCGCCCCGGCGATCAGCACGCCCAGGGTCAGGAAGCCGCCTACCGGCTGGATCATCAGCAGCGCGGACACCTCCTCCGGCAGGATCCGGATGCCCTCGCCGCCGCCCAGGATGCCGCCGCCAAAGGTGCCGGACCCCAGCAGCTCCCGCACCACGCACATGATCACCAGCGCCGCGGTGTAGCCGATCCCCTGGGTCAGGCCGTCCAGCGCCGAGGCCAGCACCCCGTTCCTGGAGGCGAATGCCTCCGCTCTGCCCAGGATGATGCAGTTGACCACGATCAGCGGGATGAATACCCCCAGATTTTCCGAAAGCTCCGGCAGGAACGCCTGCAGCAGCAGATCCACGATAGTAACGAACGTGGCGATGATGACGATGTACGCCGCAATGCGGATCTGGGCGGGAATCACCTTCCGCAGCGCGGAAATCAGCACATTGGAGCAGATCAGGATGATCGTCACGCTCAGGCCCATGCCGATGCCGTTGAACAGCGAGGTGGTGATGGCCAGCGTGGAGCACATGCCCAGCAGCTGCACCAGGACGGGATTCTTGGTCAGAAGTCCCTCCTTGAACATTTTTTTCACATCCATATGCCCGCCCCCCTTATCCGTTTTCTGCCACCCAGGCCAGCGCGGCGCTCACGCCCTCCGCCACTGCCCGGGAGGTGATGGTGGCGCCGGTGAGGGTATCCGCCTCACCGCCGTCCTTGGACACGGCCACGGAGCCGGTCAGGCCGACAAAGCTGTCCCGGAAGCGCTGGCCGGCGGTGGTATCCGCTGCGCACACAGCGCCCAGGCCGGCGGTCTCCGAATGGCTGACCACACTGATGGCCAGCACCGCGCCCTCCGGGCTGACCCCAACCATCAGGGTGATGGTATCCTTGAATCCGCTGGGCGCCACCTGCACCGCGTAGCCGGATGCCGAGGCGTACACCGCCTGGACCAGCCCGGTATTGCCGGAAAGCGCGACCTCCTGGGCGTCCTCCCCATCCGGGAGGACCTGGGAGATGGCCTCCAGGATCTTCTCCTGCTCGATGGCCGCAATGCGCTCCTGGGTGATGGCATTGACGGCGGACAGCGCCCCGGCCGCCAGCGCCGTGATCAGCAGCAGTGTCAGCGCCAGGCGCGGAATGGAAACACGGGATTTCATTTCTTCACCGCCTCCTTCTTCGGCGCGCCGAATTTCACCGGCCGGCCGACCTTATCCAGCAGCGCCACACAGGCGTTCATGACCAGGATGGCATAGCTGACGCCCTCGTTATACGCGCCGAAATACCGGATGGCAACGGTGATCACGCCGCAGCCGATGCCGAAAATGACCTGCCCCCATTTGGTCACCGGGGAGGTCACATAGTCCGTAGCCATGAACGACGCGCCCAGGATCAGCCCGCCGGAGAAAAGCTGGGCCGCCATCCAGGTCAGGCGGTCGTTCCCCTGGGGGAACAGCAGCGCCAGCACCGCCACGGTGCCCAGGTACGCCGCCGGGATGCGCAGGGAGATGACCCGGCGGGCCAGCAGGTACGCCAGCCCCAAAAGCAGCAGCAGCGCGGAGGTCTCCCCGATGCAGCCGCCCACGTTGCCCAGGAACAGGTCGGAAAGGCGGATATTGTCCAGCGTGCCCTGATGCAGCGAGGACAGCGCCGTCGCGCCGGTGACGGCGTCCGCCGTGGAGAAGATGCCCACCCGGTTGGAAAATCCGGGCAGCACCCAGGTGGACATCACCGACGGCCAGCAGAACAGGAACGCTCTGGCCGCCAGTGCGGGATTGACAAAATTCTTGCCGATGCCGCCGAACAGCTGCTTGACCACCACGATGGCGAAGAAATCCCCCACGATAAGCATCCAGTAGGGGATCGTCACCGGGCACACAAAGGCCAGCAGCACGCCGGTGACCACGGCGGACAGGTCGTACACCGTGGAATCCTTCTTCATCAGCTTCCGGTAGCCCCATTCGAAGAATACGCAGGCCGCCGCGGAAACCAGGGTGACCATCAGCGCGCGGAAGCCGAAGAAGTACACGCTTCCGATCAGCGCCGGTGCCAGGGCGATCAGCACGTCCCGCATGATGGTCTGGGTGGTCACCGGGCTGTGGGCATGGGGGGAGCTGGATATGGTAAGCTCGTAAAAATATTTCATCTGCGCCATGGTTCCGCCTCCTTATTTCCCGGCCGGGGCGGGCTTGGGCGCCGCGTCCCGGATGCGCTGCTTGCCAGCGCGGAAGGACTGTACCAGCGGGATCGTGGCCGGGCAGGTGTAGGCGCAGCAGCCGCATTCGATGCAGTCCATCAGATTCTGATACTTCATTTCCTCCACATTGCCGCTGCGCTCCGCCCGGTACATCTGCAGGGGCATCAGGTGCATGGGACATACGTCGATGCACTTGCCGCAGCGGATGCAGTGGGGCTGCCGGACGGCGAACCGGTTGTGGAAGCCCAGGATGGTCACGGCGTTGGTGCCCTTGGTGACGGGCACGCTCAGGTCGAACTGGGCAATGCCCATCATCGGCCCGCCGGACAGCACCTTATACGGATTCTCGCTGTGGCCCACCGCCTCCAGCAGGTCATTGAAGCTGGTGCCCACGGGGACCATCAGGTTTTTCGGCTCCATGACGATATCCCCGGACACCGTGACGATCCGGCGGATCAGGGGCATGCCGCAGTACACCGCGTCGTGGATGGCCTTGCAGGTGGCGGCGTTGAACACGCCGCAGCCCACCGCCGCCGGCAGCGCGCCGGAGGGGACCTGGCGGCCGGTGATGGCCTGGATGAGCTGCTTCTCCGCGCCCTGGGGGTATTTGGTGGGCAGAAGCGTCAGGGTGATGTGGTCCCGGGGGTCGATCGCCCGGCGCAGCGTTTCCGCTGCCTCCTTCTTATTGTCCTCCATGGCGATGCAGGCGCTGTCCAGCTCCAATATCTTCATGATCAGCTTCAGGCCGGACAGCAGCTCCTCCGGGTACTCCCGGCAGAGCCGGTCGTCCGCGGTGATGTAGGGCTCGCACTCCGAGGCGTTGACAATGATGGTGTCCACCTTGCCGATGCCGGAGCTGAGCTTCACATGGGTGGGGAAGGCCGCGCCGCCCATGCCCACGATCCCCGCCTGGTGGATGATCTCCATCAGTTCCTGGGGGGACAGCGCCGCGACCTGCTCCGCCGTCCTGGGGGCGATCTCCGGGCAAAGGGTATCCAGGTGGTCATTCTCGATGACCACGCTCATCATGGTGGTGCCGCCGGAATGGGGGCGCATTTCCACCGCCTTCACCTTGCCGGACACCGGGGAATGCACCGGCACGCACAGCCCCGCATTGTCCCCGATTTTTTGCCCCATGGTCACGCTGTCGCCCTTTTTCACCAGGGGCTTGCAGGGCGCGCCGATATGCTGGCTCATGGGGACCACCAGGATATCCGGCTCCGGGAAATCCTGGATATGCCGGTCGCAGGCATACCACTTATTCTCCTTTGGATGGACGCCGCCGAAAATAGGAAACGCCATGATCGTGTCACCTCTCGTCAAATTGGGGAATGGGAATCGCTTCTTTGCACTGTACCCATCATACCGCTTTTTTCCGAGATTGTCCATTGCTTTTTTGGCGGATTATACAAAATTCTTCAAAAAGTATTCTTGTATCGATACAAAATAGACGAAAACCCCGCCCCGGCGGCCGAAAAAAAGCCCGCTGCGGAAGCTCCGCAGCGGACGAATATGCAGCCGTATTCAGTTCAGGGCGGCCTTGGCCTTCTCCACGATGGCGGCGAAGGCGGTGGGATCCTGGATCGCCATCTCGGACAGGCTCTTGCGGTTCAGCTGGATGTCGGCCAGCTTCACGCCGTGCATGAAGGTGGAATAATTCAGGCCATAGGGTGCGACAGCGGCGCTCAGCCGGGCGATCCAAAGCGTGCGGTAGGTGCGCTTCTTCTGCTTGCGGCCGGCGAACGCGTAGTTGCCGGACTTCATGACCTGCTGCTTGGCCATCTTGAAGTGCTTGGACTTGGAGCCCCAGTAGCCCTTGGCCAGCTTCAGGGTTGCATTTCTTCTCTTGCGCGTCATCATCGCGCCTTTTACTCTTGCCATTTCTGTATCCTCCTAATTCGGCCTTATTTGTACGGGATCATCTTCTTGATTGCGTCCACATTGGTGGAATCGGCATATGCGGTGGAACGCAGACGACGGGTACGCTTGGTGGTTTTCTTGGTGAGGATATGGCTCTTGTAAGCGTGGGCTCTTTTAACCTTACCGGATTTGGTCAGGTTGAATCTCTTTTTCGCGCCGCTATGGGTTTTCAGCTTGGGCATAGGTGGTTCTCCTTCCGTATCTTTGGTTATGGTAAGCTAGTCAGCTTATTTACTGTTTCTTAGGCGCCAGGAAAATGCTCATGAAGCGGCCCTCCAGCTTGGGGTTCTTCTCCATGCTGGCCATGCCGCTGCAGGCCTCTGCGAAATCGATCAGCAGCTTCTCCCCCAGATTGGTATGCGCCATCTCACGGCCGCGGAAGCGGACGCTGACCTTCACCCGGTTGCCGTCGGCCAGGAATTTCTGCGCCGCCTTCACCTTGGTGTTGAAGTCGTTGGTGTCGATGCTGGGGCTCATGCGGATCTCCTTGATCTCCACGACCTTCTGATTTTTCCGGGCTTCCTTCTCCCGCTTCTTCTGGTCGAAGCAGAATTTGGAGTAGTCCATGATTTTGCAGACGGGGGGAACGGCATTGGGGGATATCTTCACCAGGTCCATGCCCTGCTCCTCCGCGAGCGCATTGGCCTGCGCCGCGGACATAATGCCCAGCTGGGCGCCGTCGGGGCCGATGACCCGCAGTTCCTTATCACGAATTTCCTCATTGAGCTGATGATCTAATTTAGCGATGGTAAGCACCTCCATGAACAACAGGGTATCCCCGCAGCCGGCGGGGAACCAACAAAAAAGCGGACGCCAAAGCATCCGCAAAATCCGCGCAGACCCCACACAGGGGAGAGGAAGATGTGTGACCGTTTCGCATAGGCTTACGGTGAGGCGGATGTTCAGCCTTCTTGATTACGTGAGCATTCTACCACCCCGTGAGGGATTTGTCAAGGGTTTTCTTGGGGACAGGCCGGAAATTTTGCGGGATTTTCACGGCCTTCCCATGCTTTTTTCTCCGGAATCCGAATATCCTTGGATAGAACTGGTGAAAATGGAACCAGCGGCGTCGGTGACGATGGTTCCCGCGCCGGGGCGGAAGGAGGACAGCACCTGGATCGGCACGCTGTACTGCTTCGCGATCTCCACGCACCGGTCGTGCAGCACCTGCGCGCCCTGCCGCGCCAGCGCCAGCATGGCATCATAGCCGATGACCGGGTAGCGCCGGGCGTCGGGGAAATGCCGCGGGTCCCGGTCGTAAACGCCGTCCACATCCGTATAGATCTGGCACAGCGCCGCCCCCAGCCAGGCCGCCAGGGCCACCGCCGTGGTATCCGAGCCGCCCCGCCCCAGGGTGGTGATGTCCCCGGCGCGGTCAATGCCCTGGAACCCGGCCACCACCACGATTTTCCCTTCGTCCAGCTCCCGGCAGATGCGGTCATTCCCCAGCCCGGTCACCCGGGCGCTGCCGTGGACGCTGTCGGTGCCGATCCCGGCCTGCCAGCCGGTCAGGCTCACAGCCGGGTGCCCCAGCTCCGCGATGGCCATGGCCATCAGCCCGGCGCACATCTGCTCCCCCGCGGAAAGGTAGGCGTCCATTTCCCTGGGGGACGGCTGGGCCGCCACCGCGGCGGCATCCGCGATCAGCTGGTCGGTCATATGCCCCTGGGCGGACACGACCACCACGGTCTGCACGCCGCTGCGTGCCAAAGCAACGGCACGCCCCGCCGCTGCCCGCAGACGCTGGGCATCGGATAAGGACGTGCCGCCAAATTTCTGTACGATCCGCATATTTCTCACCTCCGCACCATTCTACGCGCCGGGGCGATGGATGGTGTGGGCGGAAAGCGGGGGATCAGCCGCCCAGGATCTCCGCGGTGATGACGCCGTTGGTCTCCCGCAGCTTGGTGAGCAGCTCCTCCAGGGGAACATCCAGGTCGATGGTCTCCGCGGAGATGGTGGCCACGGCGCAGCCATCATAGGGGATGATGGAGTTGACGGTAAGGATATTGGCGTTCTGCTGGGCAAAGACCGTCAGCAGCGTGGACAGGACGCCCGGCTCATCATGCAGGGTAAACTGGAAGGTGAGGATGCGCCCGCTCATCATATTCTGGAAGGGGCGGACCGATTCCCGGTACTTATAATACGCGCTGCGGCTGATGCCGGTCATCTGGGTGGCTTCGTTCACCGTTTTGGCCGCGCCGGTGGAGATCAGACGCTTGGCCTCCGCTACCTTCAGGATGATCTCCGGCAGGGAAGACGCCTCGATGATGTAGTACTTGGGTTGTTTGGACATGATCTTTCCTCCTTGAAAAGCTTTGTGTAAAATGTCAAAATAATAAAGAACCTGTTGATTTGATTGTAGCATAAATTTCAAAAAATGCAACCCCCTATCTGTCAAAAGAACCAAAGAAAGGAGATTTTATGGCAAGCAACGGGATTCGCAGGCTGGCGCTGCTGGCAGCGGCGGTGGCCGGAGTGTGGCTTTTCAGCCGGTATCTGCTGGGGATCGCCGCGCCATTCCTGCTGGCGGCGCTGCTGGCGCTGGCCGCGGAGCCGCTGGTGAAATTCCTGAATACCCGGCTGCATCTGCCCCGGGGCGCAGCGGCCGGGATCGGCGTAGGCACGGCGCTGATTTTCACTGTGCTGCTGCTGGCGCTGCTGGTCGCCCTGCTGCTGCGGGAGCTGCGGGCGCTGGCGGACGCGCTGCCGGACATGGAGCAGGCGGCGAAGGACGGGATGGATGCCCTGGAGCAGAGCGCGCTGGATGCGGCGCAGTCCCTGCCGGAGGCCGTCCGGGGGATCGCCCAGCTGGGTGTGGAGGGACTGTTCTCCGACGGTGCGGCGCTGATGGACCGGGTGTCCGCCAGGCTTTTGAGCATTGCCTCCGGGGTGCTGCTGGCGCTGCCGGACAGCGCGCTGGGCGTCGGCACCTGGGCGCTGGCCAGCTTTATGATCTCCGCCAAGCTGCCCGCGATCCGGCAATGGGTGAAGGCCCGGCTTCCGGACACCGGACGGCGGTGGCTGCCCCATCTGCAAAAGTTGAAAGATGCCGTATCCGGCTGGCTGATCGCCCAGGTCAAACTGACGGGCATCACCCTGTGCGTGCTGACGGTGGGGTTTCTGGTGCTCCAGATCCCGTTCGCGCCGGTGTGGGCGGCGGCGGTGAGCCTGGTGGACGCGCTGCCGGTGCTGGGGACGGGGACGGTGCTGATCCCCTGGAGCCTGGTCTGCCTGCTGCAGGGCAACAGTGCCCGGGCCATCGGCCTGCTGGGGGTTTACGCCGGGGGGAGCCTGATCCGCTCCGTGATGGAGCCGCGGCTGGTGGGCAAGCAGCTGGGTCTGGACCCGCTGGTGACCCTGGCGGCGCTGTACGCGGGCTACCGGCTGTGGGGCCTGGGCGGCATGCTCCTGTCCCCGCTGCTGGCGCTTGCCGTCACGCAGGCCGCGGATCGGGAGTAGTTTTTATGCATTTCCGACAAAAATCCAAAGACCCTATTGTGCATCCGGCTTTATTTTGGTATAATACCCAGAAAAAGTTAAATTGGATGTGGATTGCAGTGAAGTATGGAGTTTGGAATGTAGCGAAGCCGGAAATGCGCGCCGTCAATGCCCTGGTGGGCCAGGGCTGCGGGCCGCTGGCCGCAATGGTACTGGCCGCCCGGGGGATCGGGACCCCGGAGCAGGCGAAGGCCTATCTGGACCGCAACGCGCCCCTGCCGGACCCGTTCCTGATGACGGATATGGCCATGGCAGCGGGCCGGGTAGGACTGGCGATGACCCGGGGGGAGAAAATCGCCGTTTTCGGGGACTACGATGTGGACGGCATCACCTCCACCTGCCTGCTGACGGATTTCCTCCGCCGCAGCGGGGCGGACTGCGTCAGCTATATCCCCGGGCGGCTGGAGGAGGGCTACGGCCTGAACCCCATCGCCATCCGCTCCCTGGCCGCCCAGGGCGTGCAGCTGATCGTCACCGTGGACTGCGGCATCACCGCCGTGCGGGAGGCGCAGCTGTGCAAGGAGCTGAATATCGACCTGGTCATCACCGACCACCATGAATGTAAGGAGGTCCTGCCGGAGGCCGTCGCCGTGGTGGACCCCCATCGGCCGGACGGCGGATATCCCCATAAGCTCCTGTCCGGCGTGGGCGTGGCGTTCAAGCTGGCATCCGCCCTCTCCGGCTCCCAGGAGTCGGTGCTGCAGGACTATGCGGACATGGTGTGCCTGGGCACTGTGGCGGATGTGATGCCGCTGCAGGGGGAGAACCGGGTGTTCGTCACCCGGGGGCTGGAGGCGTTGCGCCATACCCGCCGCCCGGGCATCGCCGCGCTGATGAAGCAGAGCGGCTGCGACCCGGAGCATCTCAGCGCCACCGCCATCGGCTATACCCTGGCGCCCCGGATCAATGCCGCCGGGCGCATGGGGAAAATTGAGCTGGCGGTGGAGCTGTTCCTCACCGACGACCCGGAGCGGGCGGAGTACCTGGCCGCGGCGCTGTGCGATCTGAACCGGCAGCGCCAGCAGGTGGAGTCCCGGATCTACGCGGAGGCGGTGGCCATGCTGCCCCAGGGCAAGGCGCCGGAGGCCATCGTCCTGGCGGACGAGGGCTGGCACCAGGGTGTCGTGGGCATCGTCGCCAGCCGGATGGCGGAGGAATACTGCTGCCCGGCCTTCCTGATCTGCCTGGACGGGGAGCATGGCAAGGCCAGCTCCCGCAGCTTCGGCGGATTCAACCTCTTCACCTCCCTGACCGCCCTCGCCCCCCTGCTGGAAAGCTACGGCGGCCACGAGCTGGCGGCGGGCTTTACCATCTCCCGGGAGAATATCGCCCCCTTCCGGCAGCAAATGAGCTTGCTGGCGGCGGGCTACTATTCCGACGCCGGCCCCCGCACGGTGCTGGACATCGACTGCGCCATCCCGCCGGAAATGCTGACCGTCAAGGGCGTGGAGGGGCTCTCCTGCCTGGAGCCATGCGGCACAGGGTGCCCCCAGCCGGTGCTGATGCTGGAGCGGCTCACCATCGACCGGCTGAGCATGGTGGGCAACGGCCGCCATATGCGGCTGCGGCTGCGCGCCGGCCACCACATAGTCAACGCCATCTGGTTCTCCGCCACCCCGGAATCCGCCGCGGTGCAGCCGGGGGACGTGGTGGACGTGGCGTTCCACCCCAGCATCAATACCTTCCGCGGGGAGCGGAGCGTGCAGCTGCATGTGCTGGATATCCGCCCCAGTTGCGCGGCGGAATGCTCCGCGGAAACCGGAAGCTACCGGCAGCTGCGGCGGGGCGCGCCCTCGGCGGAGGATGCTCGGGCGCTTCTGCCGGACCGGGCCATGCTGTCAATGGTCTGGCGGTACCTGGCCCAGCTTCCCGGCACCGTGCAGGAAAGTCCCATGTGCCTGTGCCGGAAGATCGTCCGCTGGTCCGGGCGGCCGCTGAGCCTGGGGCAGATGCTGACCTGCCTGGATATTTTCGCGGATGTGGGGCTTTTGCGCACCCGCAGAGACCATAAATACATCGCCGTGGAGCTGACCCCCGGCCGGGAAAAGGCCGACCTGTCCCAGAGCCAGACCATGCAAATCCTTCTTCGTGCGAAAGAGAGATGAACGGATATGGAAACCTTTGAAGAGCATTACCAGTCCATGTGCGCGACGGTACAGAAATGTATGCCCGGCGCGGATATGGCGCTGATCAACCAGGCGGTGGATTACGCCAGGAACAAACATAAGGATCAGCTGCGCAAGGACGGCTCCCCCTACATCATTCACCCCCTGGAGGTGGCGGAGATCGTGGCCGAAATGGGGCTGGACACCGACGCCGTCCTGGGCGCCCTGCTCCACGACTGCATTGAGGACACCGACGCCTCCCACGAGGAGATCGAGCGCATCTTCGGCCGGACGGTGGCCGAGCTGGTGGAGGGGGTCACCAAGCTGACCCGCGCCAACTTCTCCTCCACCGAGCAGGCGCAGATGGAGAACCTGCGGAAAATGTTCATGGCCATGTCCAAGGACATCCGGGTGGTGCTGATCAAAATCGCCGACCGGCTGCACAACATGTGCACCATGCAGTACCAGACGCCGGAGAAGCAGATCCTCAAATGCCGGGAAACCATGGACGTCTACGCGCCCCTGGCGCACCGGCTGGGCATGCAGAAGATCAAATGGGAGCTGGAGGATACCGCGCTGCGGTTCCTGGACCCGGACGATTACAACGGAATCATGGCCTACCTGAACGCCCACAAGGAGCAGGACGAGGCCTTCATGCGTGCCATCCAGGAGAAGATCACCCAGCGGCTCACCGCCGTGGGCATCCACAACTCCACCTACGGGCGGATCAAGCATGTTTACTCCATCTACCGGAAAATGCAGACCCAGGGCAAATCCCTGGACGAGCTGTACGACGTGTACGCATTCCGGGTGATCGTGGACACCATCCCCGACTGCTACAATGTGCTGGGGCATATCCACGACCTGTTCAACCTGGTGCCCGGCCGGTTCAAGGATTACATCTCCACGCCCAAGCCCAATATGTACCAGAGCCTGCACACCACCGTCATCGGCTCCCAGGGCATCCCCTTCGAGGTGCAGATCCGCACCTGGGAAATGCACGAGGTCGCGGAGTACGGCGTGGCGGCACACTGGAAGTATAAGCAGGGCTCCGGTGCCGGGAACGAGAAGGACTTCGAGTGGGTGCGGCGGCTGCTGGAGAGCCAGCAGGACACCGACGCGGAGGATTATGTACAGTCCCTGAAAATCGACATGTTCGACGACGAGGTATTCGTCTTCACGCCCAAGGGGCGGATCGTCAGCCTGCCCAACGGCTCCACGCCCATTGACTTTGCCTATGCCATCCATTCCGGCGTGGGCAACGCCATGATCGGCGCGAAGGTGAATAACCGCATCGCCAACATTGACACCCCGCTGAAAAACGGCGACATTGTGGAGATCCTCACCTCCAAATCCGCCAAGGGCCCCAGCCGGGACTGGCTGAACATCTGCCAGTCCAACCAGGCGCGCACCAAAATCAAGCAGTGGTTCAAGAAGGAGAAGCGGGAGGAAAATGTGGTGCGGGGCCGCGCTTCCTTCGAGTCGGAGATGCGCCGGGTGGGCCTGCCGCTGAGCGCCATATCCGACGCGGAGCTTGGCCCGCAGCTGCTGAAGAAGCTGTCCTTCGACAGCTGGGAGGATATGTACGCCGCCATCGGCTACGGCGGCCTGACCGCAGTGAAGGCCGTGGGGCGCATCCGGGACGATGTGAACCGGGCGGTGCGCAATCAGGCCAACGAGAAGCTGACCCAGGTCAATCCCCTTCGCACCAATCCGGACTCCGAAGCGGTGAAGCGGAACCGGCACGCGGTCAACGGCGTCATCGTGGAGGACATCGACTCGTGCATGATCAAATTCGCCAAATGCTGCACCCCGGTGCCCGGGGATGCCATCGTGGGCTTCATAACCAAGGGCTTCGGCGTGTCCGTCCACCGGGCGGACTGCCCCAACGCCGCCAACCGGGACGACCCGGCGCAGGCGGCGCGGTGGGTGCGGGTGCGCTGGGCCAACCTGGAGGAGCAGCCCTTTGAAACCACGCTGGAGCTGGACTGCATCACCCGGGACGGACTGCTGCTGGACGTTGCCACCACCATGACCACCAACCGCATCCGGGTCAAGGAGCTGTTCGGCAAGGACCTGCCCGGGGGCAAGAGTGTGTTCACCGTAAAATTTGAAGTGAAAAATGTGGAGGAGCTGGACGCCATCCGGAACAAGCTGCTGAACATCCGGGACGTGGTCGGCTCCCGCCGCGGGCAAAACTAAGGAGGATGCCATTATGCTGGAAAACGTTAAGAAAATCTGGAACGACCTGGACGAAAAGATCACCCTGAACCAGCGGGAGCTGGTGCTGGGCGCCGCGGTCTGCACCCTGGCGGGAATGCTGGCAGGGATGCTCCTCAGCCCCAAGGGGGACCGCGCCGCGTGGTGCGACAACTGGTGCGACAATGGCAACAATTATCCCGCCCCGCCCAAGCCGCCCAGGCACGGCCCCTGCCCGGACGACGAGGAAGCGTAAGCCCATGCGGGCGGTCCTGACCCGGGTGCGCTCCGCCAGCGTGGCCATTGACGGGCAGACGGTGGGGCAGATCGGCCGGGGATTCCTGATCCTGCTGGGCGTCGGCCCCAACGACACCCGGCAGACCTGCCGCTTCCTGGCGGAGAAGGCGCTGGGCCTGCGGGTCTTTGCGGACGAAAACGGAAAAATGAACCTGGGGCTGGAGGCCGTAGGCGGCCAGGTGCTGGTGGTCAGCCAGTTCACCCTGTACGGGAGCTGCCGAAAGGGACGCCGCCCCAGCTTTACCGGTGCGGCGGAGCCGCAGCTGGGGGAAGCGCTGTACCAGGCCTTCCTCAGCGACTGCGCGGCGCTGGGCTTCCCGCCCCAGCACGGACAATTCGGGGCGGATATGCAGGTGGAATCCATCAATGACGGGCCGGTGACCCTGATCCTGGACACCGATGTGCTGATGGATTCCCCCAGGAGGAACGGAACATGCTGAAAATTCACCACTTGACTCTGGGGGACTCCCGGACGAACTGCTACATTCTTCACGAGGATGCCTCCACAAGCTGCTGCATCATCGACCCCGGGGATTGCCCGGATACCATACTGCAATTTCTGGCGCAGGAAGGGCTGAAGGCGGAGGCCATCCTATTGACCCACGGGCACTTTGACCATGTGGGCGGCGTGGAGCCCATCCGCCGGGCGTTCGGCTGCGCCCTGTGGATGGCGCGGGAGGATATTGACTATCCCCTGGCCTACCAGCCCCTCTTCCCCCTGGTGGGCTACACCGGGGACATTTGCTTCTATACGGATGGGCAGATTCTGGACGTGGCCGGGCTGGAACTTCATGTGCTGCACACCCCGGGGCACAGCGCCGGGTCCGTATGCCTGATCTGCCAGGACGCCATGTTCTCCGGGGATACCCTGTTTGCCTCCGTATGCGGGCGGACGGACATCCCCGGCAGCGACCCGGCGGCCATGCAGCGCAGCCTGAAGCGGCTGGCCGGGCTTTCGGGGCACTACGCCCTCTACCCCGGCCACGGCAGGAGCTCCACATTGGAGGAGGAGCAGCGGCACAATCCCTATCTGCAGGGCTTTTCTGAGGACGGCGTATGAATCTGACGCTGATCGGCCACACGGATCGCTATGCCGTGGAGCAGCTGCAGCTTTGCCTGTTCGACCCCCAGGCGCAGGGGGAGGCGGTCTCCGCCCTGTACCGGGGCAAGACCTGGCTGACAGCGGTGACGGTGATCACCCTGGACGGCAGGACCGTCCGCGCCAGCCGCAGGCTCCGCGCGGATGCAGAAACCGTCCGGCTCCGCCGGCAGATCCTGCAGCAGAGCTACTATCTGGCGGCGCTGCCCCTGCTGCCCACAGCGCCGGCCTGGGGTGCCCTGGCCGGGGTGCGCCCCACCAAAATCACCACCCGGGCCATGCGCGCCGGGGCGACCTGCCGCCAGGCGCAGAAGCAGATGGAAAAGGTCTACTTCGTCACGCCGGAGCGCAGCGCGCTGGCTGCCGACTGCTCCCGGGCCACCCTCCGGGCGGCGGCGATGCTGAAAGGATCGGATGTATCCCTGTACGTGGGCATCCCCTTCTGCCCCTCCCGGTGCAGCTACTGCAGCTTCGTCAGCCGCAGCATTGGCAGCCGGACAGAGCTGCTGGAGCCGTATTTGCAGGCGCTTTTGCAGGAGATCCAGGTCACCGGCCGGCTGCTGGAAAGTTCCGGGCGGCAGGTGCGTACCCTTTACATAGGCGGCGGGACCCCCACCACCCTCTCCGCGTCCCAGCTGGTTACCCTGCTGGACGCCATCCGGCACAGCTTCGACCTGTCCCGGTGCCTGGAATTCACCGTGGAGGGCGGACGCCCGGATACGCTCAGCCCGGAAAAGCTCCGCGTCCTCCGGGAAAATGGGGCGGACCGCGTGAGCATCAATCCCCAGTCCATGATCGGCAGCGTCCTGCATGCCTGCGGGCGGCCCCACTCCCCCCAGCAGGTGCTGGAGGCGGCGCAGTGGGCCGCGGACGCAGGCTTCAGCGCGGTGAATATGGATCTGATCGCCGGGCTGCCCACGGATACCTTTGACGGCTTCCGCCATTCCCTGGATACGGTGGCGGCGCTGGGCAGCGCCAATATCACCGTGCATACCCTGGCGCTGAAGAAGGGCGCGGACCTGTTCCAGCGCCGGGAGACCCTCCCCAGCGCGGAGGATGTGGAGAAAATGGTGGACTACGCCAACCAAACGCTGCGGGCGCAGGGCTACCGCCCCTACTACCTCTACCGGCAGAAATACATGTCCGGCTCCTTCGAAAATGTGGGCTGGAGCCGGGACGGGCTGGACTGCCTGTACAATATTTACATGATGGAGGAGCTGCACACCATCCTCTCCCTGGGCGGCGGGGGCATGACCAAGGTCAACCTGCCGGACGGCACCCTCCAGCGCTTCCACAACCCCAAATTTCCGGAGCAGTACATTCAGCAGCTGCCCGATGTCCTGGCGCAGAAGCGGGCGCTTGCCCCACTTCTCGGCGGGAACTGACCAAGAAAGGAAGAATTCGGAATTGGATACGCTCATTTCCAATGTTACCATCGTGACCATGAATACCCGGATGGACGTGCTGTTCGGCGCGTATCTGGCAGTCACAGAGGGGAAAATCTCCTACATCGGCAGGACGCCCCCGGCGGGCAGGCCCCAGACCATCGTGGACGGCACGGGGATGGTGGTGCTGCCGGGGCTGGTCAACTGCCATACCCAGCTGGCCTCAACGGTGCTGCGCAGCTGCTTCGACGACCTTTCCGGCAAGGAGGCGCTGGAGCAGCAGCTCCTCCGGGAGGATAAAATGGACTCCCGCTGCGCCAAGGCAGCGGTGCTGCTGGGCATTGCGGAGTGCCTGCGCTTCGGCGTGACCGCCGTATCCGACCTGTACTATTATCCGGAGGCCACCGCCCAGGCGGCGGCGGAGAGCGGGATCAAGGCCAATATCGCCCTGTCCGCCTACCGCTTCATCGACCAGTGCGAGGACTTCGACTTTGAAACCGATGAGCAATGCGCCGAATTCCGCCGCGTGGCGGAGAAATGGCACGGCTTCGACGGCGGGCGCATCCGCATCGACGCGGGCATCTATGCCGAGTATACCAGCAACTATAAGCTGTGGGAGGCGCTGGCCGGCTATGCCGCCCAGGAGAAGCTGGGCTTCCAGCTCCACCTGGCGGAAACGGCGGGGGAAGTGGAATCCTGCCTGGAGCGCACCGGCCTGGGTCCGGCGGAGCTGATGAACTGCCACGGCGTATTCGGCGTCCCCGCTTCCGCGGCGGGCTGCGCCTGCCTTTCCCCTGAGGAGCGGGCACTGCTTGGCAAAAAGCATGCCACCGCGGTGGCCTGCCCCCTGACCGCCGCCAAAAACGGGCGCCCGGTCACACCGGTGCTGGAGTGCGTCCGGGCGGGGATGAACGTGGCGCTGGGCACCGGCGGCGTGCCGGATGCGGGGAACCTGGACCTGTTCGAGGTCATGCGGGGCGTGAGCCTGGCGGCGCGGGCGTCCTCCGGCGATGCTTCCGCCCTGCCCGCCTCCGCCGCCCTGATGATGGCCACCGCCTGCGGCGCCAGGGCGCAGGGCCGCTCGGACACCACCGGGATGCTCCAGGTGGGCTACGACGCCGACCTGTGCATGGTCGACTTCACCGCGCCCCACCTGATGCCCTGCCACAACGTCCTCAACGGCCTGGTGTTCAGCGCCAAGGGCGGCGATGTGGCGATGACCATGGTGCGGGGCAAGATCCTGTACCAGAACGGAGCCTTCCCCACCATCGACCTGAACGCCGTCGTGGAGGAGCTTACCAGCTACGCGATCCCGCGGCTGTTCGCCGGGGACAGCGCCACCTGATCCGGAGGCTGTATCATGTCTGAATCAACGAAAAAACAATCCTTCCTCCACGGCACCATGCTCCTGGCCATGGCCACCGCCATCGTCAAGGTCATCGGCGCCCTGTATAAGATCCCTCTGAATGCCATCATCGGCTCCCAGGGCTTCAGCTATTATTCCACCGCCTACGACATCTACAATGTGCTGCTGATGATCTCCACCGCCGGGCTTCCGGTGGCCATGAGCCGGATGATCGCCCAGGCCAGCTCCCTGGACCGGAACAACCAGATCCGCCGCATTTACACCACCGCCCGGGGGATCTTCCTGGGGCTGGGCCTGATCGGCACGCTGCTGATGGTGGTGTTCTGCCGGCAGCTTGCCCAGGGGCTGAACCAGCCCGACGCCTGGGCGGCCATCGCCTGCCTGGGGCCGTGCTGCTTCTTCATCTGCCTGATGAGCGCCTACCGCGGCTTCTTCCAGGGGCAGAGCAATATGATCCCCACCTCCGTATCCCAGGTGCTGGAAGCCATCACCAAGCTGATCGTGGGCATTGGCCTGGCGGTGCTGGTGCTGCGCGCCACGGATTCCCTGTCCCTGGCCGCCGGAGGCGCGATCCTGGGCGTGACCACCAGCTGCCTGGTATCCACCATCTACCTGCACAGGGTGTTCCGGAAGGCCTACCGGGCCCTGCCCAACACTGCGGACGCGCCGGACAGCGCCGGCTCCACCGCCAAGCAGCTCCTGGCCATTGCCGTGCCCATCACCATCGGCTCCGCCGGGCTGCAGATCCTGACGGTGCTGGAAACGCGGATCTACATGGGTCAGCTGCTGAACACCCTGACCCAGGCGCAGGCGGATACCCAGAAGGGCATCTACAACATGACCCAGACCATTTTCAACCTGCCCTGCGCCTTCATCACCCCCATCACCATCAGCGTGCTGCCCTCCATTGCCGCGCTGCTGGCCGCCGGGAAGCACAGCGAAGTCAAGGCTACGGAGGAATCCGCCGCCCGCGTCACCGGGCTGATCGCCGCGCCCTGCGCGGTGGGTCTGGCGGTCCTGGCCGGGCCGGTCACGGCGCTGCTGGGCGGCTACACCGGTGATAGCCTGACGCTTTCCACCCAGCTGATGACGGTGCTGGGGCTGTGCGTGATCTTCAACGCCCTGGTGTTGCTGACCAACGCCATCATGCAGGCCCACGGCCATGTGAACCTGCCTGTGATCAACATGTTCATCGGCGGCGTTGTGAAGCTGGTAATCGTTTACATCCTCACCGGCAACCCCAATATTGGCATTGTGGGCACGCCCATCGGCACGCTGCTGTGCTACCTGTGCATCACCGTGCTGAACCTGGTCAGTATGCGCCGGGTGCTGCCGGATGCCCCCGCCATCGTGAAAAACGTGGGCAAGGCGGTGCTTTCCGCCCTGCTGATGGGCGTAGCGGTGTTCGGCGTGCTGCAGCTGCTGCAGTACGCGGGCATCACCAGCCGGGTGCTGCTGTGCGCCGTTCCCATCGTGGTGGGCGTGGTGGTTTACGTGCTGGCTGTGGTGAAGCTGAAAGCTATCACCCGGGCGGACGCCATGCTGCTGCCAAAGGGCGAAAAAATTGCAAATTTGCTCCATTTGTAAAAAAATCCCTTGCATTCTGGCACAAAATATGATAGCTTATTGTACACAGCACTGTAACAGAAGAGAGGGTGACACTATGAACAAAAAAGCGCTGATCGATGCTGCGGCCGAGAAATCCGGCACCAGCAAGAAGGACGCCGAGCGGATCATCAACGCCGCCATCGATACCATCACCGCCGCGCTGGCGGAGGGGGAGAAGGTGCAGCTTTCCGGCTTCGGCACATTTGAGACCCGGGAGCGCTGCGCCCGGATCGGCCGCAATCCCCATACCCGGGAGGCGGTGGAGATCCCCGCCACACGGGTGCCCGCCTTCAAGGCCAGCAAATGCCTGAAGGACATCGTGGGGAAATGACCCATGCGCCTGGATAAATTTTTGAAGGTATCCCGGCTGATCAAGCGCCGGACGGTGGCCAATGAAGCCTGCGACAATGGCCGGGTCAGCGTCAACGGGCGGGTGGTCAAGGCCAGCTACGATGTGAAGGTCGGGGACATCCTGGAGATCACCATGGGCCCCCGGGCGGTGCGCGTAGAGGTCCTGCAGGTGGCGGAGGCCGTCCGCAAGGACGATGCCGGCACCATGTACCGGGAGGTCTGAGCAGGCCCGGCAGCAAAAGAAAAGCTCCCGCTTACGGCGGGAGTTTTTTATCCCCCCTGGGGGCTTTCAGCCGGGCGATGTCCACGCTATAATGGGCGTATCGGAAAGATCGGGAGGAAACTTGTATGAACCAGCAGGAAATCATCGCCTACTTTGACCGGGCCGCCGCCCATTGGGACGCGGACCTGACCCGCCGGGAAGACGTCATCGCCGCCATCCTGGACAATGCCAACGTCACGCCCGGGGCGGACGTGCTGGACGTGGCCTGCGGCACCGGTGTGCTGTTCCCGGACTATCTGCGCCGGGAGGTCGGCTCCCTGACCGCGGTGGATATTTCGCCGGAGATGGTGAAGATCGCCGCGGGGAAATTCCCCCAGGTGCGGGTGCTGTGCGGCGACGCGGAGAATATGGATTTCGGCCGAAAATTCGACTGCATCCTGGTGTACAATGCGTTCCCCCATTTCCCGGAGCCGGAGCGGCTGATCCGGCAGCTCAGCCG